>CBFHJX010000017.1:0-25692 GCA_965656285.1 Luminiphilus sp. | reverse complement strand
AAGCCGCTCCGAGTGATCGAGAGAAGATCATTGTGTTGGGTGGTGGCCCCAATCGGATTGGTCAGGGTATTGAGTTTGATTACTGCTGTGTTCACGCCGCCCAAGCGATGGCGGAGGACGGTTATGAGACCATCATGATTAACTGCAATCCGGAGACTGTTTCGACCGACTACGACACGTCGGATCGTTTGTTCTTTGAGCCGGTTACGTTAGAGGACGTTCTAGAGATTGTTGATCTTGAGAAGCCGAAGGGTGTCATTGTTCAGTTCGGTGGTCAGACGCCGCTTAAATTAGCTCGAGCTTTAGAGTCTGCGGGCGTACCTATTATCGGTACAACACCGGATCAGATTGATCGCGCAGAAGACCGCGAGCGGTTCCAAAAGATGATTCAAGAGCTGGGCCTACTTCAGCCTGCAAATACGACGGTGAGAAGTGTTGATGCTGCTGTGGTAGCTGCGCAGGATATTGGTTTTCCTCTCGTCGTTCGTCCCTCTTATGTTCTGGGAGGTCGTGCGATGGAAATCGTGTATCGCAACGAGGATCTGTTGCGATACATGCGCGACGCCGTTCAGGTTTCTGACGACTCGCCCGTGTTGTTGGATAGCTTTTTAAGTGCCGCGATCGAGGTCGACATTGATGCGGTCTCGGACGGAGAGCACGTGGTCATTGGTTCGATTATGCAGCACATTGAACAGGCGGGTATTCACTCGGGGGACTCTGCGTGTTCACTACCGCCCTACAGTTTGCCGGCTGACGTTCAAGATGAAATGCGCGATATTGTGAAGGCAATGGCCATTGAACTTGAGGTAAAGGGACTGATGAATGTTCAGCTGGCCTGGCAGGATGATGAGATCTTTGTGATCGAGGTCAATCCGCGTGCGTCGCGGACGGTCCCTTTCGTGTCCAAAGCCATCGGTGTTTCATTGGCGAAAATTGCTGCCCGCTGCATGGCCGGGCAATCACTCCAAGCGCAGGGATTCACTAAGGAAGTGGTGCCGAGTTACTTCAGCGTTAAGGAAGCGGTATTGCCCTTTAACAAGTTCCCTGGCATTGACCCCATTCTCGGGCCAGAGATGAAATCTACGGGTGAGGTAATGGGTACTGGACCGACCTTTGCCGACGCGTTTGCAAAGGCTCAGTTGGGTGCAGGAGACGTCACGCCACAGTCTGGCTTGGCCCTGTTCAGTGTGCGAGACGCGGATAAAGCCGCCGCAATTGATGTCGCCAAGCGACTTGTCGATACCGGTTTTACGCTCGCGGCAACCAAGGGCACCGCTGCGGCACTTAAGAACGCGGGCCTTGAAGTCCGTTTGGTGAACAAGGTTGCGGAAGGAAGACCGCATATTGTTGACCTTATTAAGAACGACGAAGCGTCAATCATTATCAATACGACAGAGGGTCGAACGGCGATTCTTGACTCGGCATCTATTCGCTCGAGTGCCGAGCAGCATCAGGTGTTCTACACTACGACTTTGGCTGCAGCCGACGCCATATGCATGTCGTTGGAGCGAGAACCTGATGGGCAGGTCCGCAGGCTGCAAGACTTGCATGTGAGTTTGGCAAATGAATAAAGTCCCAATGACGGTCGCAGGCGAAGCGACACTGCGAGAAGAGCTTGAGCGATTAAAGAAGGTCGACAGACCTCGTATTGTCGCAGCGATCGCCGAGGCGCGCGAGCACGGTGACCTTAAGGAAAATGCGGAGTATCACGCGGCGCGTGAGCAGCAGAGTTTTGCCGAGGGGCGAATTAAGGAGCTTGAATACAAGTTATCGAATGCGCAGGTCATCGATATCATGACCCTCACGCCCACTGGCCGTGTTTTATTTGGCGCGACCGTGGATTTGATAAACGTTGATGACGACTCTCAGGTCACTTACCGCATTGTGGGTGAGGACGAAGCAGACGTTAAGCAAAATATGATTTCCGTGAGTTCACCCATTGCGCGAGCGCTCGTGGGTAAGTCAGAGGGCGATGAGGTTGTCGTCAAAGCTCCGAGTGGTGATATTTATTACGAGATTGAACAGGTGCGCCACCTCTGACTCCGAGGTGACGGTCTGACTGCTATGTCTAATACCCAAAATTGACGAGCCTTTGGTCTCTTTCAGTAGGTGCGTCTGCAACCGTGAGCTCGGTAACCGGTGGCACGGGTAATGTAGCCGCACAGCGGTTAATCGATATTGGCTTTCGAAAGGGGCAGTCGGTCAGTTGTCTCCTGCAACCTGGTTTTGGAGCCCCCCGCGTTTTCGCCTTGGGTAATGCGACCTACAGCCTCGATAAGGAAACTGCAGACCTCGTTATTCTCACGGACGCCACACCCTCATGAAGAACGTGCTTCTGGTGGGTGCACCAAATTCAGGAAAAAGCGCGCTTTTTAATCGATTAACCGGATTGCAGCACAAGGTGGCCAACTACCCGGGCATTACGATTGACGTTGGTTCTGGTCCATTACGATCAGATACCCGAGCACAGGTTTGGGATTTCCCTGGGACGTACTCCTTAAATGCGATCTCTGGTGAAGAAGAAGTGGCAATAGACGCCCTTCGTTCCGCACTGTCAGACGAGCGACCTGCAGTCGTCGCTATGGTGCTGGATGCGACCCGGCTCGAAAAAGGCCTGACCTATTGTCTGCAGGTGGCGCGCGAAGCCGCACGGTCTAAAAAGCCATTCCTAGTGCTGCTTAACATGATGGATATCCTTGAGCACAATGAGCTTGCCCTTGATCTCGACGGATTACGTGCGTCGCTGGGTGTGCCTGTGTTGCCGGTCAGCGCAAGAACCGGTAATGGTGTTGAGGCCGCCGAGGCAGCGCTGCTCAGTTCGACTGCAGCGCAATCCCCTTGGGCCGACACGCCCGATGCGCTGATAGAAGGTTCGGCCCAACAAATAGCCGATCGTTTTGTTCCTCAGGGTGAATTATTAGTGCGTCGGCAGGCCAAGATTGACAACTGGTTGCTTGGGACTGCCTCGGGTGGCGTAGCGTTTGTCGTTATTATGACGCTGTTTTTCCAAGCAATCTTTACATGGTCTGCACCGTTAATGGATGGTGTCGAGGCATTTATTTTGGGTCTTGGCGCCTGGTTAGTGCCTTTGGTTCCAGAGGGCATTTTCGCGGACTTTTTTGAGGATGCCGTATTTGGTGGTCTCGGTGCCTTCCTGGTGTTTGTGCCTCAAATTTTTGTTTTGACGCTGATTATCGGTGCGTTAGAGGACTCTGGATATCTCGCAAGAGCCGCGCTTATTTGTCACAGACCACTGAGCTATTTTGGTCTATCGGGTAAAAGTTTTGTGCCATTGCTTTCCGGAGTGGCGTGCGCGATACCGGCGATCTATGCGGCAAGAACGATGTCGTCGCGGCAAGAGCGTTTGATGACCTATGTTGCTATTCCACTCATGCCGTGCTCCGCGCGATTACCTGTTTACGCACTGCTGATCACGGTCTTAATTCCCGATACGACGGCCTTTGGTGGGCTGGTGGGCTGGCAGGGTCTCGTCATGTCCGGTATTTATTTTTTTGGCATTGTATCGGCACTGCTCGTGGCCTCCATTGCAAGCAGGTTGGGTGAGTCTGAGTCGCGCAAGCAGGCCTTTATACTCGAGCTCCCCGCGTATCGGACCCCCAATATTTGGCCCATTATTCATGCGTCGGTGAATCGGGCCGGGCATTTTATACAAAAAGCCGGCAGTATTATTTTCACTGTTACGGTTGTGGTGTGGGGCCTCGGCTACGTCCCCAACGGTGGCGAGGACCTGTCGACCTCCTGGTTGGCAACGTTGGGTACTTGGATTCAGCCTGTTTTTGAGCCGCTCGGCCTGGATTGGCGTTACGGCGTCGCAATTTTAGCCTCGTTTTTGGCTCGAGAAGTCTTCGTCGGGACTTTGGGTACTATTTTTGGTATCGAGAACGCAGATGACGACCCTGCGCCGCTTGCTGAGCGGATTACCGAGTCGGGGCTGACGGCGGCGTCTGGCGCAGCGCTGGTGGTCTTTTTTACGATTGCACTTCAGTGCGTGTCGACGGTGGCGTTGCTTGCGAGAGAATCAAAGTCGACCGGTTTTGCCATGCGGCTGCTGTTGAGTTATCTCGTGTTAGCGTGGATTGCAGCGTTTGCAGTCCATGGATTGGTTTCTATGTTCTAGCGAGGCTCCTCGCGTCCGTGCTGAAACAGTTTGAGTTCCGTGAGAAGTAATTGTGCCGCCATTCGAATCATCAACGAATGGTGATGCTTTCTTTGCGCGTCGGTCCCCACTTCTATTTGTTGCCGTAGCTGTGCAATTTGTGCAGGCGTCAAGCCGTCAGGCAGGTCTACCGAGAACGAGAACTCGGTACTGCCCCGTGTTTCCCCGTACACCTTGAGGAGTAAAGTTGTGGCATGAGCGATCAACGCCTCATCGGCGCCCTTGTCTCTGAGGAGGGCGGCGAGATTTTCGGTTAAAAACGCATAGGCTTGCTTTTCGCGACTCGGAAACTCGAGGACGTTAGACATTAAAGAGGGCGTTGGAGGTTTGACTTCCGAGGGTCGGCACTTGACGAGTGCCGCAGCAGTGTCGCGGTGTGACCTATTTTTTGGACGAGTTCGGCGGCGCTCGTTTCTGTGAGGCTTTTTATAATGGTGTCGCGGGCCTCTCGATCTCCCACGTTGACTCTGATTTTAACGAGTTCGTGATCCGTCAGTGCACGATCGAGTTCAATCTGAATGCCTTCGGTTAAACCTTGACTACCCACGGTTACAATGGGGTGAAGTTTGTGTGCGATGGCGCGATATTGTTTTAGTAATCGGTTTTCCACGTTACGACTCTCAAGTGGTGAGTTGAATGGTTCATGAGCTGGTATTCTACCGGTCATTGGTTCAGGAGTCCCTCAAAATGGCAAAGAAGCGTAGTTCGAGTAAGGCGTGGCTCAAAGAACATCGCGACGATGTTTATGTTCAGCGTGCTCAAGCTGAGGGCTATCGATCCAGAGCCTGCTATAAGCTTATCGAACTGAATGACAAAGATCGGTTTATACGGCCGGGAATGACAGTGGTTGATTTGGGCAGTGCGCCCGGCGGTTGGTCTCAGGTCGCTGCGCACCTCGTGGGGCATAAAGGCCGAGTGGTGGCTAGCGATATTCTTCCGATGGACGCTTTGGCAGGCGTTGATTTTATTGAAGGCGATTTTACCGAGCAGCCTGTGTTTGATCAGATTCAGCAGGTTATTGGGGCGAGTGTCCCGTCCGCAGTGCTCTCAGATATGGCTCCTAATATGAGTGGCATCGTCAGTGTGGATCAGCCCAAAGCGATGTATTTGGTTGAGCTGGCGCTCGATCTCGCGGTGCAGATTCTCCCCCAAGGCGGTGTTTTTGTGGCCAAAGTATTTCATGGAGAAGGGTTTGATGAGTGGCTTAAGTCTGTGCGCGAACGTTTTCTGACGGTCCACAGTCGAAAGCCTGCCGCGTCCAGACCACGGTCTAAAGAGGTCTATGTGGTGGCTAAAGGTTTTCGCGGTTAGAGCCAATACCAAGAAATTTGCGTAGATCCTTGAAATAGGGTGTAACCGTCTCCATGTTTCAGGAAGTGCGTGGTTTTGTGAATAGCCCGCTATACTGGTGATCTGTTAAGCGCCAACGCTAAGCCGGAGGATGGTGATTTGAACAATATGGCGAAGAATATGTTGTTGTGGCTCGCGATTGCAGCAGTGCTGTTGTCGGTGTTCAACAACTTCAATACGCAGGGTAAAAGCGAGCAAGTCGGGTACTCTGCGTTTATTCAAGAGGTGCAGAATGATCGCCTGTCGAAGGTGGTCGTTGACGGCCTGTCCATTAGTGCCGAACGGAAGGATGGGTCACGTTTTGAGACCATTCGACCGATGGTGGAAGATCCGAAGCTGATGGATGATCTTCTCACCCACAATGTGGTTGTTGAAGGCAAGCAGCCGGAGCAACAGTCCGTTTGGACACAGTTGTTGGTGGCGAGCTTCCCAATTTTAATCATCTTGGCGGTGTTCATGTTTTTCATGCGGCAGATGCAAGGTGGCGGCGGTGGTCGTGGTGGTCCGATGAGCTTTGGTAAAAGTAAAGCAAAGCTGATGGGCGAAGATCAAATTACTACCACCTTCGCCGATGTGGCAGGCGTTGACGAGGCCAAGGAAGACGTTCAGGAGTTAGTCGAGTTTTTGCGTGATCCCAGCCGATTCCAAAAGTTGGGCGGGCGGATTCCGCGTGGCGTGTTAATGGTCGGTCAACCCGGAACTGGAAAAACGCTTCTCGCTAAAGCGATTGCGGGCGAGGCTAAAGTGCCGTTCTTTTCAATTTCAGGTTCTGACTTTGTCGAGATGTTTGTCGGTGTTGGCGCGTCGCGAGTCCGCGATATGTTCGATCAGGCAAAGAAGCAGTCCCCCTGTATTATTTTTATCGACGAGATCGATGCGGTTGGACGACATCGCGGTGCCGGTCTGGGCGGCGGACATGATGAACGTGAACAGACGCTGAACCAGTTGCTGGTCGAGATGGACGGTTTTGGCGGGAATGATGGCGTTATCGTGATTGCTGCGACTAACCGTCCTGACGTGCTTGATCCCGCTTTGTTGCGTCCGGGTCGTTTTGACCGACAAGTAACGGTGGGCCTGCCTGATATTCGCGGCCGTGAACAAATCTTGAAAGTGCACATGCGCAAAGTGCCGCTCGCTGAAAATGTAGAAGCCTCAAAGATTGCGCGAGGAACGCCTGGGTTTTCCGGTGCAGACCTTGCTAATTTGGTGAACGAGGCGGCGCTTTTTGCCGCGCGCGCGGGTGTGCGCTCGGTCGGTATGCAGCACTTTGAGCTTGCGAAAGATAAAATCATGATGGGCGCTGAGCGGCGTTCAATGGTGATGTCTGAAAAAGAGAAATTAAACACCGCGTATCATGAGGCGGGACATGCCATTGTCGGTCGACTCATGCCCGAGCATGATCCGGTCTATAAGGTTTCGATTATTCCCCGTGGGCGCGCACTCGGCGTGACCATGTTTTTGCCCGAGGAAGACCGATACAGTCACACACGACGTCACATTATTAGTCAGGTCACTAGCCTGTTTGGTGGGCGTGTCGCGGAAGAGATGACGCTGGGTAAAGAGGGCATTACTACCGGTGCGTCCAATGATATTCAGCGCGCTACAGAAATCGCACGTAACATGGTCACCAAGTGGGGTCTGTCAGACACCATGGGCCCGCTTTTATACGACGAGGGTGGCGAAGAGGTATTCTTGGGACGCTCTGCGGGTCAGCCCTCAAAGGCAATGTCGGATGAGACGGCGCGCGCTATCGACAAAGAGGTCCGATCAATTATCGACGAGTGCTATGAGAGTGCCCGAGGTTTGCTTGAGGAACATCGAAGCAAGATGGACATGATGGCTGAAGCGTTGATGCAGTTCGAAACGATTGATGCTGGGCAAATTGATGAAATTATGGAAGGTCGCAAGCCCAGTCCTCCGGCAGATTGGACTGACGGCCCTTCAGATTCGCCATCGGGTCCAGAAGCATCCTCGCCTGGCGACGAGAGTGTGGGCGATCCGATCACGCATTAAATAGGCGTGGCATCTAGCCTGAACTGCGGCGGGCGCGAACTTTCGCTGGATACTCCCCAGATCATGGGCGTTCTCAACGTGACGCCCGATTCTTTTTCTGATGGTGGCGCACTCCTTTCTAGCAATGGTCTCCTCGAAGATCGTCTCTTAGTGCGAGCGTCCCAGATGGTCGCTGATGGCGCGGTGATCCTAGATGTTGGTGGCGAGTCTACTCGCCCCGGGGCTGAAGCCGTCTCTACACAAGAGGAGCTTGACCGCGTGATGGGTGCGATAGCACTACTTTCCTCACGTGTGGATGTTATTTTGTCGATCGACACCAGTAACCCTGTCGTTATGCGAGAAGCTGCAACAGCCGGCGTCGGGATGCTCAATGATGTGCGAGCGCTCACGCGCGCGGGTGCACTTGAGGCTGCAGTGCAGTCGGACTTGCCGGTCTCACTGATGCACATGTCAGCAGAGCCAGAGCGAATGCAGGCGCACACTGACTATCAAGACGTGGTCAGCGACGTGATGGCTTTTCTTAAAGCGCGTGTCGCGCAGTGCCTCATCGCTGGGGTGGCGCGAAGTCGGGTTCTTATCGATCCAGGTTTTGGTTTTGGTAAGACGGTGTCACAAAACTACGAAATATTACGCCGGCTGCGTGAATTTGCCTCATTTGAACTGCCACTCTTGGTTGGACTCTCTCGAAAGTCTATGATCGGCGCGATAACGGGCCGGTCGGCTGCTAATCGGATCGTACCGAGTGCGGTGCTGGCGGTATTGGCTGCGCAGGGTGGGGCGGCAGTTATTCGAGTGCATGATGTTGCAGAAACGGCCGATGCATTGGCTGTATGGCGTGCGACAAAGGGGGAGTTGTGACACGGAAGTATTTTGGTACCGACGGCATCCGAGGACGCGTGGGCGACTCGCCGGTAACGCCCGACTTTATGCTGAAGTTAGGGTGGGCGACCGGGAAGGTATTTGCAGGTGCCGACGGCTCAAAGCCCACGGTAGTGATCGGTAAAGACACGCGGGTGTCAGGCTACATGCTCGAGTCTGCCTTGCAGGCAGGTCTGGTGGCTGCCGGTGCTAATGTGAAGTTACTGGGCCCACTGCCAACGCCGGGAATTGCCTTATTGACGCGAACCCAAAAAGCGGAAGCAGGAATTGTCATCAGCGCATCGCACAACCCGTATTTTGACAATGGCATCAAGTTCTTTAATGACAAGGGCAGTAAGCTTTCGGATGAGCTCGAGTTGCAAATTGAAGCCATGATAGATAGCCCAATGGTGACTGTGGATTCTGAGCAGCTCGGCAAAGCCAGTCGTATTGTCGACGCCGCCGGTCGATACATCGAATATTGTAAAGCGACGTTCCCAGAATCTTTGAGTCTGAAGGGATTGAAACTCGTGATTGACTGCGCCCATGGTGCGACCTATCACGTCGCGCCCGCTGTATTTGATGAGTTGGGTGCCGAGACTGTGGTTATTGGCGCGACGCCAGACGGATACAATATTAACGAGGGTGTGGGCTCTACTGAACCTGAAGCGCTTCAGGCACGTGTTGTCGCGGAAGATGCGGATATTGGTATCGCGTTTGACGGTGACGGTGATCGACTGCAAATGGTCAACGCAAAGGGGGAGTTGCTCACGGGTGATGATGTGCTGTACGTCCTCGCCATGCATCGCCTTGCCAATGGTGACTCGGATGCCGGGGTCGTTGGTACGTTAATGACTAACATGGGTTTGGAATTAGCCCTGGAAGCGGGTGGGCTTCGCTTGGCGAGGGCGAAAGTCGGGGATCGATATGTCAAAGAGCTTATGAACGCAGAAGGATGGAGCTTGGGTGGCGAATCTTCGGGCCATATTATTTGTGGCGAGGTCAGCACCACAGGTGATGGTGTCATCGCGGCACTGCAAGTTCTAGCTGCCGTCATGGCCTCGGGTCGATCGATCGCCGAACTTGCCTCCGGTTTCAAGCCGCTGCCGCAAATATTGGTTAATGTGCGCATTGGTAAAGACTTTAATATGGCCGCGCATTCTTCGATCAAAAATGCCTGCGATCGAGTCGAAGCGGCGCTTGAAGGGCGCGGTCGACTGCTTTTACGGGCATCAGGAACTGAGCCCGTCATTCGCGTTATGGTTGAAGGTGATGAGACTGTTGAGATCGATCGTCTTGCTCACGAAGTCGCAGACGCAATTAAGCAGGCAGCTTAACAAGAGTCTTGCCCTGTTGATGGCACTTGGGTAGACTCGCGCACCCTTGGTAATGGTGTTTTCGTCGTTCGTTAATGCCTGTTTCGGAGAAACAAGTGAATCAAGTCATTTTAGTTGTTCACCTTCTGGTGGCGCTTGCGATTATTGGTCTCATATTGCTGCAGCGCGGCAAGGGCGCTGATATGGGCGCATCGTTTGGTGGCGGGTCGTCACAAACGGTGTTTGGCTCGTCAGGTGGGGGTAACGTTTTGACGTCGGCCACAGGCTGGCTGTCGGCGTTGTTTTTTGCCACCAGTTTTGGTTTGGCAATGATTGCTGATCAGCAATTTGCGGACACTGACGATTTAGGATTTGAAGTACCTCTGGGTGCAGTTGAAGCTCAACCCTTGGCTCCTGCGGGTGATCTACCCCTCGCGGATGAGCCAATTGATAGTTCCGATTTTAGCGATCTTCCGATCGACTGAATCAAAAAATTGCGGGAGTGGTGGAATTGGTAGACACGCTATCTTGAGGGGGTAGTGGCCTATGGCTGTGCGGGTTCAAGTCCCGCCTTCCGCACCATCTATAAAGGGAGCAATGACGCTAAGTTGTTGTTCCCTTTGTCTTTTTTATGTCTATAAGCTTTGAATCCGCACTCTTGGTGTGTTTTTGGTATCGACAGTTATGCAGCTCGGCCCTTTGTCGTCCAGAGAGGGTGCGGACCCGCATCATAGTGAATCGACGATGCCGGTGCGGTCGCTCACAAAATACCTCAAAACACGAAAAGGTCGTGACGCATTGGCGTGCTAACGTCACATTGAAAAGCGTTTGGAGTCACGTGCCCGTGCAATGAACATTAGTGATGCTGTGGTGATGCGCCTCAGGCTTCAGCGAAATGCCCTCGACATTGCCATTGCTGAAAAGCTGGGTGGGGGTAGTCAGCGGTTCGAGCCACTCATGCGATTTTTGGTGCAAACGGAAATTCAGTGCAATCCGACGAATCCATCAAATGCGATTATTGGTTCAAACAGAACTTCAGTGTAATCCGAAAAACCTATCAAAAAGTGACCATAAACTAATAAAAATGTAACCTAAGTCGCATGCCGCATCACCGTACACTATATTCGGCCAGAAGTAACCGCAGTTCGGTAACAGTAAGTGTGTGATGGACCGAGGGCAAAATGAAGATTAAAATTGACGTTTACATGTTGTGTGAGCTGATTGTCTTTTCCTTCGCATTGGCGGTCATAGTTCATACGGTAACGGTTGCTCGGTTAGGTGGATCGTTGTTGACTTCTGATGACGCGGTCGCGCTTACGCAGGAGCTCATTTTGTATCGCGCAGCTCTGACCGGATTTCTATTGCTACTCTACGTGAGCTATCGCGTTCTCAAAAAGAACACGACATTGGTTTTGAAGGTTATTGCACTTATCTCGTGGGTGGCATTTATTGAAGATTTGATCGCAATGGATGACGTGTTTTTCACGCCAGAACTCATTACTGGACAGATAACACAGATACTCAGGCCCGTTTATCTCATGGCTATCCTCTTTATGGTGTTTCGTTCATCTGATCGAGAGGTTGGATATGCGGAGTGATGAGCCTTCAAAACCGAGTGACAGTCTGTCGCCTTCGGAAATTGCGGCTTTAAGTGAGTCGAACCTCCGACGAGGCGGTCGCTTATCAGCAGCGCTTAATACAAAAACAGCCGCTTTTCGGCTTTATCTGACGGTGTTTACTAGTCTTGTGCTGTGCTACATCGTTGCGCACGCTAGCGGGTTGCTACCGAGCTATCTCGCTTTCGGCTGGACAGGGCAGTTTTTTGATTTTCAGATGCATCGAGTCCGATTCCTAATGGCCGCTACGATGCTCACGTGTGGCTATGTTTGGCTGATTCTAGGGAGGGAGTTGGTCCACCTTCTCGTCTGCTTCTTTGCTTTGGGCTTCTATTTTGCAGTGACAGGTCTGGCTCGCTTAGAGGGTGCTATGGGTGATGCGCCTAACTTTATATTTCTCTCGTTTTTTGTATCCTTTCATTCCACGTGTTTGTTGCTGTTACTTCTATTAGTCAGAGAGGAAGTCAGATCTGACGTCTTCAATGGGCGGGCCGAATGACCTCGCCTGTCTCGGCAAATTGAAGGTTGGTCGACTATTAATACAGTGGCGATAGAGTGTCACCACGTGGATCTATTGTGAAACGTGGCGGAGTGCGCCAATACGCTCGAGAAGACGCTTCTGCCGGTGAGCACTGTCGCTAGCTTTTAAAGAGAACCTCTGGGTTGACCATGGTCTTCATTTCCAGAACATTCCCATTTGGGTCCGTAATGAAGAACGTTTCTTGCTCGAATTCGGTGCCTTTGAATCGTCTGTACGGAGGGTCTAAGTAGTCGTGATCCGATTGTTCTATGCGTTGCTTTAGGCTGTTGAAATCAGACTCGGACATGTGTGCACCAAAGTGAGGCACACTGACCGCACCCATATCGACGTCGTGTCGTACTCCTGGCAGCCGCTCGGTGCTCTGATGCAGCGTCAGCTCATTGCCCCAAAAGTCGACATCGACCCACCGACCGTGTTCGCTGTTGCCAGTTTGGCACCCCAGTATTTCGGTATAGAAGGTCACAGTGGTCGCAAGGTCCCCTGCGGGAACCGCTAAGTGAAATATTTGTGACATAGCTGCCTCGTCAACAACATGTTCGAAGACGTTATTTTACCATTATTTATTTTGAATGCGTGGGTAACGATTCTCAGTTAAGTAAGACTTCGACAAATGCGCCGCGGCGCGTCAAATTCTCGGTCAGTCGATGAGCGAGGCGACTTTGCTCCCTAATCGACGGGCAGACGTCCATTTTCCACCAAAAACATTGATGAGCTGATCGATGACCTCGATCTCCGAGTCCCGACTCGCCGCACTCATATTCGACAAGGACTCGCTCCGCCTTCTTACAATGGGTCTGACGCCTGAGTAGGTAGACTCGATATCTGAACGGTCTATTTGATGCGTCATGCACTGGTTATAAATCGCCAGTAAATAGTCAATCTCTTGGTCGCTGCAGACAATGGTTTCAGCAAGATCATGTGGGTGCTCAGTGGTCCCAAATAAGGTGCGGCCTTGTCCAATCGGTATTGCGAAGACGATGCGCTGATCGGCTGCTATCTGAAACACTAAGGCGTGTTTTAAGTCGGCTTTGAGAATCAGGTGTGAACCTCTGACATGCTCTAGCTCGAAGGCTGACGAAATACCCGACCGCTCAAGCAGTGAGGAGGCCCAGGGGCCACCTGCATTGATGACGTGGTCAAACTTTTGCGATATTCCATTAATGTCGAGGAATCCGGTGGTCTCGATATGTGAGATGGGGGTGTACTCGTGCAGTGACACACCGTGGTGTTTTGCCTCTTCAACCAGTGTCTCAGCGAGGCGCTCGTCATTCATGACGACATCACAGTAACTCACGGCACCGCAAAGACCGTTTGGGTTGAGACCCGGAAATGCCTCAGTTATTTCGGGTACGCTATGGAGGCGACTCTTCCCCACAGAAAATCGCCCGGCAAGCCATTGATATAGAGTCGCTCCTGAATACAAGAGTAGTCTGCCTCGCGGTGAGTCTTCATATATCGGGAAGAAAAATCGCTCAACACGGGTGGCGTCGGGCGCGAGCTGCTGCCACTCGTCACGCTCGAGCAGAGCTTCGCGTACCAGACGAAAGTGACCTTGCTCAAGGTAGCGAATGCCACCGTGAAGCATCCGCGATGACTTGCGACTCGTCTCTGCGAAGGCAAGCCCGGAGTCAAAGAGCTCCACCTCGTGTCCGCGAGCCGCACATGCTGTTGCAATGGAGGTTCCATTAACGCCTGCGCCGACGATGCCAATGCGTTTTTTTGCCACAGCTAATGCTCGTTTCGAGATGAATGCAGGACATACGATAACCGATCTCATGGCGCTGTTTTGCGCGCGGCGGATGTTTTTTTTGCTGTCGATTTTATGCCACGAAACACAGACGGTTTTTTTGCAGAAATGATCGAAAATAAAATGATTTCTTTGGCCCTAAAAAGTGCCAAAAATAACCGTAATTTCCGGTGCGATTTTTCTGGCGTTTACCCCTATTTGTGACGTTAAAATGGCGGCCGATAAACAACAAAAATAATGAAGCAGGACAGTCCTATGAGTGAACGAGCAGGGCGACGAAAATCAGGCGGTAGATCCGGTCGAAGAGAGGCCAGAGCCAGCTCCGCCCCGGTGGCGGCACCTTTTATCAAGCGCAAAATTCCTTACATGGAAATCCTGAGCGAGGAGGGCCTTCAGCTCATTGAGAGTAATGCCGACAGGCTTCTTGAAGAAATTGGCATCGACTTCCTAGATGACCCCGAGGTCTTGGATTTGTTTAAGGCCGCTGGTGCGCGTGTCGACGGTACGCGCGTCCGTTTTCCGCGAGGCATGTGTCGAGAGATCATTCAGAAGAGTGCGCCGTCCGAGTATGTGCAACACGCACGCAATCCTGCGCGCAACGTGACGATTGGTGGCAAGAATACGGTTTTAGTCCCCGCGTACGGGTCGCCCTTTGCGCACGATTTGGACAATGGGCGCCGATATTCAACGATTGAAGATTTCCGAAATTTTGTAAAGCTCGCTTACATGGCGCCGGGTCTCCACCACTCGGGCGGGACGGTCTGTGAGCCTGTAGATTTGCCGGTCAACAAACGTCATTACGACATGGTTTATAGTCACTTCAAGTACAGCGACAAGCCACTCATGGGATCGGTGACGCACTGGCGCCGCGCCCAAGATTCGGTTGATATGGCGAAGTTGGTCTTTGGCGCTGAGTTCGTTGACCAGAACTGCGTATTCACCAGCCTAATTAATGTGAACTCACCGATGGTGTTCGACGGAACCATGCTGGGTTCGCTGAAGGTTTATGCCCGCAACAACCAGTCGTGCGTCGTTTCGCCTTTCATATTAGCCGGTGCGATGTCGCCAGTGACCGTCACTGCGACGTGTACTCAAATTTTGGCTGAAGCGATGGCGGGTATTGCACTGACTCAGCTGATACGTCCCGGTTGTCCGGTCGTTTTTGGAACGTTTGCCGCCGCAGTGTCCATGGCAACAGGTGCGCCCACGTTTGGAACGCCAGAGCCCTCTCAGGTTATTTACGCAACCGCTGCGCTTGCCCGGCGGTTAGGCGTTCCTTACCGCAGTGGTGGTGGTCTTTGTGGATCAAAGCTCCCCGATGCGCAGGCCGCCTACGAGGCCGCAAATACGCTGCAAACTGCGGCACTTGCGGGCGTTAACTTCATGTTGCACACCGCCGGTTGGCTCGAGGGCGGTTTGGCTGTGGGGTATGAGAAGTTTGTGATGGACTGCGACCAAGCGAGCATGATCGCCGTGTTACTTGAAGGAATGGACCTTTCTGAAAATGCGCAAGCGATTGAGGCCTTTGAAGAGGTGGGTCCGGGCAAGCACTTCTTAGGATCGGCGCATACATTAGCCAACTTTGAGTCGGCGTTCTATCGCTCGACCGTTGCCGATAACAATAGCTTTGAGCAATGGTCCGCCGAGGGCAGCTTAGATGCTGCACAACGGGCAAACGGAATCTGGAAAAAAATGTTGGCGGACTATGAAGCGCCTGTATTTGATCCGGCGATTGACGACGCGCTATTGGATTTCATGGCGCGTGAAAAAGCATCTTTCGCCGATAGAGACTACTAGGCGACTTTAGAGGAGATAGACATAATGTCCGACGAAGAAGACATTATCCTTTCGGCGCTTTCTGACGAGGATCTCGTGTTGCAAATGCACGACGATTTGTACGATGGGCTGAAAGAGGAAATCGCAGAAGGCACTGAGATTTTGTTGGATCGTGGTTGGTCCGCGGAAAGGGTTCTCAGTACCGCACTTGTTGACGGAATGACGGTCGTGGGAATCGATTTTCGCGATGGAATTTTATTTGTGCCAGAAGTCCTTCTTGCGGCCAATGCGATGAAAGGTGGAATGTCGATTCTTCGGCCTTTACTGGCTGAGACCGGCGCAAAACCCGTGGGGACCATGGTGATTGGTACCGTAAAAGGCGATATCCACGATATTGGCAAAAATCTGGTTGCAATGATGCTCGAAGGCGCAGGCTTTGAGGTTTATGACATCGGGATTAACAATGCTGTGGAGGACTACGTTGCCGCGCTTGAGCGTCACAAGCCGGATATTTTAGGGATGTCGGCGCTGCTGACGACCACCATGCCTTACATGAAGGTCGTCATTGATGCACTGAAGGAGAAGGGCCTTCGCGATGACTATATTGTTATGGTGGGGGGAGCACCCTTGAACGAGGAGTTTGGCGAGGCTGTCGGCGCAGACGCCTACTGCAGAGATGCTGCTGACGCCGCCACTACGGCAGTTCGTCTCGTCCAAGAGCGACGTGTTGCAAATGGCTAATTACTATTGTCGCGCCTCCTAGTCATCGGCTGTGGTGCGCTCGCGGCTGAGTTGGCTGCGTTGAAGCGCGCAAATAGCTGGGATCAGATCGATATTCGGTGCCTGGATGCGGCTCTCCATAACAGGCCGGAGCGCATCGCGTCGCGGTTAGAGTCATTGCTCGCTGATCAATGCGACAACTACGATCGCTTTTTTATTGCTTATGCGGATTGTGGTACCGGCGGCGGTGTCGATGAGGTTGCGCGAAAGTTTGGTGCAGAGCGACTGCCTGGCGCACATTGCTATGAATTTTATGCCTCGAGTGCCGTGTTCCACGCGCTTTCTGACGCCGAGCCTGGAACCTTTTACCTCACCGATTTTTTAGCCAAACACTTTGACAGGTTGGTGGTTGCCGATTTGAAATTGGACAAGCATCCTGAGCTTGAGTCACAGCTGTTCGGACATTACCGCAAAGTGGTATATCTGGCGCAAGTACATGACGATACATTGCGCGCAAGTGCAAAGCACGCGGCAGAGCGATTAGGCCTGCCACTTGAAATTATTGAGACCGGGTACGGACAGTTGGCTTCTTCGTTGCAGGAGCAGGTTGTTCGCATGATTCCTTACAGAGGTAAAGCGTTTGCAAAGAATTGACGTGTACTGGCGAGATATTCCATCACAGGTCCAGATAAAGCGAGGTCGTGAGCGGGGCAAGTATTTACTTGAGCACCGGTTCCAAGCGGCGATTGACCGGGCGGCGATGCGCGCTGATAAGGGGGGCAGCGACGCCTACCTTGACGAGTGGCGCCGAGTAACCTCGTCGATTGATTCTAATTTGTCACCTCAAGAGCTCGCACAACAAATAGGTCAGGGTATTGAGCACGAGGTGTCGGATGAGACGCTTAAAGTGCTCATTGCTAATAAGGGCTTCGAAGACGCGCGGTAGTGTCGTTGAGGTAAGTGGCGTGTTCTTGGATACGCGAGAAATGGCCGCAATGTTCGCATCAGCGGTTTAAAAATGAGCCTTAGGGCTGACAATAATAATTGCACGTAACCTTCACGGGGGATCGTGCTGGAGACACTCATGACGACAACCATTATTAGCTCGGCTTCTCGAGAAGTGCATATGGGTTTTGACAAGCCCTTTATAGTCATCGGCGAGCGTATTAACCCTACCGGTCGTAAAATTCTTGCGGAAGAAATGAAAAATGGCGATTACAGCAGGGTTGAAGCGGATGCGCTTGCTCAAGTGGCGGCTGGAGCCCAAATGCTCGATGTCAATGCCGGCATTCCCTTAGCCGATGAGCCACGGATTCTGGCCGAAGCGATCCAGCTGGTGCAGTCAATTACGGATGTGCCGCTGAGTATTGATTCGTCGATTATTGAAGCCCTCGAAGCGGGTCTGTCGGTGTATCAAGGTAAGGCCTTGGTAAATTCAGTGACCGGCGAGGACGAAGTGCTCGAGCGCGTCTTGCCGCTTGTCGCAAAATACGGTGCCGCGGTCGTGGCTATTTCAAACGATGAGACCGGTATTTCTGAAGATCCAAACGTGCGCTTTGAGGTGGCTAAAAAGATTGTCGAACGCGCTGCTGATTATGGAATATCCCACGAGGACATTGTTGTAGATCCCTTGGTGATGCCGATTGGCGCCATCAATACTGCCGGTGTTCAGGTCATGGAGCTGGTTCGTCGACTACGCACTGATCTTAAGGTGAACACGACCTGTGGCGCTTCCAACGTAAGCTTCGGTTTACCTAATCGGAACGGGATCAATGCGGCATTTTTGACGATGGCCATGGGCGCAGGTATGACCTCTGCGATTACCAGTCCATTACACCCTGAGGTAATGCAGGCAGTCCGTGGCGGAGACGTGATGATGGGGCATGATCCGAATTGTGCAAATTGGATTAAGGCGTATCGCGAGCCTGCGGCTGAAGGTGCGGCCGGAGGTCGTCGTGGACGAACCGGTCGTCGAAGAGGTAATGCATAAGACGTGTCCAGCGAGCAGATTAAAGTTCTATTTCTTCCATCGGGTAAGCGAGGCGAGTTTCCAAAACATACGCAGCTGCTGGACGCGGCTCGCACTCTAGGGGTTGATATAGACTCTGTCTGTGGTGGTCGCGGCTTGTGTGGTCGCTGTCAGATTGCCTGCATGTCTGGGCACTTCCAAAAGCACAACATGACCTCAAGCCCGGAACATCTCTCGCCGCTTGTCGGTACGGAAATCAAGTTCAATGAGCGGAAAGGCCCGCTGCCCGAGGGCCGCAGGCTGAGCTGTCACGCCGAGCTATTGGACGATGTGATTATCGATGTGCCGCCCGAAAGTCAGGTCCACCGTCAGATCATTCGCAAAGACGCTGAGCACCGAGATATTCAGCTCAGTACCGCGACTCGACTGTACTTTGTGACGCTGGTGGAGTCGTCGTTGGACGATGCTCGTGGAGAGGCGAGATTACTTTTCAATGCGCTTGAGGCTGATTGGGGTCTTACGAACCTGGGTATCGAGACCTCGGAACTCGTTAAGCTTCAATCAGTATTGGCCAGTGGCGACAGAGGCGTCACCGTTGCCGTCTTTGAGTCGAGTCAGATTGTCGGTGTATGGTCCGGCTTGTTTGACGCGGCGCGTGGCGTGGCGGTTGATGTGGGGTCTACGACGGTCGCGGCCCATCTATGCGATCTTGCGACGGGTGATGTTTTATCCTCAGCAAGTGTCATGAATCCCCAGATCCCGTTTGGCGAAGATCTGATGAGTCGCGTGTCATACATCATGATGCATCCCGAGGGTGCTGAAGCGATGACCGCGGCCATTCAGTCGGCGCTAAGCAAATTGTTCGCCGAACTGACAGAGCAGCTGGGCGAGACAACCGATAATATTTTAGAGATCTCGTTGGTCGCAAACCCGATCATGCATCACCTAGTCTTAGGTATTAACCCCATAAATTTAGGGGGCGCGCCCTTTGCGCTGACGGTGGATGAAGCGGTAACGCTTAAGGCGAGTGACTTAGGTCTTAACACGCACCTGCAGGCGCGATTGTTCGTTCTGCCCTGTATCGCGGGGCATGTGGGTGCGGATACAGCGGGCGTGATCTTGGCTGAGGCGCCAGATCGAGAGAAAGCGATGAGCCTGATTGTTGATGTGGGTACAAATGCCGAAATTGTTTTAGGTAATGAAGATCGCCTTCTTGTGTGTTCAAGTCCCACTGGTCCGGCGTTTGAGGGGGGCGAAATCAGTGCCGGTCAGCGAGCGACAGCGGGTGCAATTGAGCGTGTCCGGATCGACCGAGAGACTCTTGAGCCGCGATTCAAGGTGATTGGTTCAGATTTGTGGTCCACCGAGCCGGACTTTAAGTCCTCGACAGCAGGGCTCAATATCACGGGGATTTGCGGTTCAGGCATCATTGAGGTCATCGCCGAAATGTTTCTCGCTGGGATCATCACCCAAGACGGTATTGTCGACGGAGCGCTTGCCGAGCAAACAGAGCGAGTTCGTTCTAACGGGCGAACGTGGTCGTACGTTTTACATTTTTCGCAGCACGAATCGCAACGTGACATCGTTGTGACGCAGAACGATGTGAGGCAGATTCAACTTGCGAAAGCGGCGCTCTATGCGGGGATTAAGCTGCTTATGGATAAGATGGGCGTGGCCACCGTCGATCGTATTCGTTTGGCAGGTGCCTTTGGTAGCCACATCAGTGTTGAGCACGCAATGGTGCTGGGGCTTATTCCTGACTGTGCGTTGAGCAATGTATCATCGGCGGGCAATGCCGCCGGTGTGGGTGCTCGAATAGCACTGTTGAACCGTGAGTCGCGCGTGAGTATTCAGCAGACGGTCAACAAAGCAGAGCGGATTGAAACCGCGATAGAGGCAGATTTTCAAGATTACTTTGTCGCTGCTATGGCGTTTCCGCACAAGTCAGACCCTTACCCCAACTTGTTTTCAGTGGTTCCCGCACCACCCCCGAAGACAGTACCAGAGCCTGAAGGGCGAAGGCGTCGTCGTCGTTAAGCCGCTGTGAAGCGAAAAAAAAGGAGCCCGTAGGCTCCTTTTTTTGAGTTAGCTTTTGGGCCGCTCATTAGTGGGATCAAGGAGCGCGCCGTAGCCTACCTTCATGACTTTCGCCTCATAGTGCTCACCAAAGTACTCGATAAGCACGATATCACCTTCTTTCGCTTGATCGGCTGGGAGGTAGCCCATCGCAATATTGGCGCCTAGGCTGGGTCCGAAGGCCATGCTCGTCGTGTAAGACCGACGTCCGTGCGAGTCGATGATGACCTCCTTCGTCTCGGGGTCGAGGATTGGCCAGTTTCCCACGGGGTAGCGCACAACACCGTCGCTATCTGTGGTGTCCTGTAGCATGAATGTGCACAGATAAGCGGCTTGCTGGTCGAGCTCTCGTTGCTGAACGTAAGCCGCCTTTCCGTGGAAATCAGCCGCTTTTACCTTAGGTCGCGCAAGTCCTGCTTCGTAAAGGTTGTAGTCGATCTCAAGATCTGCGTTTTGAAGGCGGAGACTTTTTTCAAGACGGCGACTATTCGCATACGTTTCGATGCCAACAGGTGTCACCCCTAACTCGAACAACGCGTCCCAAATCTTCAGACCTTCAGAGAACGGGAAGTACAACTCCCAGCCTTGCTCACCCACGTAGCTGATGCGAAATGCCCAAATGGTGACGCCGCAAACGTTTATTTCACGAGTTGTTGCATAGGGGAATGACGCATTAGAGATACTCTCGGGGTCCTCCATCAGCTGAGCGAGCGTACTCCGAGCGTTAGGTCCCCAAAGTCCCAATGTTGCGAGCTGCTCGCTTTGATCATGAAAGGTCACATTGGGGAAACCGTGCTTGTCCCTGATGTCACGCATCCAAATGTAGTCCCGGTGTCCAGTATCGCCTCCGCAAACCACTCGATAGCAGTCGCTCGCAAGTCTGATAATGGTGAGGTCGGAACGAATGCCGCCGGCGTGATCAAGGAAATGGGTGTAGACGCCTTTGCCCAGTGCTGTATCGGTACCGACCTTAGCGACCGAAAGGTACTCCATCAAACCTTCCGCATCCGGACCTTCGACATCAAAGATGGCAAAGTGAGACAGATTAATCATGCCAACGCCGTCGCTCATGGCCAGTTGCTCGGCGTTAGAGACCTCCCAAAAGTGCCGATTGTCCCACTCGGCCTGTCGGGTAGGAATCCGATCACGATACTTGGTCAGCAGTGTCTCTTCGTTCGCCGCATAACCGTGCGCGCGCTCCCAGCCTGCGACTTCCATGAAATAACCGCCTAACGCAACTTCTCGCTCGTAAAAAGGACTGGTCCTCAGTCCACGAGACCTTGCAAACGGTTCGCGAGGGTGAACGGCGGGCGTATAGACTTTTTGAGCGGACTCGTAACACCGATCACGAATGTATTGGTCAGTCTTCTGGATCGGGTAGTGACGCGCAGGATCAATGCTGTGCGGATCCATACTTGTGCGTCCATGAGTCATCCATTCTGCAAGCAACTTTCCAGCGCCAGGTCCGTCTTTGACCCAGACGGCCTCGCACAGCCAGAGATTTTTGAGTTCGACCGACTCACCAATAATCGAGGTACTGTCCGTTGTGATCGACAGTAATCCGTTAAATGAGCGACGCTCCTCCCAACCCAATTCGCCGAGAACCGGTGTCAGTTCAATGGCGCGTTCGAACGCGTCCATGACTTGATCGAGGGTTATATCGCGCATTGATGGCGACAGTCTCGCTTCGCTCGGTTCGACAATTTCTTTGGCTTCAATAAGTCTGGGCTCGAAAGGCTCGTAATAGCCCCACTCAAGAAGACCGCCTTCAGGAGTGGTGGGATCCCCCGTGTCGCGCACGTAGGCTGAATTACCCTGGTCACGCATCAAAGGATAAACAATGTCTTTGCCTGTTCCCTCAAGGTGATCCCATGGTCCAAAAAATAGCAGGGGATGCTCCAGTGGCAAAAGCGGTAGCTTAACGTCCGCCGTGTTGGATACGAGCGATCCCCAGATGCCGGCACACAGAACAAGGTAGTCCGCCATGATGGTTCCCTTGGGTGTCTCGACACCCACCGCAACGCCATCTTCAACTAATATCTTAGTGGCGGGCGTATAGGCAAACGCTTTCAACTTCCCGCTGGCAATGGCTTCGTCGACCAAATCGCCCGCTACTTTTTGAGACCGTGGCGTTACAAGTCCCGCATCGGGGTCCCACAGTGCGCCCTGAATTTCGCTCTCCTCAAGCAGTGGGAACTTCTCTTTGGCTTCGGCTGCCGAGATCATGTGTGCGTTCGTACCAAAGGCTTTGCCTGACCCCACTTTGCGAATGAGTTCGAGCATGCGCTCGTCGTCGTCCTTGCGAGCAACCTCCATTCCACCGATCTCAATGTAGTTACCGCGCTTCTTGTAGAACTCGCGGCTGTACGTGCTGGTGAAGACATTAAGCTTGTCGTGCGTCGTCATATAACAAAAGTCGGACGCGTGCGAGGTCGAACCAATGTCAGTAGGGATCGCCGACTTCTCAAGCCCCACGATGTCGTCCCACCCCTCTTCAATTAAGTGATGAACGACTGATGCGCCGACGATTCCGCCTTGTCCGATAACGACTACTTTTGCGTGTTTTGGAAGCTCCGCCATGAACGTCTCCTCTGGCATATTATTGTTGTTAAGTTTGGCCGAAGTGTATGTGTTGTTTGTCGGAAACGAAATAGATTTGGGCGCTAAATAAAGGGTCTTTTTTCACCATAAAGCGCGCTCTAACCCTCTCGTGTTAGCCTGCTTAAATAGCCACGTATTTCAGTCAATAAATGAGGGCAAATGAGGCGCTGATGAGGGTGAATTTTGGTGTGAGTTATGGCGTTGAATAACCAAAGTATTACGGCGATTCCTGGCATTACGGTAGGGCACGTAACCGATCAAGAAGGTTTGACGGGTGTTACGGTTATTCGCTTTGCCGGGGAGGGGGCAACTGCTGCTGTGTCCGTTCAAGGCGCTGCGCCAGGCACCCGAGAGACTGATCTTCTGGAGCCGGGGAATTTGGTCGAGCGAGCAAACGCTATTGTGCTCAGTGGCGGCAGTGCTTACGGTCTTGATGCTGCGAGCGGCGTCATGGCCGTGCTGGAAGCTGAGGGTACAGGATTGCCAGTGCTCGAGGGGGTTGTGGTTCCTATTGTACCGGCTGCTGTTTTATTCGATTTGCAACTTGGGAGTGGGGGTGTTCGACCTACTGCGCAATGGGGGGCTAAGGCCACATTAGATGCCACCAATGAGCCAGTTGGATCGGGAAACTTAGGGGCGGGAACAGGCGCGACGGTGGGTAAATTATTAGGGCCTGAGCGCGCCACTAAGGGTGGCCTTGGGAACGCGCTTCTCGAGTTTGACGATGGGGTTCTTGTGAGCGCACTTGCGGCGGTCAATGCGGTGGGTGAAGTGTTTGACAGTGCCACGGGGCAAACGATAGCAGGTGTTAGGGCGACTGCGCCTGGATGTTATGAATCGGCTGTGGATCTGGCGCTCGGTGCGCTAGAGAGTGGTGCGCTGATTGGCACGAATACCACACTCGGTGTTATCGCAACAAACGTTCAGTTGTCAAAAGCACAGCTGAAAAAAGTGGCGGAGATGGCGCATGACGGTCTGGCTCGAGCGGTAAGGCCGGTGCATACGCTGTTTGACGGCGATACGATTTTCGCTGTTTCAGTCACAAATGCACCGAAGCAGTTACACGAGGTGACACCTCAGTTGATCAATAAACTGGGTGTGGCTGCAGCCGCTGCAATGCAATCCGCAATTTTGAATGCGGTACGATTAACATCAAGTGTTGATGGGGTGCCGGCGCACAAGGACTGGTGACCTAGGGTATTTTCCCTCGATCGGTATTAAAATCCACGAAACCCAACAAGAGCGGGCGTTTTTGTATCTCTTCCTCTTGACGGACTTGCGTCGACTCCCTAGACTCCGCCCCTCAGTTACGGGACCTTGGTTCCGTGTGATTGCCTTCGACGATTCAGGCGTCGATACAAGGGGCATCGCAACGACTTTGATGCGGGGTGGAGCAGCCTGGTAGCTCGTCGGGCTCATAACCCGAAGGTCGTCGGTTCAAATCCGGCCCCCGCTACCAACTTTGCGCGACGGTATGCGCTGCACTTTGAGGCCCCTTGTTTGGGGCTTTTTTGTATCTGAAATTTGCCGAGGACGGCGATGAACACAATGGGTGGTAAAGAGAGCCAGTTGCTCACCATGCTGGAACCAACGGTTGAAATGTTGGGTTTCGCGCTGTGGGGTTTGGAGCTGTTGAGCCCAAATCGACGGCCCACGTTGCGTGTGTACATTGACAGGCAACAGGGCGTCACCGTCGATGATTGCGCCACGATCAGTCGCCACATGAGTGCGATTTTAGACGTAGAAGACCCCTTTGTGGGTGAATACACGTTAGAGGTTTCGTCCCCAGGGATAGACCGTTTACTGTTCAAAAAGGAGCAGTTCAGTATTTATGAAGAGCAGCCCATGCAGGTAAAGCTGCGATTTCCGTTTGACGGACGCCGCAAATTCAGAGGGTGGTTTTTAGGTTTTGATGGTGATGACATAGTTGTCCGCGTTGATAAACACGAATATTTGCTGCCTCTGGGCAGTATTGACAGGGTTCGAGTAGAGCCCACGGCAGAGTGGATTGAGAGAAGCCGACCCGCTGCAGTCCGCGCGATAGATGAAAGTTTAAAGGAGGGCGATTTAGTCCTCCATGATCAGAGTGAGATATAACGAATGAGCAAAGAAATTTTGATGGTTGCCGAAGCAGTTTCTAATGAGAAAGGCGTATCGGAAGACATTATCTTTGAAGCCATTGAGTTGGCGCTCGCGACCGCTACAAAAAAGCGGTACGACGAAGAGTCGGATATTGAGGTCACGATTGATCGTGAATCAGGCGACTATGTAACCAGACGGAAGTGGTTAGTTGTGCCCGATACTGAGCTTGCACTGCTGGGCACACAGTTTACGACCGAAGAGGCGATCGAGGTTAATAGCGACTTGGTGCCCGGCGACGTGCACGAGGAAGTCGTGGAAAACGTTGGTTTTGGGCGTATTGCGGCGCAAACCGCGAAACAAGTTATCGTGCAGGCTGTTCGTGAAGCCGAGCGCGCTCAAGTGGTCGATCAATATAAAGACCGTATGGGCGAGCTGCTAGCGGGAACTGTCAAAAAAGTAACGAGAGACAACATTATTCTCGATCTGGGTAATAACGCGGAAGGACTGTTGCCTCGGTCAGAGTTAGTGGGGAGAGAGACGTTCCGAATGAATGACCGCGTGCGTGCGGTTTTGTTGGAAATTAACGAGGAGTCCCGCGGGCCCCAGTTAGTGCTATCGCGAGCTTGCAAAGAGATGTTAATTGAGCTCTTTAAAATTGAGGTCCCTGAGATTTCGGAGGGCGTTATTCAAATCCGCTCAGCGGCGCGCGACCCTGGATCGCGAGCGAAGATTGCCGTGAAAACGGGCGACCAGCGGATAGACCCCGTGGGCGCATGCGTGGGTATGCGTGGTTCTCGCGTGCAAGCGGTCTCTAACGAATTGGACACTGAGCGCGTTGACATCATTCTGT
>CBFHJX010000016.1:0-26089 GCA_965656285.1 Luminiphilus sp. | reverse complement strand
CATCGACATACACATCGACATGGTCCACATCGTTTAAGTCTTTGACCTCAAAGCCAAGCTCTCGTAGCAGTGTTGTGGAGCGCTCTG
Organism: Luminiphilus sp.; assembly: GCA_965656285.1. Classification (GTDB taxonomy): domain Bacteria; phylum Pseudomonadota; class Gammaproteobacteria; order Pseudomonadales; family Halieaceae; genus Luminiphilus. The sequence continues at coordinate 26,002 of CBFHJX010000016.1, read as the reverse complement.
AGCTGGAGACGGTGCTCAGAATGCGGTCTCGAAGATGCGGCAATTCGGCGATGAAGCACTCCGCGGTACTCCCTGTGCCAATGCCGAGGACCAAGTTATCACCATGGGCTGTAAAGACACGCGAGACGGCCTCTTTTGCGACGGCTTGCTTGAGTTCGTGAGCGTTCATGATGTATCCCTATCGGCGTTGCAGTGGATTATGCCTGTTTCAGTGGAAATACCTTTCCGGGGTTTAGAATTCCGTCCGGATCGAAAATCAACTTGATCGCGCGCATGGCTTCAATCTCTGACTCAGTCTTGGTGTAGCCAAGATAAGGTGCTTTGAGAGTCCCCACACCGTGTTCGGCCGAGACGCTGCCGCCCAGCAATTGAATCGCTTCAAAAATTTCTTTGGATACCTCACCACAACGCGCCTTAAATACCGCAACGTCAAGCGCCTCGGGTTTCAGTATATTGAGATGCAGGTTGCCATCGCCGATGTGTCCGTACCAAACCACTTCCCAGCTTGGGTAATGTTGATGAACAACAGCGTCTACCCGTGAAAGAAGCTCAGGAACATTGCCGACGGTGGCGGAGATATCATTTTTATACGGCGTCCAGCGGGTCAGGGTTTCCGAAATGTCCTCTCGCAAGCGCCATAATGCGCGTGCTTGGGCAACGCTCTGGCTCATCACGGCGTCGATGACCCAGCCCTCTTCCATACACGCCTCAACCGCGCCAAAGAGTGCAGCTTCAATACTCTCGCTGTCATTTTCGAACTCGATGAGCGCATAGAATGGGGTCTGTGTGTCAAAAGGTCTGGCAACCCCGGCATGCTCGACTACTTTGCTGACAGCGAGCTCAGAAAAAAATTCGTAAGCCAATAGCGACGCCGTTGACTGAATGCGTTCAAGGACCCGCATTATCGCGTCCATGTCGCTCAGCCCGAGCACCAGCACGGTTGCATTTTTTGGCGGTGTGGTCAGTTTCAAGGTGGCCTCTGTAATAAACCCCAAAATGCCTTCAGAGCCGATGAACAGATGCCGGAAGTCGAGGCCCGTATTATTTTTCGTCAAGCCTTTGTTGAGCGCGATGACTTCGCCCTTACCGGTCACCACCGTGAGTCCTGCGACCCATTCTCGAGTCATTCCGTAGCGGATAACGTTGATTCCGCCGGCATTAGTGGCAATATTTCCGCCAATCTGACTGGACCCACTGGAGGCGAAGTCAACCGGATAAAACAGGCCCACTTGGCTCGCAGCGTCTTGGATGGACTGAGTAATTGCGCCAGCCCCTACAGTTACTGAGCGGTCCGTTACGTTGACAGTACCGACGGCATTTAACTTGTCCATGGAGACCACGACTTCCCTGTTTGCGGCGACTGCGCCGCCACTCAGTCCTGTCCTGCCTCCCGATGGGACGAGTGCAAAACCGTGTTTACGCGCACAGTGGACCACGGCAACAACGTCTTCGGTTGAATGTGGGAAGACAATAGCCAGAGGCGCAGGCGTTGCGAAACGAGTCCAGTCCTGACCATAAGTTTCAAGCGACAACGAATCGGTAGCAACCTGATCGGGATTGAGCGCTTTGCCCAATTCGTGAATAACATCTATTACTGGCTGAGCCATTCTAAACCCCGTATCTGCAACGTCCGTAATGTTATCATCCGCGCCCCGTGCTATGACACCAACCGAAGCTCGCTGATGAAACAACAATCGTTGCAAAAGTCGAAGATTAAGTTCCTTTTACTCGAGGGTATTCACGAGAGCGCGGTGGATGCGCTTGGACGAGCAGGCTACGACAACGTGGCGACCTATCCTAAATCACTATCGACTGAAGAGTTGTGCAAAGAGATCAAAGACGCCCATTTTGTCGGTATACGCTCGCGCACGCAGCTCAGTGAGGAAGTCCTTGACGCCGCAGAGCGGCTGGTCGCGATTGGGTGCTTTTGCATCGGTACAAATCAGGTCGATCTAACGGCCGCGGCGCGCAAAGGCGTGCCCGTTTTTAATGCGCCATTTTCAAACACGCGCAGTGTGGCAGAACTGGTCATGGCTGAGGTTATTGTCCTACTAAGGGGGATTCCGCAACGCAGTGCGGCCGCGCACCGAGGCGAGTGGCAAAAAACGGCAACGGGTGCTCACGAGTGCCGTGGAAAGACACTCGGGATCATTGGGTACGGCAATATTGGCATGCAGCTGGGCGTCATCGCCGAAGGACTCGGCATGAAGGTCGTGTACTTTGACGTGGAGTCCAAATTACCGCTCGGGAATGCGCAGCCTAAAGCCACCTTGGCGAGTTTACTCGAGGTGGCTCACGTCGTGAGTTTACATGTACCCCAGCACGCGAGCACCGAGTTATTGATTGGCCCCCAAGAGCTCGAGGTCATGCGTTCAGGGGCTATGCTGATCAATGCATCAAGAGGCAATGTCGTGGATCTTGATGCATTGGCTGAAGCGCTTAGATCAGCGCATATTGGCGGTGCTGCAATCGACGTGTTCCCCGTTGAGCCGCGGTCAAATAATGACGAGTTTTTGTCGCCCCTCAGAGGACTTGATCAGTGCATTCTGACGCCGCACATTGGCGGTTCGACACAAGAGGCGCAGGAAAACATTGGCGTTGAGGTTGCTGACAAGCTAACGCGTTACAGCGACAACGGGACGACCCTTTCGGCGGTCAACTTTCCTGAGGTGGCGCTGCCTGCGCATGATGGAAAGCATCGCTTACTCCACGTTCATCGCAACATTCCTGGCGTCATGAGCGCCATTAATCAGGTGTTCAGCGAAAACAATGTGAATGTCAGCGGCCAGTACCTGCAGACGATGGGAGATACCGGCTACGTTGTCATCGACATTGAGACGAATTACTCCAAAGCGCTCATTAAGGGATTGACGGCGATTGACGGGACGCTGAGAACGCGAGTTTTGTTTTAGCGCATCGCCTGTTTTTGCATTACATCAGGGCTAATAAAAGTGGGATGTTCAACGTTATTTCAGGGTAATCCATGAGATGATGACGGCCGTTTACCTACAACTCAACAGAGGATATCGTCTTGCAAGAAGGTCATGACGTCACAGTAACGCATCAGCAAGCGGCTAACGCAATCAGAGCACTCTCAATGGACGCGGTTCAGCGGGCGAACTCCGGTCATCCTGGAGCACCGATGGGAATGGCTGATATCGCAGAAGTGTTGTGGACGCGCTACCTTAAGCACAACCCGACGAACCCGAACTGGGCCGATCGAGACCGATTTGTGTTGTCCAATGGGCATGGATCAATGCTCATTTATTCGTTGCTGCATTTAACGGGCTACGACCTTTCTATCGATGACATCAAAGACTTTCGCCAGCTACACAGTAAAACGCCAGGGCATCCCGAGTACGGCTATACACCAGGGGTAGAGACAACCACAGGACCTTTGGGTCAGGGACTTGCAAATGCGGTGGGCATGGCTGTTGCAGAAAAGCTGATGGCCGCTCGGTTTAATCAGGGCGCCCACCGAATTGTTGACCATCGAACGTGGTGTTTTGTGGGTGACGGTTGTTTGATGGAGGGTATCAGCCATGAGGCATCCTCGTTGGCAGGAACGCTTGGCTTAGGGAAGTTAACGGTTGTCTATGACGACAACGGAATTTCTATCGATGGCGACATCGAGGGTTGGTTTACCGACGATACACCGGCTCGATTCGAAGCCTACGGATGGCACGTTGTCCGAGATGTTGATGGACACAATGCCGATGCAATAGCTGCGGCATTTGATGCGGCCATTGCGGATACAAAGCGCCCGACACTGATTTGCTGTAAGACAACGATCGGCAAAGGCAGCCCCAATAAAGGCGGCACGGAGTCTTGCCATGGCGCACCACTGGGTGATGATGAAATCAGGCTTACACGAGAGGCGTTGGGCTGGAATTATGAGCCCTTTGTTGTGCCTGATGAAATCTATCAGCATTGGGATGCACGCCCATCGGGAGCCACTGCTGAGGCCAACTGGAAAACGGCGCTGAGCAGTTATGGTGCCGAGCACGCAGCGCTTGCGAGCGAGTTTGAGCGTCGGGTCAAGGGCGATCTGCCTGAGGCGTTTTTGCGTGGTGTAGACGATTTTATTGCGCAGTGCATGGCTAATGAGTCTGACGTGGCCTCGCGTAAAGCGTCTCAGCAAGCGATCGCGGCGATTGCCCCAACACTTCCTGAGCTATTAGGCGGTAGTGCTGATTTGGCGGGCTCTAATTTGACCTTGTGGCCAGGTGCGCAAGCCGCGGACGCGTCCGACGCGGAGGGCAACTACCTTTATTACGGTGTTCGCGAGTTTGCAATGGCCGCTCTCATGAACGGTATTTCGCTTCACGGAGGATTTATTCCGTTCGGCGGTACATTCCTTATTTTCATGGAGTACGCACGTAACGCAGTTCGTATGGCCTCGCTGATGAAGCAGCGCGCGATTTATGTTTTTACCCATGACTCTGTAGGTCTGGGTGAAGACGGTCCCACGCATCAGCCTGTCGAGCAGCTTGCATCGATGCGTTCAACACCCAATTTAGATACCTGGCGCCCGTGTGACGCCGTTGAGTCAGCCATCGCTTGGAAGCAGGCTATCGTGCGAACCGATGGTCCGTCTGCGCTCGTATTTTCGCGTCAAACGCTGCCTCATCAAATCGGTGCTGCTGAGCGCGTATCCGATGTTGCACGTGGTGGCTATGTGTTACACGAAGAGCAGGGTGAGCTCGAGGCCATTGTTATCGCGACTGGCTCTGAGATATCACTGGCGACGGAGGCTGCGGAGAAGCTCTCTGCAGCCGGACGCGGAATTCGTGTCGTCTCAATGCCCTGCGCCGAGGTCTATGAACGTCAAGATGTGGAATACAAAGAGTCCGTTTTGCCCAGTCATATTCTGGCACGGGTGGCTGTCGAGGCGTCACACCAGGACTGGTGGTACAAATATGTGGGCTTGGACGGTCGTGTCGTTGGGATGAGTTCTTTTGGCGAATCAGCACCAGGACCCGTACTCATGAAAGAATTTGGGTTCACTGTTGAGAATGTGATTGACGCGATCGAGGACGTGATTCTGAGTTGAAGACCTCTGTTGGCATTAACGGACTCGGTCGAATCGGTCGGCTCCTGACGCGCCGATTGTTCGAGCGTCAAGACGCGAGGGCGGCACTGAGACTGACCATGTGCAACGAGGTGGCTAACGCAGCCACCGTTGCGCATTTATTAAAATACGATTCTACCCATGGGCGGTTCTCTGAGCCTGTGGTGACGGACGGTGACCATTTAAATATCGTTGATCAAACGGTGCTGCTGACGCATGAAACGGCGCAGTCGAAAGTTAGGTGGTCTGATCGTGACGTGAATATTGTGATCGACTGCACCGGTGTGGAATTTAATCGGTCGTCAGCTGCGCAGCATCTGGGTGGTTCGGTGAGCAGAGTTATGTTGTCGCAGCCCGCGAGTACAGACGTCGATGGGACCATTATTTGGGGGTTAAATGACAGCACCTTAACTCCCGATATGTCTGTCATATCAGCAGGCTCGTGCACCAGCAACGCCTTGATGCCGGTGTTATCGGTCATTGATACGGCGTTTGGGATTCGAGCGGGTATTGTGACGACTATTCACTCAGCTATGAATGATCAACCGGTTATTGACGCCTATCATCACACTGACCTTCGAAAAACGCGGGCTGCGTTTAACTCGGTTATTCCCGTCGAGACTGGCCTTGCTCAGGGCGTTGAGCGCTTTTTCCCACACCTGACGCACAAGATCAGCGCGCGAGCCCTCAGAGTGCCCACGCTCAACGTGTCATCATTGGACGTTGTGGTTTCAGTTGAGAGTGACACCACAAGCGACGAGGTCAATGCCACTCTTCGTGAGTCGCTGGGGAGATTCGGTGGCGTTCTTGCGGTAAACGATGAGCCCTTAGCCTCCTGTGATTTCTTGGGTGCTGAGGCCTCAAGTATTGTCGACGCCACACAAACGCAGGTCAGTGGTGGGCGACTGATTAAAGTGATGATTTGGTTCGATAACGAGTGGGCATTCGTTAATCGAATGGTCGACATCGCATTGCGGGTCTCCGAATTTGTCACCGAAGAGGCATCCAGGTAGCTCGCGCACGCGAATTCAAACGAAGAACATTATGAGGTGACTTATGTTGTCCATGAACCAACTCTCTCTGTCGGGAAAGTGCGTCTTAATTAGACAAGACCTCAACGTCCCAATGCGGGACGGGGCTATCTCAAACAATGCGAGACTCCGCGCTGCATTGCCAACCATTAGGTCAGCATTGGCTGGCGGCGCCGGTGTGGTGTTGATGTCTCATTTAGGTCGTCCCTCAGAAGGGGTGTATGCACCTGAGTTTTCGATGGCGCCGGTGGCGGACGCGCTATCTTCGTTACTGGGCATAACGGTCGTACTCCAGTCGGACTGGCCTGATTCCACACCCGAACCCGGTGAAATCTGGCTGCTTGAAAACGTGCGATTCAATACTGGTGAAAAGTCTGACAGCGATGAGCTGGCCAAGCGTTATGCGGCTTTGTGTGATGTATTTGTGATGGACGCTTTTGGGACGGCGCATCGTGCTCAGGCCTCCACTCACGGTGTGGCCAAGTTTGCGCCGCAAGCGTGTGCCGGGCCTCTTTTGATGCGAGAGCTTGACGCCTTAGGGCGCGCACTGAGTCAGCCCGCATCGCCCATGGTGGCTGTGGTGGGCGGATCCAAAGTGTCCACTAAGCTTGCCGTATTGGAGAGCCTCTCAGAGATCTGTGATCAGCTGCTGGTTGGGGGGGGTATCGCAAACACATTTTTGGCGGCTGCTGGATACCCGGTCGGCCGATCGCTTCACGAGCCGGACTTGATTCCGGTCGCCAAGAAGCTGATGGCGAAAACTCACATTCCTCTGCCGCTGGATGTCGTCGTTGCGAAGGCATTTAGCGAAGAGGCGCAAGCAGCGGTCAAACTGGCTGCCGACGTTGATGACGATGATATGATTTTAGATGTTGGTCCGCTGTCGCAAGAGCGGCTCAGTCAGGTGCTCTTAGCGGCGGGAACTATTTTGTGGAACGGTCCGGTGGGTGTTTTTGAATTTCCAGCATTTGCAAGTGGCACAGAGGCTTTGGCGAACGCCATTGCGGAAAGTGATGGCTTTTCACTGGCCGGGGGTGGCGATACATTAGCAGCGATTGATCAGTTCAATATTGCAGATCGTGTGTCGTACATTTCAACCGGTGGTGGCGCTTTTTTGGAGTTTGTCGAAGGGAAAGAGCTTCCCGCGGTGGCGATTTTAGCGGAGCACCACGACCAGTGAGTCGTGCATAAGAGGAGAAAGATATGGCCCTAGTCAGCATGAGGCAGTTACTTGATTACGCTGCTGAACACCAGTTTGGTGTTCCAGCCTTTAACGTCAACAATTTAGAGCAGACACGCGCTATTATGGAAGCCGCCGCATACTGCGACGCACCCGTAATCATGCAAGCCAGCGCGGGTGCAAGGAAGTACGCCGGCGCTCCTTTTCTTCGTGCGCTGATGGAAGCGGCTGCAACGGAGTTTCCTGACATACCCATTGTTGTGCATCAAGACCACGGAACATCGCCAGCGGTGTGCCAGCGATCAATCCAATTAGGGTTCACGTCGGTCATGATGGACGGGTCGCTGGGCAGCGACGGCAAGACGCCAATGGATTATGACTACAACGCGCGAGTGACCGCACAGGTAGTGGACATGTCTCACGCGTGTGGCGTGTCCGTTGAAGGTGAATTAGGTTGTTTGGGATCGCTCGAAACTGGAGAAGCCGGAGAGGAAGACGGTGTGGGTGCCGCAGGCAAGTTGACACAAGAACAGATGCTCACAGATCCGGACGAGGCCAAGCAATTTGTTGCAGACACCGGCGTCGACGCGCTCGCCATCGCCTGTGGAACGAGTCATGGGGCCTACAAGTTCACGCGCCCCCCGACTGGCGATATTCTGGCGATTGATCGCATTAAAGCGATTCATGCCAATATCCCCGAGACACATCTGGTCATGCACGGGTCGTCAGCCGTGCCTCAGCATTGGTTACAGATTATTAATGAATTCGGTGGTGAAATCCCGGAGACGTATGGGGTACCGGTTGAGCAAGTGGTCGAGGGTATAAAACACGGTGTTCGTAAGATCAACATTGATACCGACCTTCGGCTCGCCTCCACCGGCGCGATACGTCGATTCCTTGCTGAAAACCCGGCAGAGTTTGATCCTAGGAAATACTTTAATGAGAGTTTGGTTGCCATGCGCGATATTTGTATTGCGAGGTACGAAGCCTTCGGTTGTGCCGGGCATGCTTCTCAGCTTAAGCCTCTGTCGCTCGCTGAAATGCAAGAACGCTATAGTGCGGGGGCTCTGTAGACAGCGGATATAAGATCGGTGGCGGCGATGACGGACATAATCGCGTAAACTCCAGTTTTTTCCGATGCACCGGACGATGACAGACCCTTACGTAGACAAAATTTTGAACGCCAATGTGTACGACGTGGCCACTAAGACGCCATTGACACACGCTCCCTCGCTGTCAGAGCGTTTGAGCTGTGACGTACACCTCAAGCGCGAAGACTTGCAGCCTATTTTTAGTTTTAAATGTCGTGGCGCCTACAACAAAATGTCCTCTTTAACCGATGAAGAGCGCGCACGTGGTGTCGTTGCGGCTTCGGCCGGTAACCATGCACAGGGCGTTGCGCTTGCTGCTCAAAAATTGGGTGTGGACGCCACCATTGTCATGCCCGTCACCACGCCCTCTATAAAGGTCGATGCCGTTAAGCGACGAGGCGCCAATGTGGTCCTTCAGGGTGACGCCTTTGACCAAGCCTCCGAATTCGCCAATCGGCTTGTGGTGGAACGCGGTGCGACCTATCTTCACCCCTTTGACGACCCCGATGTCATTGCTGGTCAAGGCACGGTGGGTCTTGAGGTTTCTCGTCAATTACCAAGCCCTGCGGATTATGTATTTATTCCCTGCGGAGGTGGCGGTCTTTTGTCGGGCATGGCGGTGTTTCTCAAACACGTCTGGCCTGAGGTCATAGTCATTGGTGTTGAGCCGGCGGATGCGGCTTGTGCGCTAGCTGCGCGTCAAAATAGTGAGCGTGTAACGTTGAACTCGGTGGGGCTGTTTGCCGATGGCTGCGCCGTTGCAAGGGTGGGGAAAGAGACTCATCGCGTTATTGAGCAATACGTCGATGACATCATTACGGCAAGTACCGACGAGATGTGCGCCGCAGTCAAAGATATTTTTGAGGACACTCGTGCAATTGCTGAGCCGGCTGGCGCGCTTGCGATCGCGGGTATGAAGGCTTATCTGGCCGAGCATGACCTGACGGGTAAGCGGGTCGTTGCCGTTCTGAGCGGTGCCAATACTAATTTTGACCGGCTGCGCTACATTTCTGAGCGAACTGACATTGGTGAGCGACGCGAAGCTGTTTTGAGCGTCACGATCCCCGAGGAGCCGGGTGCATTTAGAGCCTTCTGTCGGACGATCGGTAAACGCAATATCACAGAGTTCAATTATCGAGCGGGTAGCAACACGGACGCTCGCGTCTTTGTTGGCCTCACAGTCGTGCCACAAAGTCACGATGTCAGTGACTTAACTGGAAATCTTGAGCATCGTGGTTACAGCGTCGTTGACTTGACTGACAACGAAATGGCGAAGCTTCATGTGCGGCATATGATTGGTGGTCAGTTGATCGCCAATGGGTCCGAGGAGCACGTGTTTCGTGTTGAATTCCCCGAGCGGCCCGGCGCGCTCATGACGTTTCTTGACGCACTGGGGTCGGATTTCAATATTTCGATGTTTCACTACCGCAATCACGGTGCCGCTTATGGGCGAATCTTGGTTGGTTTTACCGGTGTGGAGGGCTTCGATGAGCGTTTGATTGCAACATTGAATGGCATCGGCTTCAGGTATTGGGAAGAATCAGAAAACCCTGCGTATCGTGAATATTTAAAGCCAGTTGATTTGTGAAAAATTACCATTATCATGGTGACAACTCGCCATCAATAGCGGGAAATGAACGAATGAGCTCGCTGGGGGCATTGTGGGGAATAAAAAGCCGGGGTTGTTTACGGCCTTGTTAATGGGTTTTGTGGTTGTTATTACGGCAAGTGCATTACCTGCACGTGAGGGTGACGCTACAGACATCTCAGGTCAGGTCTGGTCGCAAGAATTAGACTAACGCAAGTGCCCATTGCGATTCGTAAGTGCACCTCAAGAAAGGGTGCCTCAAAACTTAAAAGCAGAGCAGACCCTCTTCACTGAGAAAGCCGTCGAGCGCGACGTCGTAGTGATCCACAGGCACCGCCTCCACCACCTGACAGCCGAAACCTATGCCCAGCTTGAATCCGAGCGCGGATGTGAGTGCGCGATCGTAGTAGCCCTTGCCGAATCCCAAGCGATTGCCTTGGCCGTCACAGGCAGCGAGCGGCACCAAAAATAGATCAATTTGCTCAATTGGCCGTTCGAGCGCGGAGTCCGGTGGTTCCATGACGTTCCCCGAGCCTTTTATTAGAGGCGTGTCTTGGGTCAGTTCATGAAAACTCATTTGGAAGTCCGCTAAGGTTCGTGGAGCAAAAAATCGGCGGGCATGTCCTGCGCGTTCCAACAAGGGTGAGACGTCAACCTCCGTTTTGAGCGGAATGTATGTTGCGATGGTGGACGCGGTTGAAAATGGCGCCCAGGCTTGAAGGGTGTTGAGAATAATCTCGCTTTTCTCGCGCCGAGCTTGAGCTGACAGCTTTCGGCGCTCCTCAAGAATCTTGGCACGGATCGCAGTTTTCAGTTCCAGCATGGTGTGAAACGTCTCAAAAAAAAGGTCTGACCCAGAGTACCGCCGACGGTGTCGCCCTTGAACCGTAGCGGTTCAAGGTGGTGATCCCCATTCTGCATCAGGCGTCCCGGTCGCGCCGGGCTTGCACAACAGCAGAAGTGGACATCTCCGGGTGGTGCTTTATCGGCTCGAGGACTGACGGTCTAGCAAATACACCAGGTCAGGGTGAAGTATAGCTGACTCTGGGCGTGTGAATTAAGAAATTTCGAACTGTCGCAGCTGAAATAAAGCCTCATCAATGCGACTGGTAATGCCCTTAATTTGTTCCTCTTGGGAATCATCGAGCTGCACACCTGATTGAAGCAGCAGAACTTGATGGCTGAGATTTAGGGCAGCCATAATGGCCACCCGCTCAAGCCCGATGACCTTGCCGGTCGATCGAATGGCGCGCATCTGATCATCGAGATCGCGCGCGGCTTGCTGCAGCTCTGGTTCTTGTTCCGGTTCACAAGCGACTTGATAGCTCTTGTCTAATATATCGATGCTCACCGTGTGCTGGCGCATTATTGGTTACTCTCCAGCGCTTTGAGTCGGCTGATTGACCGTTCGATATAGTCGCCTGACTTCCTGTGCCGCTCGAGCAACTCACGTTTTTCATGCTGAAGGTCAGTCAGGCGTTTTTTGAGGGCTTGGTTTTCTAGCTTCAGTTCGGTGCTGAGGTCGATAAGGTCACCCACTTTAGATTCAAGTGTTTTAACAAGCTTATCTGACACTTAGATTGCACCCTCTTCCTGATTCGGCTTCACTATAGGTAAGCGGCCCATACGGGTCAATCAAAGACACGCCTGGATGCTTGATAAAGCACAGGCCAACAGAAGCGAAATTATCATGCTGGACTTGCTGGGCGCCTTTGAGGAAATGCCTGAATGGGAAGAAATAGCCGACCAATTATTTAATGCGGGACAGACACTAAACCCGTCGGAATTGCACGGGGTACTGGTCGGTCTGATGGGTGCGGGGTTTGACCCAGATGACAGAAACCATCTAGAGCAGACGCTCCTATCGGTTGAGAAAGCCGTTGGGGTGCAACTGCAGGGAGAATTAGTTGATGTGGTGTCTCGCCTAAACTTGTCAACAATGTCGGCCATCGTTGATACCGACTATGCTTTTAGGTTGCTGATCCCGGATGATGATGACCCTATTGAGCAGCGACTCAGGTCTTTCTCAAACTGGGTGACAGGCTTTATATCGGGCTTTACTGAGGGAATGACGGTGCGTGACGCAACCGGTCTGGCTATTCAGTCTGAAGTGGCCGATGTACTAAAGGACTTCGCTGCAATCGCTCAGGTAGAGTCTGATCAAGCAGAGACTGAGGAGGCTGAGAGGGAGCTCGAAGAATTGTTAGACTACGTGCGCTTAGCCGCCGTCAGTATTGTGCAAGATGCGATAAATAATAGGGAGTCCGAGTCTTGAAAATAAGTAAGTCAGAATACGCCGCGAGAAGAAAGCGCTTGATGTCAGAGATGATGCCGAACAGTGTCGCCATTATCCCTGCTGCAAAGGAAGTGACACGAAGCAGAGATACCGATTATCCGTTTCGACAGGACAGCGACTTTTTTTACTTGACCGGATTTCTGGAACCCGACGCAGTACTTGTCTTGCTGCCGGGCAGACGGCAGGGCCAAGTGTTGATGTTTTGCCGAGACCGCGATCCTGAGCGCGAACTTTGGGATGGGTATCGGCAAGGGACTGAAGGCGTCGTGGCGAACTTTGGGATGAATGATGCTTATCCGGTTGGCGACATCGATGACATTGCTCCGGGTCTGATTGAGGGGCGCTCAACGATTTATTATTCCATGGGATACGACGATAGTGTTGATCGTCGGGTCCTAGGGTGGGTCAACCAAATTCGCGCTAAAGTACGAACCGGCGCAAAGCCCCCCGGCGATATTTCCGATCTCGCCTTTTTGCTTCATGAGCACCGCTTGATTAAATCAGATGCCGAAATGCGACTGATGCAGCGCGCCGCAGACATCAGTGCTCAAGCACACTGCCGGGCCATGCGTGAATGCAGCCCTGGTCGTTACGAGTATCACCTCGAATCAGCGATACAACACGATTTTGCCGAACATGGTGCGCGTTTTGTTGCCTACAATTCTATTGTCGGCAGTGGCAAAAATGCCTGTTGTCTACATTACACCGACAACGATGCGAAAATGGTGGATGGTGACCTTGTTCTGATCGATGCCGGCTGTGAGTATCAGGGCTACGCGGCAGATATTACGCGGACGTTCCCCGTGAACGGTCGTTTCAGTGAGGAGCAGCGTGCTATTTACAACGTGGTCTTGAAATCTCAACTTGCAGCCATTGCCGCGACAAAGCCTGGGGCAAAATGGAATCGGCCTCACGACGTGACAGTGCAGGTGATCACCGAGGGTTTGGTTGAGTTAGGTCTTTTGTCGGGTGATGTTGAGGAGTTAATTGACGCGGGCGCTTACACCGACTTTTACATGCATCGTGCTGGTCACTGGCTGGGTCTCGACGTTCATGATGTTGGCGAATATCGGGTCGATGGAAAGTGGCGGCCGCTTGAGCCTGGAATGGTTCTCACCATTGAGCCTGGGATTTACGTGGCGCAAGACAACAACAACGTTGATCCCAAGTGGCGCGGTATCGGTGTTCGAATCGAAGACGACGTCTTGGTGACCAAGGGCGGCTGCCACGTCCTGACGTCAGGCGTCCCCAAAGACGCTGATGACATTGAAGCGCTAATGGCTGCTCTGTAGTGACTGATCAGCCCCACCTTGCCATTGTTGGCGGGGGTCTTGCGGGACTCTTGTTAGCATCGCGGGTTGGCGAGCGGCTAAACGGCCAATTGCAGGTCAGCCTTATCGAGCGCGCGTTTCCAAAGGCACCTCAAGATTCGCTCGACACGCGCGCTACAGCGCTGAGTCGAGACTCGAAAGAGCGTCTCGCGTCCTGGGGTTTTTGGCCTGATCTTGAGCCTTCTGCAAAGGCGATCAATGATATTCATATCTCCCGTCAATCACGTTTTGGCAGCGCCCTTCTGAGCAATGACGTTCTTCAGGGCGAGCCGATGGGTTGGGTGATTGAAAATGCCCTCCTTCAAGCCTCACTGCTCGACCGCTGCAAGCGAGCAGAGGTTGACGTCATCGAAGGTCGGGAAGTGGTAGATTTTTCTGCTACTGGGCGGCGCCCAGAGCTGGTGCTTGACGACGCTCGAGAAATTAAAGCGGACCTCGTGATCGTTGCTGACGGTGCGGAGTCGGCACTTCGTCAGTCGTTGGGTATTGGTGTGCATCGACGTGCCGCTGTGCAATACGCGATCGCCTTTAATTGCGAGACAGACGGTGAGGATCGCGCGTTGGCGTACGAGCGGTTCACACACCAGGGCCCCTTGGCATTCTTACCCCTACCCGGCAGAGGATCTTCAAGGCCACGCTACAATGTGATTTGGTGTGCCCATCAAGATACGCAAGCGCGACTGCTGCGATTAAACGACCGTGAATTTATGTCGGAATTACAGTCAACGATCGGTTGGCGAGTCGGTAAGTTAACGAAGGTTGGGCAGCGTGCGGGTTGGCCACTTAGCGTGGTTATTAGTCGAGAGACGGTTCGTCATCGCTGTATTTTACTGGGTAATGCGGCGCATACAGTTCATCCCGTGGCGGGTCAGGGCTTTAATCTCTCTGTGAGAGATATCCATCGTTTGGACGGACTTATTCACCATGAAATGTCCTGCGACGCACCGTTCGATTCGCTGAAAAGATTGAGTAGCTTTTCGACCGACAGTTCGTCTGATCATGAACAAACGATTTCTGCGACCACGCTTCTTTCACAATTGCTTGATACGCCATCACCGCTCGTTGATGGGTTTGGCAGCACTGCGTTGTCGTTACTGGACATGGCCGAGCCTGTGAAGCGGCGTGTTGCCGAGTTTGGGATGGGGAGACGGTAGGTATGGCGCGCCAGGAGGTCGACATTGCCATTATTGGAGCTGGTGTTGTAGGGCTTGCAACGGCGCTGGCAATCGCACCCACGGGCCTACGTATTGCCGTTTTTGATGCGCAGAAAGAGCCAAATAAGCCGTCTGAGGAGCGAGCACTAAATGCGTGGAGTCGCCGCGTAACAGCGTTAACACCCGCATCGATCAAATTTTTAGAGGCGCTGGAGGTTTGGCAGAGCATTCAAGCGACTCAGCGTATCGGCGCCTATACCGACATGTGTGTCTGGGATGCCGAAGGCACAGGCTGTGTTGAATTTGCCGCCGAAGAGTTAAGACTGAGCGAGCTTGGGAGTATTGTTGAGTCGTCGGTCACCGTCGATGCGCTGAAGCAGCGTGCGGCGTCAGTACCCAATATCCAGGTGTTTTGGGACACCCGGCTTGATGCGCTTTCAACACATAGTGAGGGTGCGGAAATGGTGACTTCGTCGGGTGACGAAGTGGGCGCCTCTCTTACGATTGGCGCCGACGGCGGTCGATCGAAAAGTCGCGATTTTGCCGGCATGCGAACTCGGACATGGTCCTATCAGCAGCAAGCGATTGTCGCGACTGTCCGCGTTGAGCCTGATCACGCAGCGACTTGTTGGCAGGCCTTTTTACCCTCAGGTCCACTCGCACTTTTGCCGCTTGCGGACCAAAACCTGTGCTCAATTGTTTGGTCACTTGATGAGACAGTGAGTCAAACGTGGATTGACGCCGAAGATGAAGCGTTTATCCAAGGGCTTAATACGGCGTTGTCAGGCCGTGGCCCTCGGGTAACAGCTGTGAGTGATCGTCAAGCCTTCCCACTGGTACAATGCCACGCCGTGAATTATTTCAGTCACCGCTTTGTCCTAGTCGGTGATGCGGCTCATTCAATCCACCCGCTGGCAGGTCAGGGAATCAATCTGGGCTTGTCAGACGCTCGTGTCCTAGGCGCGGAGATTTGTGCAGCCTACGAAAGCGGCGCCGACTGGGGTACATCACAGGTATTGAGTCGCTATGAGCGTCAACGTAAAGGCGATAACTTGAGCATGATGGCCGCTATGCAGGCCTTTAAGTGGGGTTTTGGCTCGACTGATACCGCGATGACGATGCTTCGTAATATGGGCCTGAGTTCCGTGAATGCCCTGCCTCGAGTCAAGAAATGGTTTATCCAGCAAGCGGTCGGTGGGTAGTTTTTTTGTCGCATTGCGACTTACTCGGATGCAGTATTTACGGCTTAATTGTCGTTGCAGTAATTGCCAGACGCGCTGGCAGACACTACTCTTTCGCCACCACTATATTGAGGATTGATTGATGAGCCAGGCCCCATCTGAACTTTACTACGCAAAGACTCATGAGTGGGTGCGCCGCGAAGAGGACGGAACCGTTACCGTAGGCATTACCGAGCACGCGCAGGATGCTCTGGGCGACGTGGTGTTTGTAGAGATGCCCGAGGTTGGTGATCAGATTGCCGCGGGCGATCAGGCGGGTGTGGTTGAGTCCGTCAAGGCAGCCTCGGATATTTACGCGCCCATCAGTGGCGAAGTACTGGCCGCGAATGAAGCGCTTGAGGATTCTCCCGAGACGGTGAATTCAGATGCCTTCAATGATGGATGGTTTTTTAAGCTCCGAGTCGATGACCTCAGCGAACTCGAGTCATTGATGTCTGCAGAAGAGTACGAAGCTTTCTGTGATGATGAGGACTAATCTCGTAAAGAGATAATGTCCCAGCGGTTTCGTAGTGCTTCGTCCTTCAATCGGTCATCGGGGTCAACAGCGACGGGTTTATCCACCGCTTGAAGCAGAGGAAGGTCATTGTGTGAGTCTGAGTAAAACACAGCGCCTTCCATCGATTGGTCCTGCGCCTCGCACCAGCTTTTTATTCGGACCACTTTGCCCTCAGCAAATGACGGTATGCCTCTCGGTTTGCCCGTAAAATGCCCGTTTTCGATTTCTGCTTCACAACCAATGAGGTGCTCCACGCCCAATCTGTCTGCGATGGGGCGTGTCACCAGCGTGTTTGTGGCCGTAATAATCACGATTGTATCGCCTTTGATGCGATGCTCCTGAATCAAATCAAAAGCGCGGTCGAGTAAAACCGGCTCGATGTGTTCTTTCATGAATATGCGGTGCAGTGCGCTCAGCGACTCGGGCGTCATTCCCGCCATTGGGCCGAGAGCGAAGATCAAATAGTCGTCAATGTCGAGTTGCCCTTCCTGATACTGCCGGTAAAACAGCTCGTTCAGTGCTTTGTGTTTTTTTGAATCCACCAAGCCTTGGTTGACGAGAAAGTCTCCCCACAAATGATCTGAGTCTCCGGCAATGAGTGTGTTGTCTAGATCAAACAGCGCAAGTCCCATGACTAAGGTGTACCTTCAGGTTGTTTATCATTCGTTGTGAGCACGGTGGCTCTCGATGTGGGACACTACGGTTTATTGGGGTTCTAGTATAGATGTGTAGATGCGCATCGCGAAAGGATGGGTGTGAGTACAGTAGACAAAGATCGTGTCATCGACGAGGCTGGTTTTAGGCCTAACGTTGGGATTGTCGTGACAAACCGTGACGGTCAGGTGCTTTGGGGAAAGCGAGTCAAAGGCAAGGACTCTTGGCAGTTTCCTCAAGGCGGCATTGATTCGAACGAGGACCCACAAGAGGCGATGTTCAGAGAGCTTCGCGAGGAAATTGGTCTGTTACCCGAGCACGTCACTGTCTTAGGCGTGACGAAGGGCTGGCTTCGTTATCGGCTCCCCGCGAAGTACGTTAGAAAAAATGAATCACCGATTTGTATTGGCCAGAAGCAGAAGTGGTTTTTATTGCGTCTTGACGCGCCGGACGACGCGGTACGGCTGGATATCGACAAAAAGCCTGAGTTTCGTGACTGGCAGTGGGTGAGCTACTGGTATCCCATTTCTTCCGTGGTAGATTTTAAGCAGCAAGTCTATCGCTCTGCACTTTCGGAGCTGCTGAGCTTTAATTTACCAAAGGCCAATACGAGACGTCGTCGTCGGAAGCGCTGAAGGTGTGTAGTCTTTCCCTTATTGGTATGTGCTCGAGCGCGAAGCAGACTGATCAATGCCTTTATTTGAGTTGAGAAAGCGATGATTCATTACCCACAAATTGATCCTGTTGCGCTTTCTCTGGGCCCGATTTCAATTTATTGGTACGGAATGACGTACGTCGGGGGCTTGATCTTTGCGTGGTGGCTGGGGAAGCAGCGCGCGCAGTTGGCGCAGTCGCCGATCGCCGAGGAGCAAATTGACGATTTAATTTTTTACGCAGCCCTGGGTATTGTGGCCGGCGGACGAATTGGTTACGCGCTGTTTTATGGCGCCGGCTCGCTGTGGGACGACCCGTTGAGAGTGTTTCGTTTGTGGGAAGGCGGCATGGCGTTTCACGGCGGTTTTTTAGGCGTCGTCATTGCAATGTGGCTGTTCTCTCGGCACCAGAAGATCGAGTTTGGAGCGCTCGTCGACTTTATTGCTCCTTTAGCGCCGGTGGGTTTGGCGCTGGGGCGGATTGGGAACTTCATTAACCAAGAGCTTTGGGGGCGACCCGCGGACGTGTCCTGGGCAATGGTTTTCCCAGCAGATCCTTTGGGGTTGGCCCGACATCCATCTCAGCTTTATCAGTTCGCGATGGAAGGGGTGCTCCTTTTTTTCGTTTTACTTTGGTATACACGGTCGCCGCGGCCTCGGTGGTCAGCGGCGGGTCTTTTTCTATTGGGTTACGGCCTGTTTCGATCATTAGCGGAGTTTTTCCGAGAGCCAGATGCACACATCGGTTTCGATGCATTGGGCTGGATGACGCGCGGGCAATTATTGTCCCTGCCGATGATTGCTGTCGGTGCCGCTATTATGATTTGGGCGTATCGCCGCGACGCGAAAAAATAGGACGTTTTGAATGCAGCAGTATTTGGATCTTTTGCGAGATATCCGGGACACGGGAGTGGACCGAGGTGACAGGACCGGCACAGGCACGCGGTCAGTATTTGGCCGCCAGTTACGCTTTGACTTGAACGATGGCTTTCCTGTTTTAACGACGAAGAAAGTGCACTTTAAAAGTGTCGTTAATGAGTTGATTTGGTTTTTGAGTGGCGACACCAACACCCAGTGGTTGCGTGAAAATGGGGTTTCTATTTGGGACGAATGGGCGACCGACGAGGGCGATTTGGGCCCTCTCTACGGCGCTCAATGGGTCAAGTGGCCAACCCGAGACGGTGGTGAGATTAATCAAATTGACTACGTGCTTGAGTGCCTCAGGAGTCGTCCTGAGAGTCGGCGTATCCTTTTCCACGCCTGGAACGTTGAGTACCTACCGGATGAAAGCCTGTCGCCACAAGAAAATGTAGAGGCGGGCCGCATGGCCTTACCGCCGTGCCATTTGCTCTACCAGTTCTATGTTGCTAATGGCCGACTTTCAGCGATGCTCTACATTCGCTCCAGCGACGCGTTTTTAGGCTTACCGTTTAACATTGCATCGGTCTCGCTCCTCGTTCACATGTTGTGCCAGCAAGTGGGCCTTGAGCCGGGCGAAGTGATCGTTACCATGGGCGACTGCCATCTTTATAGCAACCATGCCGAGCAAGTGGAGACCCAGCTTTCACGACACCCCAAGGGGCGTCCGAGCCTTCGCATCCACCGCAAGCCAGAGAGCATCTACGATTATTGCTTTGACGATTTTGAGCTTATTGGATACGACCCCGAGCCCAATATTTCGGCCCCTGTGGCAGTCTAGCCATGAGAGAGTCTGACTCATTACCGGTCTCTATTGTTGTGGCCGTCGCGGATAACGGCGTTATTGGGCGCGGCAATGCCTTGCCATGGGACCTTCCCGACGATCTTCAGCACTTTAAGCGTACGACCATGGGTCGTCCAATTGTGATGGGTCGTAAAACATTTGAATCGATCGGTCGGCCGCTGCCGGGGCGTCTAAATATTATTTTAACGCGTGACCCGTCATGGACGGCCTTGGGCGTGTCTGTTGCGTCATCTATAGAGCAGGCTATTGATCTTGCAGAGGGTCAGGCTTTTATTGACGGTGCTGACAGTGTCATGGTCATTGGTGGCGCGGAAGTCTATCGGCAAGCATTGCCCTTTGCTTCACGAGCGTTTGTCACTCGTGTTCACGGACACATCGATGGTGACGCCTTTTTCGATCTCGATGAGATTGCGAGCTGGCGAGAGGTTACTCGAGAACGGGTCCCGGCTGGTGAGCGCAATAGCCATGACTTTTCGGTTATTCGGCTCGAAAATCCAGAATAGACTCAATATTTATCGAATTAAGTTGGATTAACTTTCTAGAGGCGTTGCACTGCAACATTCTACGCTATAGAGTTTCAATCCCGTTGATCCTAACTCTATAAAAAGATCTGCGGCCGGACTTAAACCGTACCGACGAAAAACGGACCACTTGTGGACCACGGACTCTTTTGCGTGAGGAAATACGAATCCCATGACTAACACTCGGATTAGAACTCTTGTTGGCGTTGCGACTATCGTAGCCAGTTTCGTGGGTGGTGCAGCTTATGCCAAAGCTGACTCACTCGAAGATATTATGCAGGTTGGAATTGACCGCACTAAAGCCGCACTTACTTCGCAGGGCAAGATCGATCGCTTAGCGGATGAGACGCGCGACCTACTGGCCGATTACAAGACCGTGATGAAGCAGGTTGAAGGTCTTCGGGTCTACAACGCCCGCCTAGATCGCCAGATAGCGAATCAAGAGCGCCGTATTGGCGACATCGATCAGTCGATTTCAGACGCCGCGATTATTCAACGACAAATTCCGCCACTAGTGACGCGAATGCTCGATGGTTTGGACCAATTTATTGATCTGGACATGCCGTTCGACCTCGCGACTCGCAAGGGCAACATTGAAGCCGTGCGCGCTAATCTGGATCGCTCGGATGTAACCTCTGCTGAGGCATTCCGCCAAATTCTCGAGTTGTATTCGATTGAGCTTCAGTACGGAAGAGGCATTGAAGCGTATTCAGACACCATCGCAGTTGATGGCGCCGAGCGTGAAGTGGATATGCTCCGTATCGGACGTGTCGCATTGGTTGCTCAGACCACAGACGGTGCAGAGACTCGGGCATGGAATAATGATGCGCGTGCTTGGGAGTCGTTATCTTCAGCGGATTATTCGGCGGCCGTTCGCAAGGCTGTCCGAATCGCCAAAAAGCAGGCAACAATCGAACTTTTGAACATGCCTATTGCAGCTCCGGAGGCCAACTAAGATGAATGCTAAGTTTTTGAAAGCAACGACCTTTGTCATTGCAGGTTTGTTCGCAAGCATTGTGGTCGCGCAAAACGACGCAGCCGCTCCCGAAGTTCCAGCAGGGCCGACCCCACAGGAAGTAGCCGCGCAGAATATGAGCGACTTGCTTGACCTGGTTAAGCAGGGTCGATCGCGTGCCGACGGCGAAAATCGAGCGCGAGAGCAGCGTTTCTCGCAAGATAAAGCGAATCAGCAGTCCGAGCTCAGGCGTGCAGAGCGCGAGCGCACTGCCGAGGAGCGACGATCAGCGCGTTTGGAAAAGAAATTTGAAGACAATGAGCTGCTGATTGCAGCGAAGCAAGAAAAGCTCAAGGAGCGACTCGGTACGCTGGCTGAATTATTTGGTCACTTGACAGCGGCCTCTGGCGATCTAGCGTCAAATATTGAAGTGTCGCTGGTCAGTTCTGAGTTTCCGAATCGTGAAGGTTTTTTGAAGGACCTTATCGCGAAGATGACCGGCTCTGATCAGCTGCCTCAAATCGAAGAGATTGAGCGCGTCTGGTATGAACTGCTGAATGAAATAACACAGCAGGGTGTTGTTTCTCGTTTCACCGCTGATGTCGCAACACCTTCGGGTGAAATTGCCAGCCGCGAAGTCGTTCGTGTTGGCGCGTTTAACATCGTCGATGTAAACGGTAACTATTTGTCTTACGGAAATGAGAAGCTCGCTGAACTTCCACGACAGCCTGGTGGCAGCTCGGTTGCCGATGCAGCAGCCCTTGCTGATGCAACCGGTGGCCTTAGTGCGTTTGGTATTGACCCTACCGGCCCTACCGGTGGCTCTTTCCTTGCGGCAATCATCGACACGCCAACACTTGAAGAGCGTTGGCATCAGGGCGGCTATGTTGGCTACGCAATTACCACAGTCGGTGTGTTTGCCTTCCTGTTGGCGATTGTTCGCGTGATCATGCTAACCATGATGGGCGCGGCGGTGAACAGTCAGCTCAAGTCAGGCGAAGCGAAAGCGAATAACCCACTAGGTCGTGTTCTGCTGGTCAGCCAAGAAAATCCGAACATTGATACAGAGACGCTTGAGCTGAAGATGGCGGAAGCGGTACTTCGTGAGACGCCTAAATTAGAGTCCGGTTTGACCCTGCTGAAAATTATCGCGGCGGTTGCACCGCTCATGGGTCTACTCGGAACGGTCACGGGTATGATTATTACCTTCCAGGCCATCACGATCTTTGGTGCTGGTGATCCTAAGGCGATGGCTGGCGGTATTTCCAGCGCGCTGATTACTACGGTTTTGGGGCTTTTGGTTGCCATCCCAACCGTACTGCTGCACACCGTTGTCAATGGTCGGGCTCAGAAGATCATGCACATCCTCAACGAGCAGGCAACAGGTATCGTTGCTGAGCGTGCTGAGGCTGCGGGTAACTAGTCGGTAAATCGGACGGAGTAACAGCCAATGGCAGAACTGCTCGATACCATCATGGCGTTTATGGACAAAGGCGGCAATGTTCTCTGGATCATTGCTACCCTCGTTTTCTTCATGTGGACACTGATTGTTGAGCGCTTCATTTACTTTTTAGGCGGAGGCTGGAAGTCGGATCGACTGCTCGCTGTCGATGCCTGGGAAGATAGAGCAGAGCGTAAGTCTTGGAACGCAAAGCAAATCCGTTCGAAGCTACTATCGGAAAGCCGCGCCGTTATTAACGATAATATGGCGTTAATCGCGACCTGCGTTGCCCTCTGCCCACTGCTGGGTCTGTTGGGCACTGTCACTGGAATGATCGAAGTCTTTAACGTGATGGCAGTCACCGGTGGTGGCGACGCCAAGTCGATGGCGGGTGGCGTTGAGCGCTCAACCATTCCGACGATGGCGGGTATGGTCGCCGCGCTTTCAGGTTTGTTTGCCAATACGCAGCTCCAACGGATGGCGTTACGCGAGCAGCAGCTTCTTGAAGACCAATTGACATCAGACCACTGAGTGGCCACTTGAGGACTTTGAAGTGAGAAAAATTGGAAAACCACAAGCTGAAGAGGGTGCAGAAATTGATCTAACACCGATGCTTGATGTCGTGTTTATCATGCTGATCTTCTTCATTGTTGTGGCATCTTTTTTGAAAGAGGCGGGTATCGAGATTAATCGACCTGATGACAACCAGCCTCAGGACCCAAATGACGCTATCAGCATTGTTGTCGAGATTTCTGCCGATAATCAGTTGTGGATGGAGAACCGCCGCGTCGATGTGCGCGCTGTGCGGGCTAATATTCAACGACTGTTGGCGGAGGACCCTGAGGCTCCTGTCACTATTAAGGTGAGCAAAGGAGCAACGTCGGGTGTTGTGGCGGACGTTGCAGATGCGGCACGAGAGGCCGGCCAATACAATGTAAGTTGGGCGACGGACAAGGGCTAAGGTATGAGTTTAAGAGATCAAGCCGGCAGGTCCGCTGGCGCACAAGAAGAAAATCAGATCGATCTGACGCCAATGTTGGACGTTGTTTTTATTATGCTGATCTTCTTCATTGTGACTTCTTCTTTTGTGAAGGAGCCAGGTGTAGAGATCGACAAGCCCGGTGCAGGAACGACTGAGGCATGCCCTAATGGCACCATTATCTTTGCCGTCGATAACCAAGGCAAAATTCACTACAACAAAAACGAAATTAAGCTTGAGCGCGCTAACTTTTTTGCCAAAGCAGCGAAGGACGAGACACCAAGGGCGAATATCGTCATTCAGGCCGATGAGGAAAGCCCGGCGTACGTGGTCGAGCAATTATTTGATACCTTGCGCAGTACATTTTCTGCGCCCCCCTGTGTTTCGACATTAGATGAGTAAGAGAATGCCAGCAACATTGCGATCAATCGTTGGAGCTGTTGTAGCGATTCCTATCGCTATCGGCCTGTTTTACATCATGCAGAGCTTAGTTACGCGTGATTTCCAACAGGAAGACGTTAAGGCCAGAAAGATCGCCGATATCGTCGTTCCAGATAAGGTTATTGAAACCAACTTAAAAGAAGTCCTTCCAGAAAAGGTCGAAGATCCGGATGAGCCTCCACCCGATATGGAGCCTTTAGATTTTGATACCGATCTTGATATGAGTACGGCAAATATGGCGCCGACCGTCGCGATGAATGTGAGTATCAATGCGTCCGGGTTGTCCTCTGGGGACGGCGAGTACTTGCCAATTGTGAAGGTTGCGCCGATTTATCCGCGTCGTGCGCAGACTCGCGGTATTACCGGTTTTTGTATTGTGACCTACACGGTAACGACAACGGGTGCT
This sequence comes from Luminiphilus sp., assembly GCA_965656285.1. Taxonomy (GTDB): domain Bacteria; phylum Pseudomonadota; class Gammaproteobacteria; order Pseudomonadales; family Halieaceae; genus Luminiphilus. The sequence continues at coordinate 1,750 of CBFHJX010000016.1, read as the reverse complement.
ATCCGCGATCCATTCGTGGGCAACGAAACTGATTGCTCACCCAAAGGTATTTTTGAACGCGCATCGATTAAGGCGGCACTTAAATTTAAGTACAAGCCTCGTGTTGTTGACGGAGAGCCGATCGAAGTGGCGGGTGTGCAAAACAAATTCACTTACGAGCTCGAGGGAGGTCGTCGCTAATGGCTTCATTGCTGAAGTGCTTTCGGCACACGGTTATCACCGCGTTTACGGCGGTTTCTATCGTTGCGGTGTTGGTAGTTGTTGATCAGGCCGCAGATCTTAGCCTGGTGGCAGACGCGGCAGCTCAAGATGCACCGAAAAAGAAAGAGCGCGATACGCGAAAGACACCAGCGCTTAGGAATAATATTTACGAGAAGTTGGCCGAAGCTCAGGTGTTTGCCGAAGCGAAGCAGTACGGTGAAGCTGAAGAAGTGCTCAATGAGATGTTGGACGCCACGAGTAAGAAAAGTAAGCTCAATAAGTACGAGCTTGCGAACGTCTACAATACCTACGCTTACCTCCGTTATGCCGTGGAAGACTACGCAGGCGCCCTGAACTATTACAGAAAGGTCATAGACCAGCGCCCTGAGATTCCACTGGCTCTTGAGATTGGTACGTTGTACACCGTCGCGCAGTTATATTTTCTGCAGGAGGAGTGGCAAAAAGGTATCGACACCCTTAATCAGTGGATGGCCGCAAGTGATAACCCAAGTACGAACGCCTATGTGTTACTTGCAAACGGTTATTACCAGTTAAAAGATTATGATAAGAGCCTGTTTAATATAGAAACAGCGATTAAGCGTGATCAGGCCGCAGGGAAGTTGCCGAAGGAGCAGTGGTATAACTTGGCTCGGTTTATCTATTTCGATCGAGATGAATATCGAGAGGCGCTCGATATTCTCGATATCCTCATCATGTACTACCCCAAAAAATCGTACTGGCTTCAGGCCTCTGCGCTTTACAGTGAGTTAGGCGACGAACCACGACAGCTCGCAATGCTTGAGGTCTCTTACGAGCAAGGCTTGCTCGATCGGAGTCAGGACATTGTCAATCTTGCATCAATGTACTTGAACGCTGAGGTCCCTTACTGGGGTGCTAAAGCCATGGATACTGGTTTCAGCGATGGGATTGTCGAAGAGGAGTCCAAAAACTACGAGCTCGCAGGCGCAGCGTGGAGACAGGCTCAGGAAGTTGAGAAGAGCCTGCCAATGCTAGAGGCGGCCGCTTCGACCTCAGAGAAAGGCGAGCTTTACGCGCGATTGGGTAACGTTTACCTCGACGTAGACAAGAATAAGCAGGCGGTAGCTGCGTTAAAGAAAGGTTTAGACAAGGGTGGTATTAAGCGTCCCGATCAAGCGCGGCTTGCGCTCGGCATGGCTTATTTTAACTTGGGTGAATTTAATGCCGCACGTCGGGCGTTTCGTGATGCACGAAAGGACAAGCGAGCCCGAACCTATGCGGATCAGTGGCTAAAGTATATTTCTAGCGAAGAGCGACGCCTTGAGGAGCTTGCAAAAGATCTTGGGTGAATATTTTATAGACGCACAAAAAGAAAAGGCCGCTTAAAAAGCGGCCTTTTTTTTAGAGGGAAAAGAAATTTAAACAGGAACTACGTTCTCTGCTTGTGGTCCTTTTTGGCCAGCTGTGACGGTGAATTCGACTTTTTGACCATCGGCTAAAGTTTTGAAGCCATCGCCGTTAATAGCGCTGAAGTGAACAAACACGTCGGGTCCGCCTTCTTGCTCAATAA
>CBFHJX010000015.1:0-26872 GCA_965656285.1 Luminiphilus sp. | reverse complement strand
ATTCAGCATCGCGATGGGTCTGCGGAGCAAGGCAGGTTGTGAGTCTTGACGGTAGTACTGTGTTTCCTGGTTTTACCGACAGCCATCAGCATTTAGAGGGTATTGGGCGTCGTACGAAAACGCTGAGTTTGTTTGGCACCAACACGCTTGAGCAGACAGTGACTGAGATAAAAGGGTGGGCTGCTCAGATCCCTGCCGGTCAATGGGTATTGGGTCGAGGCTGGATTGAACGGGAGTGGGTGGGCGAGCGGCGATTTCTCACGCGCTGGGATGTCGATCCTTTTACTGAGAGTAAGCCATTATTCATGCCAAGAGCCGACGGTGTGTCTGCATTGGTCAATTCGAAAGCGTTGATCATGGCGGGCATCACTCGGGAAACGCTTGATCCAGTGGGTGGGCGCTTTGATCGCAACAACGAGGGCGAACTCACAGGATACGTTTTGGGTAAAGCGATGGAGCCCTTTCGCAAGCTGATACCTGCCGACACTGATGCGTACGTTAAAGACAATTTACGCCGTGGTATGGCGGTTAATGCTGCACGGGGCTGGACCTCCACGCACGACGCAGGCATGTCCTGGCGTGAGCTGCGGCTATTACAGGAGCTTCGTTATGAAGGCGCTATGGCACACAGAGTCTATGTGGCCGTGCCGATCGCTCAAGCAGGCCCGCTTCTTGAGCAGGGCGCTGAATACAGCGATGACGGGTTGATCGATCTTGGTGGAGTAAAGGTCTTTATTGATGGCACTCTAGGTTCGCGGGGCGCCGCTCTACTTGAGCCGTATGCGGACGCAAATCACAACGGCTTTATGAACCGAACGACGAAGGCGGAACTGATGCCTGTCTTAGAGGGTGCTCTTCGCAACGGCCTTCAAATTTTGACGCATGTGATTGGCGATCGCGCTGTGAGCGTCACACTGGACTGGTACCAAGAAGCTTGGGATGCTTTGCCACGCAGTGACTGGCAGCGAGAGGATCTGCGTTGGCGCTTGGAACACGCTCAAATCATCCCCATTAAAGATCAGCAGCGACTTCAAGACATGAATGTGATTGCTTCTATGCAGCCCAGTCACGCCATTGGAGATCTGAACTTTGCTCCCGCACGCTTGGGTCTTGAGCGCTTGCAGTATGCGTATCCGTGGCAGCCACTGCTTGAGCGCGGCGTAAAGATTGTTGCTGGGTCTGATGCTCCGGTCGAGGCGGGCGATCCAAGAATCGAGTTCTACGCAGCGATTACACGACAACGCTTGAACGGCACGTCGGGAGCAGGTTGGCACCCTGAGTACGCAGTATCGCGTGAAGATGCCTTGCGAATGTTCACGCTTTGGCCTGCGTACAGTACTTTTCAAGAAGGGAGGCGAGGATCGATCAGCGTCGGGAAGCAGGCGGATCTATCGATATTTGATACAGACTTTCTTCGTGCCAAGCCAGCGGCAATTTTGAATGCAAAGACAGTGATGACCGTGGTGAATGGTCGCATCGCCTACGTCGCCGATCATTCAACCGATACACCCGATTAAGCTACTCGCATTCTCGAGCAACAACCCGGTTACGGATCGGAGTCGGCTAACGTCAATGTCAGCAAGATCTCTTCCCCTCGAAAGCCGATGATGTCGCCACTGAGCATCTTTCGACGCCGCCGCGTTTCCACGTTGCCGTTGACCGTCACCTGACCGTCACCGATAAGGAGTTTAGCCTCGCCACCTGTGGTCGTCAGCCCCTCGAACTTGAGGATTTTATAGAGTTCTACGGGCTCTTTATTGATCTCAACTTTGTGCATTTCATTATCCGGTCAGAATATTCAAGATCTGCGGGGGCGCCCAAATATGACACCCTTTTCGTAGCAGTGACAGTCGATGGGTCCACAATGTGTTTGCGGACTCGTTTTAATCGCACATCTCGAATAATTTAGGCACGCCAACACACACGATCAAAACCAGTTGAGCACAGCAAGCGTGAAATGGTGGGCCCACCAGGACTTGAACCTGGGACCAATCGATTATGAGTCGACTGCTCTAACCAACTGAGCTATGGGCCCACTGACACACGCCGTGTGACGCGCGGCCGCGAGTGTATCACGGTCAAATCTGAAGCGTCTTCTCTACGACTCATTTGTTATTCAAGCGTGCTGGCACAAATGTGACAATTACGATAAAGTGGCAAAGTGCGTGGATCTGACAGGCACGTTCGCGGATTAAGTGCGGTACTGCAATGCGTTGTCCATGATGAGTATACGAGTGAGATGCTATGAAACGGGTCTTTATTGCATGGCTGAGCAGCCTTCTTCTAATCAGTGGCTGCGTGCCGACCGCTTTTGATATTGACAAAGCAGTGTTTGAGAGTCAGCTCGCTAAGGTGTCTCCTGGGATGTCATTTAAGGCGTTCCAAGACTTATTTCCACAGCGCATTTCGCGCGGTGGTCGAACGACCAAAACAGGCATGATTACAGCGTTTGAGGTCGCATATGACTACTATTCGTATTACGGCACAGGAAACGAGCGCCGCAACACGTTTACTGGCATAGAGCGCGTCGTTACGTGGTTTTTCTTTCAAGACGGCCGTCTCATTAAATACGGTGAGGCTGACAGTTGGCCCGTCAGTGACCCAGCGTAAAAATAAGCGATCATCGCATTGGTGTGGTCTGGGTAGCTGAAGTCGCTCGTGGCCTCACAGCGACCTTCTGGCCTTCACCCAGGCGTTCGCCGCCTTTTGCTGCGCCATCGCAGCTGAAAAAACCGTGAGTTTGTCATTTTTCACGCCACTCCGACCGATGTGTGCGATCTGTTCGTAAAACCAAAACTGTGTTGCGAACGAGTTCAGAGTGCGGATGGTATTGAATCGAGTCAGCCACAGTAACCAACGCGGCAGTAGTGAGAGATTATCTTCATAGCGATTTAAGGTCTCAGCACCCTGTAAAAGAGCTTTTGGCCCATCGGTATCAATACACAGTGGTCGTCCAAGGCCAATCATGTCCGCCGCTCCGGTCTTGAGAACATGCGCCATAACCTCACGCCGGCGAAGTCCGCCGGTGACCATGATCGGTATAGACAGGCTGTCTCGCATGGCTTTCGCAAAGTCTACAAAATAGGCCTCACGTGCCATCGTACTCCGTGCGATCGCCTGCTCTTCAATGGGCTCAATGCCCTCAAGATCAAGAAGTCGAGGTTGCTCATAGGTACCGCCCGAAATTTCTATAAGGTCGATGCCGGACTCCGCTAGCCATTGCGCGACTCTGAGAGAGTCGTCAAATTCAAAGCCGCCCTTTTGGAAGTCGGCACTGTTCAGCTTCACCGATATGGGGAATTCAGCACCGACCCGTTCTCGCGTTTCTTTGACGATTCGAATTAATGCGCGCGACCGATTTTCAAGCGAGCCGCCCCACTCATCCTTTCGTTGATTAGTGAGCGGGCTCAAAAATTGGGAGAGTAAATAACCGTGCGCCGCGTGAAATTGAACGCCGGTAAAGCCAGCACGCTTGCAAATCACGGCGCAGTTTACAAAACGTCCAATAAGCGCTTCAATTTCCGAGCCCGTCAAAGCAACCGGCTCTCCAAACTGGCTTTGCGGTAGACGGATTCGCACCGCAGAGGGCGCTTTAGGGCTTGGGTTTACGATTTTCTGCGTTTGTCGCCCTGCGTGGCTTATCTGAGCCCACAAATGATTCCCGGCACGCGTGCCCTGAGACGCCATTTCCGCCAGTGCGTTAAAAGCCGAATCCGATAACTCCCCGTCAACCACGACGTTTCCCGGGCGTTCAAGATGGTCACCATCGATCTGAATGTTGCCTGAGAGCAGGAGACCTGAACCCCCGTCACTCCATACGCCATAGAGGCGAGCGAGCTCTTCACTTGCAGATCCATCGGGATGCGCTAGACCCTCGGTCATGGCAGCTTTACACAGACGGTTTGGCACCACTGCCCCACAGGGCAGCGTTAAGGGTTGCTCCAGCACTTGCTTACTCCAACGTTATTTTAAATTCCAGTATGACTGACTAAAGAGAGTCGATATAGGCGCATAGAACGAAATAACCTTTGTCTGTCAGACAAAAGTTAAGGTCTCGAAAGACAGCCATGAGCGAACGACGGGCGCCTATTTCTGGGCGGGAAGTAACACACGGCAACGCTGGTCGTGCAGTAACTCTGCCGACGCTTCGTCATAGATAAAGTCTTGACGATATTTATCCATAAACTCGTTGTCCTGTGTTCTCAGGCGCTTGCGCTGAAGGGCACTTAAAAAGCGGCGAACGTCGTCTTGAGTTTTAAGGATGAGTGCGGGTACTTCCGCGGTCTTTCCATCTGGATTTTTAGCCACCATGTTGAAGTAGCAGGTGTTCGTGTGTTTGCTCACACCCTCTTGTAGGTTTTCCGCGACGACTTTGATGCCGACAACCAGTGACGTCCGACCGACATAGTTTACTGAGCCCATGAGTTTGATGACTTCACCCACCTCCACGGGCTGAAGGAACTCGACATTGTCGACCGACACAGTGACGCAGTAGTTGCCGGCGTGTTTGCTTGCGCAAACGTAAGCGACCTTGTCCATCAAAGACATCAATGTGCCGCCGTGGACTTTACCGCCAAAGTTAGCGTAGCTCGGAACCATCAATTCGATAATGGTGCTCTGAGAGTATGCGACCGTATGTCCTTCCACGACTCAATCCCTACCAGGTAAGACTTGAATGTACACTTTGCTGGCTAGGCTGGATCAGAGTTCATCTTTTTCAGGTGAAATACCGTAGGGCTCGGCGAGCTTCCAGACGTGCTTGGGAATCATCGTCTTAAGGCGCTTAGGCGCCGCTCGGCGCAAATGCAATATCGACTCGGCGGCTTTCATCTCGAGTCGTGTTCGCGCAAATTCAAGACCCTTAGGGCCCGTTAAAGGCATAATCTTGCCGACAATCGGGCGGAGCCATTGCGGCATTCTACGAAGTGGTAAACCGCCCGTTGCGCGTCGGGTATTTTCAATAAAGCCCTGCACTGCGGCTTTTCGTTTGCCTCCGGTTGTAGGTGGCTTGAGTGACAGCTCCGCTTGGATATGATCCAACGTTTGCTGCCCACGCGCATTTCGTACGATGAGCCATTGTTCTCCGCGGCCGCCCATGTAGCCCACTGTAATATCGGCCAGCGTGTTTACATAGTCGACACAGGTCCTGCACGTGAGCGGGAAGAAGTCGTCGCGCAGATCAGCAATGGGGAGCTGCAAAAAGGGAATGCGCCGTTGTGCGCCATTTTCAAAGCGCAGCTCAACGTGAAAGTCGGGCATGAATTCGAGGTAATTAATGGTCTCAGGCGCTGTGTCAAGCAAGCTCAGGAATTCGTGGAAGTTTTCGGTGGTCGTATTGTCAGAGCAGGGAGTCCCGATGACCACGAGGTGCTCGAGATCGAGTTCTTTTTCGAGCGCCCTCAGTGCGTAGATCTGGCACGGAATGCCAATAACGGCTAGGCGGCGGTGACCGGCTGCAATGGCGGGTTCAAGAAGCTCCAAAAGGGGGGCATACCCCATGCGCATGCCTCGGCATGAGGCCATCTCTTTTGCCGACGTAATGAGCTTGGGAATGGGTCGCCAGCGGTCGTCTGGATCAGCTCCGATACACAACACAGCAGTGACCTCACCGCGCTCCAAAAGCGACTCGCCCAGACGGGTGGTAATCCCGGACCACTGTGCTCCTGTTCGACGAGGTCTCAGAGAGGCCTGATGCATGTCTTCAACCACGCCAAAGAACGGCTCAATATCACCCTGCGTCATTCGGGTTCGACCGTGGACCCGATACTCTAAGGCGGCGTAGTCCGGGTTTATAAACTGGCACGCAGAACCACAGCGACTGGGATCATGGGTTCGACTGACCCCACAGTCGGTGCATAGCTTTCGATGCGGCACATCCTGTTGCACCGCAATCAGGTTCACTCAGTGAGACTCAGCATGTATTGCGCAACCAGCAGACGCATTTCTTCAGAGACATGGCTCTGTGGCGGCATACTTGGGAAGTCAGGACGCCGCTTTTCAGGATTGGCGACGTAGTCGGCAATTGCTTTTGCGTCGTCGCCATATTGCGCCTGAATGACAAATGCAGGAGGGCCAATCAATCGGACGTTGTAGGCGTGACAGCCGGCACAGATTCCGTTGTAAACCACTTCAGCCCCATTGGCGTCGACCGTAATGACGCGCGGTTCGGCGGGGATCGGCAACATCTTAGTAATGAGCTGTCGAGTCGTACTTATTTCTTGTGCCGAAGTTACGGCGTCTGCGGCACGCACCGTCGGCGCATCGCAATCTGCCCAGTCATCGAGTCCATAAGATCGGTAGGCTTCACGGCGTGAGATACAACTGCCGCGCTCCTTTGCTGTTGCACTCTGATACGCGAGTATATCAGGACCTTTGGTACTGAACTTGCTCAGCATGAGGAGCTTCATCTCTCCGTCGGGATCGTTGCCGTTATCGAACATGACATTGTTGCGAATCATCACGTCATCGGAGTGGGGGTCTGAGTCTTTGTCGCTGGCAACTTCGGTGACGAAATCACCGCTGGTGACGATGATACCGCCCGTATTGTTCCCGGTAATGATGTTGTCTTCGATAACCACCTTGTCGCCTGACATCACCAAAATACCAGTGCCCGAGGGGATTCCGGCTACGAGCGAGCCGGGAATAGCAAAGTTCGGCGTGTTGTTGTTGGTGATGAAGTTGCGTCGAACAATAGCGTCATAAGACGACTTGATCGGAAGGCCGGGCGTAATAAATACTAAAATACCGCCGGTATTGTTCCTGGCGACGTTACCCTCGACTAATACGTGGCGACTGTTCTCGATCTCGATGCCGGCAACGTTGTCGAAGACTTGATTGTTGCGAACGTCGACGTAGTCCGACATGCCGACGTAAATAGCTGCATCTTCAATACCACTAAGAATGTTGTTTTCGATGAGGCCGTTATGACCGAACTCGGGGAAAATGCCGTATAGCCCAGTATCGATGACCCAGTTGTTGCGAATCGAAAAGTTATTACCTGACTGCCCCATGATCGCATTGCCTTTGTAATGCGTGATCTTGAACCACTCGACACTGAATCCATTGCCTGAATATAAAATGGCGTCATTAAGAGTTTTTTGGCCATCGAGAAGAGGCCACTGACCGTCTTCGACCACACCAATCAGCGAGATATCGTCTTTGTCGACGTATACAGTTTCGTTATAGGTGCCGGGGAAGACACGGATAACGTCACCGCTTTGCGCTTTGGTGACCGCTGCTTGAATCGATCCACCCTCTTTCACCTCGTGAACAGCACTCGATGCCGCATGGCTTAAAAAAATAAGGCCCAGAATACAGAACAGTCGTGCGTAGCTACTTTTAATCATTATTGTTGTCTCGACGTCAGTGTTGAATGGTGCTTCGCCTCTCCTGGACGTAAGCCCGACGGAACTACTGTCGGTATTTCAGGCATAAAGCCCTCATCGGTTAGAGCGTGGAGGAAATCAACTAATCTGTCGAGTTCTTCCTCGCTAAGGTCCGGTTCCCATATATGCCAATGAATGAGGAGGTTTTCGTCCTCAGGGACCGCATGTCCGCGCCCACCATTATAAAACGCGACCGTTTCCCTAAGGGTTTCAAACGTTCCTTGGTGCATGTATGGCGCTGTTTTAGCGATGTTTCGCAGGCTCGGCACCCGAAAGCCACCGCGCTGGCTTGGAATGCCTGATGTTGCACTGGCTCCCGGGTCAAATGGCCTTCCCTCGGGCTCAGGCACGCCAATAATGGCAATTTGCTGGTTACTAAACAGGGGTGGGGTGTGGCACTCGCCGCAACGTGATACGAACGACCTAAAAATATTGAGCCCCTCAAGTTCACTGGGCGCGAGGGCGCTGTGGACACCGTGAGCATAAAAGTCGTATCGGCTGTTTAGCGAGACGAGCGATGCTTCAAAGGCTGTTAACGCGGTATACACCTGCTCGAGCTCAATAGTGGTTGTCTTAAAGGCGTCGGCAAATAGCCGTCGATAGTTTTTGTTGTTGTTGAGGTCACTGAGCACGCGATCTGGACGGTTACCCATTTCCTTATCTGAGTAGAGAGGCCCAAGTAACTGTGTTTCAAGTCTTTCTTTGCTGCCATCCCAAAGCAAGGTTTTGAAGAAGCCGATATTCCACAAGCTGGGCGCAGACCGATCCAACACAGCGCCGTTAATGCCTTGTGCTCGACCCAAACCATCCGCAAAGCCTAGCTGAGGATCATGGCAACTCGAACAAGCAATCGTTTTGTCTGCTGAGAGTATGGGGTCAAAAAACAGGTACCGGCCCAAATCAATGACCTTGGGTTGAAATCCGTCACGAAGCGCGGGCAGGCCAGCACGAAGCCCACCCACACCGCTGTTGTGTGGGGACGCGTACTGGTTGTAACGGCTGTTCAATTGACAGCCATCTGCGGGTTTGAGGGTAAAGCCGGCAGGACAGATTGCGCGTAATACTAAGGCGTTCGCCGCGTCGTCGTCGCTTCCTTGTACGAGGGGGCTTATGAACACGTTCGCCAACAGCATAAGACCTAAAAGCAGTGGGCGACAGACAGTGTTAAGACGCGTATTCATTATCGAATGGTCCACCCACTCACTGACATCTGGTTCTGTCCGCTACTGTGCGAGGCTTTCGACATAGGCCATCACGTTCTCGATCTGATCTGCGTTTGGCAGTGCCTTGGCAAGCCGGGCCATTTGCTGCCCATAGCGATCTGACTTGTGCGAGCCACGTGCGCCGCTGGCAAATGCACGATATTGACGAACGAGGTAGGCCTCATCTAAGCCGACCAGTGCAGGCGCCCCGAGCCGATCGTTTCCTGTTGCCATCGTCCCGTGGCATGAACCACAAAACGCGGTGTACTGGCTCCGCCCTTTACGAAGATCAAATTCTTCCAAAGATGTTCGCCTTGGGGTGACAGGGATGAGCTGGGCCGCCTCATAGACTGCTTGGTCGAGTAGCGTCGAATCGAGAGCCTCAATGGCGTCGGCCATAATCGCGCTGGGAGAGGCGTCGTCGGACGACTGCCGCCAACCCTGCTTGAATGCCGCCACTTGGCGCTTCATATAGGGCTCTGAAAGGTGAGTGAGGTTGGGCGCCTTCAATGCTGCGTTGCCGCTGCCGTCAGACCCATGGCACGCCGCACAGTGCGCCTCGTAGTGCTCGCTTGCGTGGACCGCAAAGCAGGCCACCAGTATCGACACTCCGCCCAACAGTTTGGCGGTGTAATTGAGCATTCGCTTTTTCCCCATAGTGACTGACGCTCGGTGATCACCGAACGTTCGTTATTATGAGAATGAGCCTAGGGGTTGCCTAGGCCAAAAACAAGTTGATCGAGGATATCAGTCGTCAAGGAAGCTGCGAAGATAGTCCGATCGAGTGGGGTGGCGTAGTTTACGAAGCGCTTTTGCTTCTATTTGCCGAATGCGCTCACGCGTGACATCAAACTGCTTGCCCACCTCTTCGAGCGTGTGATCGGTGTTCATGTCGATCCCAAATCGCATACGCAAAACCTTGGCTTCTCGAGCGGTTAAACCGCCGAGTACGTCTCGAGTTGCCTCGGTTAGACCCTCTTCCGTTGCGGCATCGACTGGACTGGAAATGGTCACGTCCTCGATGAAGTCGCCAAGGTGCGAGTCTTCGTCGTCGCCAATGGGCGTCTCCATGGAAATGGGCTCTTTGGCTATTTTTAGCACTTTACGGACTTTGTCTTCAGGCATATCCATGCGCTCGCCCAGTTCTTCTGGCGTGGGTTCACGACCCATTTCCTGGAGCATCTGCCTTGAGATTCGGTTAAGTTTATTGATCGTCTCGATCATGTGAACTGGGATACGAATCGTTCTAGCCTGGTCAGCAATAGATCGGGTGATTGCTTGACGAATCCACCATGTGGCATAGGTTGAGAACTTGTAGCCGCGACGGTATTCAAACTTGTCTACGGCCTTCATTAGACCAATGTTGCCCTCTTGAATCAGGTCCAAGAATTGCAGACCTCGATTCGTGTACTTTTTGGCAATCGAGATGACGAGCCGCAGGTTCGCTTCCACCATCTCTTTTTTCGCTCGTCGCGCTCGAGCCTCGCCCATGCTCATGCGACGATTGATCTCTTTTATTTCCATGGTTTTGAGGCCGACTTCGTCCTCAATGACCGCAATGCGCTTCTGCAGTCTGACAATGTCCTCGCGGTAGTTAGCAAGGCGTTCCGCGACGTCTGCTTTCTTGGACGCGCTATCGATCCAGTCGAGCTTGCTCTCTGAACCCTGAAAACTCTTGATAAAGTCTTTGCGGTCCATGCGGCACTCTCGCACCACAAGTCGCGTAATTTCACGCTCCGACTCACGCAAAACGGCCAGTACAGCGCGCGGCGTCTCGACTAAGGGATCGAACACGCGTGGTGTCAGCTTGAAAAACTTGAACAGCTCTCCAAGCTTTGTCATCTCTTTTTGCGCTTCTTTGCTGTTGTAGCCTTTTTCAGCCAGCGCCTTTTCAGTTTTAGTGCATTGACGCTTAAGCGCAGTAAATCGTTTTTTGGCTTCAACAGGATCAGGGCCGGTATCGGTCTCCTCGGCGTCGTCGTTCTCTTTGTTCGCGTTCTGCTCCGCAATTTCTTGCGCTGAGGGTACGTGGTCGGCTGGATCAAGGTAGCCCACGAGGATGTCGGAGAGTTTTTTCTCTTCTTTTGCAACCAGTTCATATTCGTTGCTAAGTTTTCGAGCGACGCCTGGATAAAACGCGAGGGCAGAAAGGAGCTCGCGGATGCCCTCTTCAATTCGCTTGGCGATGACAATTTCGCCCTCGCGGGTCAGCAGTTCAACCGTACCCATTTCACGCATGTACATACGCACTGGATCGGTTGTACGACCTGCCTCATTCTCGACCGCGGCGAGTGCCGCAGCGGCCTCTGCGGCGGCGATCTCGTCGGCAGACCGATCTCCTTCCGTCATGAGAAGTTCGTCTGCGTCAGGTGCTTGTTCAAACACCTGAATACCCATGTCGTTGATCATCTGAATGATGTCTTCGACTTGATCGGGCTCAGAAATATCTTGCGGGAGGTGATCGTTCACCTCCGCGTAGGTCAGGTAGCCCTGTTCTTTGCCTTTTGCAATAAGTTGCTTGAGGCGCGATTGGTTTTGCAGAGAATCAGACATGCATCGGTCCGGTGTGTAAGCGGTCGAAAAAAAATAAGCGAGCAATGATAGCGACCGCAGGTGCATTTAGCCATGTCAAAACTTGGACTTTAGGCGTTTTATTTAATTTTTATCAGTAATGCTTACCCCCGAGCAGCGTTGGCATTAACTTCGCCCTGAGAGTTGCCGTATTTCTGTGGTTAGTGTCACGAGCTCACGCTTCTGCTCGTGACTCAGATCAGTGTAGGCCACAGATTTAAGATTTTCAGCGCGTTTACGCAAAATAGTGATGCGCCGATCTCTCGAAACCTTATTTAAAATTGCGATCACGTGCTCGTTGATGTGCTCCTCATCGTCCATGACTTCTTTTGCGGCCGCGGCGCTGAGCGCTTCTCCCTCATCAGTACCCATCCAGTAACCGAGTAATGTGGCGGTACTCAAGTCGGGAGTCTCACGCACTTGCTTCACAACATCATTCAAAAGGGTGGATATCTGATTTTGCGCCTCAGGAAGCATCTCGTCGGTAATTACCGTGGCGGCCGATGGCTTAAGCACAATAAGCCCAAGTGCTTTTAATAGAGCCGCGTCCACTGAGGCGATTGGAGTATTGACGCTGTCAGGTTCTCGCTGTTTTTCCCTGCCCGGCTGCATTTGAGTTTGGTCGTCGAACGTTTGCGCATCGCGCGCGAGGTCATCAAATCCATCACGATCAGATACGACCTCTGAGGAATCTTCGAGGCGCTCTATTTCTCTCAGACGACGCAGACTGTCAACGTCCATGTCAGTCCGGTCGGCCAGCGACTTAAAGAGTAATGTTTTGAAAACGCCATCCGGAATAAGATTGATGTAGGGCGCTACTAGCTTGGATAAGCGGGCTTTACCGTCCATGGTTGCAAGATCGATTCCCTCAGACATCTGAGTGAAGAGAAAAGTCTCGAGTGGGTCGGCGTTGTTGAAGAGGTGTTCTAGGTGTTGCGCACCTTTGCTCCTGACCACGCTATCGGGATCTTCGCCTTCCGGCAAGAATAAAAATTTAACCCCTCGACCGTCCTCCATCATGGGCAGTGCAGCTTCCATACCTCGAAATGCCGCTTTTCGTCCTGCATTATCTCCGTCAAAACAAAAGACCACCTGATCGACTCGGCGAAACAGCATTTCAAGGTGCGGCTTACCCACTGACGTCCCAAGTGTTGCGACTGAATAATGGATGCCGAACTGCGCAAGGGCAATGACATCCATATACCCCTCAACAACAACGATGCGGGATAAGCTTTTAGCGAATTTACGAATGTGGTGTAGACCGTACAGCTCGTGTGATTTTGAGAATAAGGGAGTCTCCGGTGAGTTAAGGTATTTGGGTTTGCCGTCACCCAAGACCCGACCACCCATTGCAATGACCTTGCCTCGCTGGTTCACGATAGGAAAAATAATCCGGTCTCTAAACCGATCATACTGACGACCCTTGTCGTTCTGAATGAGCAGGCCCGCCGAAATCGCGTGCTGGATTTCATCCTCTGATTGCAACGTGCTCTTAAGATTGTCCCAGCCTTCTGGGGCGAAACCGATACGAAAGTCGCGAGCAATTTCACCCGATAAACCGCGCTGTTTTAGATAGTTAATCGCCGTGGATCGATCCGCATGTTGGCGTAACATCGCCTCGTATAGCCGGGAGGCTTTCTCCATTGACTCGTATAACGGTTTTTGATGATCGACTTGTGGGGCGTTGTCGGCTTCTTCTGGTGGCATTTCTAGACCTGCGGCTTGCGCCAGCACTTCAATCGCTTCGCGAAAGTCCATGCGCTCGTAGTCCATGATAAACCCGAGTGCATTACCGCCCGCGCCACAGCCAAAACAGTAATAAAATTGTTTTTGTGGATTTACTGAAAAAGACGGTGTCTTCTCTTCGTGAAAAGGGCAACAAGCGGAATAATTCTTACCGGCTTTTTTTAGTTTTACGCGACGATCGACCACGTCGACAATGTCGGTCCGATCAAGAACTTGGTCAATAAAAGCTTGTTGGAGTCGGGCCATATTCGACGACCTAAGGCGGTGCTCAAGCCGTGAGTTTAGCCTTTACGATCTTCGATACGGCACCCATATCGGCACGGCCCTGTAATTTTGGTTTTATGGCTCCCATCAGGGCGCCCATGGCAGCCATGCCTTTGACTTCTATTGTACTGAGCGCGTCGTCGATCATGGCGATGATCTCATCTTCACTCAACTGTTTCGGTAAAAATTCTTGAATGGTTGCAATTTCAGCAATTTCAATCGCGGCAAGTTCATCACGGCCTGCGTCCTGAAATTGTGTTGCCGAGTCGCGGCGCTGCTTGACCATTTTGTCGAGGATCAACAGCGCGCGGGCGTCATCAATTTCGATACGCTCGTCGACTTCAACTCGTTTAAAGTCGGCCAGGATCAGCCGGATTGTGGCGAGGCGTTCTTTCGCTCGCGCTTTCATGGCCTCTTTCATTGAGGCTTTGATGCGTGCGACTAAGCGCTCAGAATCTGACATCTCGCCACCCAAGTGGGGTTAGTATAAACGCTGACGCTTACGGTTTTCTCGAGACATCTTTTTGAGGTGACGCTTGACAGCTGCCGCCGCCGCACGTTTGCGCACTGTTGTGGGTTTTTCATAGTGCTCACGCTTTCGGACTTCGGCTAACAAGCCTGCTTTCTCGCATGAACGCTTAAAACGACGAAGTGCGACGTCAAAGGGCTCGTTTTCTTTAATCTTTACTGCGGGCATTCAACTTATCCTATTGTTGCTTCGCGACACGTTTCTGCCGCATTTATTTTCACGGCGCGCAGTATAGGTACGCGGACAACGTTTTGCAAAGGCTAACATCGTGGTAAGTTCCGCATTTTTCGGGGGTCGATGTATTTTGCGTGTATTAGGTCTGGAAACGAGTTGCGACGAGACAGGGGTCGCGCTTTACGATACCGACGTGGGTCTGGTGTCTGATGCGCTGTATTCCCAGGTAGCCGTCCACGCCGAATACGGCGGCGTAGTCCCTGAATTGGCCTCACGTGATCACATTCGCAAAACGCTCCCACTCATTGACCGTGTGTTGTCGGACGCGCAGCTTCAAAAGTCAGATATTGACGCTATTGCCTACACCTCGGGCCCCGGCTTGCTGGGCGCGCTGATCGTCGGGGCAACGATTGCGCGCTCGATAGCCGCGGGGTTGGGTGTTCCAGCGCTCGGCATTCATCACATGGAGGGGCATCTGATGGCGCCGCTAATGTCAGATGATCCGCCTGAATATCCGTTTGTTGCACTGCTGGTCTCCGGCGGGCACACACAGTTGATTCGTGCCAACACCTTTGGCGATTACCAGTTGTTGGGTGAGTCGCTTGATGATGCCGCGGGAGAGGCGTTTGATAAAACAGCAAAACTTTTGGGGTTGCCTTACCCGGGTGGGCCGCAGGTTGCGCAACTTGCGGAGTCGGGTGATCCCGAGCGTTTTTCTTTTCCAAGACCCATGGTAAAGCACCCAGGACTCGATTTTAGTTTTTCGGGGTTAAAAACACACGTAGGGACCTGCATCAAAAAATTGCGCGCCGCGGATGATCTGAGCGATCAGAGTCGAGCGGATGTGGCGCGATGTTTTGAAGAAGCAGTTGTCGATACGCTCGTGATTAAGTGTAAAAGAGCGCTACAGCAAGAGTCAGTTAACACGCTCGTAATGGCGGGAGGTGTCAGTGCCAATCGACGATTGCGTGCCCGTCTCGAAGAGGCGCTTGCCAAGAAGGGTGCGCGCGTTCTGTATCCAGCACCGCAGTTGTGCACAGACAATGGCGCCATGATCGCGTTCGCTGGCGCGCTGCGCCTATCGAAGGGACAGTGTGATACTGATCTACCAAGTGTTCGTGCGCGATGGCCGATTACTGAATTGACACCCCCAGATTGCGAGGTCGGCGTATGAATGGCGTTGTTCGGATTTACGGTCTACGACCTGAGGCGGTCATTGGGTGCTACGACTGGGAGCGGACCATAAAGCAGCGTTTGGAGATTAACCTCGATCTTACGGCAGACTTTGCAAAGGCCGCCGTAACAGACGATTTGACGCATGCATTGGATTACGCGGCGCTGGCAGGGCAGGTGATGACCTTTGTTGAGCAGTCTGATTTTCAGCTCCTTGAGGCGCTAGCGGCAGCCATTGCTGATCATATTTTTGAGTCTTGGCCAGTGAGTCAGGTGGGCATTCAAATTGACAAACCGGGTGCCGTGTCGCTTGCACAAGTGGTGGGTGTCTCGCTGGTCGTTTGCCGCGATCGTTAGCGTTTAAAGAGGGGTTCGATCGCTGCGATCCGCGCTTTAGAGACAGCATCTTTAATCTCCCGACCTCTTACGCCACGCGATGCGAACGTCGAACCCCTAACCGTCACTGCCAACGCTTGCGCTTGTGTCATTTGCACGACAGTTGGCGTGCTGAAAAGCGGGTCAATACAGTGAAGGACTCTCAAAACCGTTTCAAAGTAAGACCCTTGTCGAAACGCATCCAGCCCCTCGAGCATTTGCAGCGCCTGGTGTGCGTCTTGCGGGGGTTGCGAGAGATAAAAGTGTACCTGTTGCGCCACTTTCTGAAAGCGTTTTGGAATTGTCGCAACCGGGAGCGCCGATTTTTTGTGGGGAGCCGTGGCAATGGCGATCAGTGCAGCCCAACGACAGAGCGCGTCCCCGTGTTTTACGGCGACGTGATGAAGCGCTGTCAGTGCTGTCTCGGAAAACTGACAGTCAAAGAGGGGCTCATCTCCACCAAGCGCTGACAGCAATGCAAAGTATCGCTCAGGTGTTTGTTCTTCAAGCGCGCGCTCTGTTTCACGCCAAATGCGGTTTGGCGCCAGCTCCTGCAATCCGCCTTCAGCAACAATCTCACGCATCAATTCCAGGGTTTCGTTGGCGACCGAAAAGCCTAAGTGCTCGTAGCGCGCGGCAAATCGGCAGACGCGAAGCACGCGTAGGGGATCTTCTGAAAAACTATCAGAGACATGGCGCAGCACTTTTTCGTCGAGATCATGCTGGCCGCCATAGGGGTCTATGAGCCTGCCGCTCGCATCCATTGCCATGGCATTGATGGTTAAATCTCGTCGTTGCAGGTCCTCTTCGAGGGTGACATTGGGATCTGCAAAGACTGTGAATCCGTGGTACCCCGGGCCTGATTTGCGCTCTGTTCGTGCAAGCGCGTACTCCTCTCGTGTTACTGGGTGCAGAAATACCGGGAAGTCGCTACCCACCTGTTTAAATCCGGCGTCTTTGAGGGCATCGGGTGTGGAGCCCACAACCACCCAATCTGTCTCGTGGAAAGGATGGCTCAGTAGTGTGTCTCTGACCGCGCCACCCACTCGGTAAATTTGGGTGCCCGGGCCGAGCGATACATCACTCATGAGCAGCGACATCGGTAAAAGCGACGCGTTTCTAATTCCAAAAATGTCATTTCATTGCCCCAAACACAGCCGGTATCGAGTCCAATGGTATGGGTTGAGTCAGTGATACCGTCAATCGAAGCCCAGTGACCGAAAATAATAGTGTCGTCTTTGGTCAGCCGTTCGCTGTGGGTGAACCACGGTGCTACTTTCTTCCCTTTGAGTGCGTTTGTGACGGGTGTTGGGCCCTTATTAATGAGATCGAGCTTTCCCTTTTTGGTGCAGTAGCGCATTCGAGTTAAATAATTAGTAATCACTCTGAGGCGGGTCATCCCCGAGAGATCATCGCGCCAGACGACGGGCTCGTTGCCGTACATGGCGCTGAAGAATTTTGTGCAGGCAGAGCTGCGCAGCACCCGCTCAACTTCCCCGGCCCTTTCTACCGCGTCACGCACCGTCCACATGGGCGGAATACCGGCGTGAACCATGGTCACGTTGTGCTCACAGTGAATCAGTGGCCGATGGTGTAGCCAGCCGATCAGCTGATCCCGATCCTTAGCATCGAGAATATCGTCAAAATTATCCGACTTATTGATCTTGCGGACGCCGGATGACACGGCCATTAAGTGCAGTTCATGATTTCCCAGTACGGTGACCACGTTATCGCGCCGTTCAAAAAACCAGCGCAGGGTGTCGAGGTTATTCGGGCCTCTGTTAATCAGGTCACCGACACTCCAGATCACGTCTTTGTCGGGATTGAAATTGACTCGCTTCAACAGGTGTTGAAACGGCTTGAAACAGCCCTGAATGTCACCCACTACATAGGTCGCCATGGATCTCTCGTATGTTGCTTGGCGTGATGAGACGTGAGTGTAGCGGGCCTAGCCGAATTCAGATAGCCACTGTTTAGTGGTGTAGCTATTAGTGTCGCTACCAGTGTCGCTAATGTTGCAGCGCGAGGTTCACAAGCTGGTCCAGCGATAGCGTCTCGGCGCGGCACGAAGGATCAATGCCTAAGGCTTCGATTTCAGACTCGTCGATAACGCCTTTAAGGTTATTTCGTAATGTCTTTCTGCGCTGCGAGAAGGCTTGTTGAACGAGGCTTGAAAGCTGCGCGCGCGGGCATTCAGGGCGATAGCATTCGACTCGCGGCGTGAGTCTAACAATCGCCGATTGGACTTTGGGTGGTGGATAAAACGCCTCGGGTGGCACGTCAAATAAATGCTCAACGGTACAGTCTATTTGCGTCATGACACTCATTCGGCCCCAGGTTTTATTGCCCGGCTGTGCAGTGAGCCGATCCACAACCTCTTTTTGCAACATAAAGTGCATGTCTTTTACAGCGGATAAGTGGGACAGCAATTTAAATATTAAAGGCGTCGAAATATTGTAAGGCAGATTTCCAACGATTCTCAAATCTCCAGGTGACTTGGACAGCGCGTTAAAATCGAACTGAAGTGCATCTGCGTTATGCAGTGTAAAGTCGCGATTAAAAAACATGACTCGCAGTTGCGACTGTAGATCGCGGTCAATTTCGATGGCATTAATCGCGCAACCACTTTCAAAAAGGGCGTCTGTCAGCGCCCCTTGGCCAGGCCCAATCTCGATCATGTTGTCAGATATCGAGGGTGCAATGGCACGCGCAATCGCGGTGATTACGGATTGGTCTGTGAGGAAGTTCTGCCCGAAGCGTTTGCGCGGCACGTGCGTCTTTGGACGCGCTGTCTCCGCTCTACGAGCGTCTTTACGCACGCGACTTCCTCGCGTTAAATGAGGCAGTCGTCGAGTGCGCCACCTTGCGCCACGTGGTCTTTAAAGACAACCGGTGTGCGACCACGGCCGGTCCACTGATGCGCCACACCATCGACTGTGATCTGGTATTTCGGGGCGACTTTATTACCCTTCTTTGGGCCCGTCGACTTTCGTTTGGCAGGCTTTGCCTTCACAGCACCGGCAATGTCGTCGGCAGAAATTCCGAGTTCGTTCATCATGGACTTGAGTTTTTTGACAGCGACTTCTTTTTTCCGCTGCGCTTTGAGCGCATCACGTTGCTGCACTGTTTTAGCGGCCGCTGATAAATTCGCGATTGCGCGTTCGATTTGCTCGAAGGTTAATGACTTTACAGCATTATTTGCGGCGGTTTTTGATCTGGAGATTGATTCAAGACTGAACTCTGCTGACATTTATTAAATTCTCTTTGTCGTTTTTGTCGTGGTGTATTATTACGATTAATAAAAATAAACTTCAAGATAATATTAATAATATATTAGGTTGTTAAGAACAATAAGGCGTCGGAATAATTATTTATGCGTAAAATTCTTTCGATTGATGGCGGTGGTATACGCGGCATTATTCCTTCACTCGTACTTGATTATTTAGAGGTTCAAGCGGGCAAGCCCGTTGCTGATCTTTTTGATCTGTGTGTGGGGACATCGTCAGGCGGTATAACGACCCTTGGGCTTGCGCAGCAAGATGAAACGGGGCGCCCAAAATACTCAGCACATGATTTAGCCGCGTTTTTTGAAAACAGTGGCGCTAAAATCTTTGAAAAAACGGTGTGGCGAAATATACGTTCCGCAGGCGGTGTACTCGATGAGTTGTATTCCGCAAAGCCGCTCGAAGGTGCGCTAAGGAAGTATTACGGCCGGACCCGCTTAGGCGATACTCTGGGCTCGACCATGGTGACCACATACGACATCGAGGCTCGACGAACCCTGTTTTTGAAAAGTTGGCACCCAGATCATGAGGCCGTTTTGTGCCGTGATGCGGCTCGAGCTACCAGTGCCGCACCGACCTATTTCGAACCGGCATTGATCAGAGTGCAGGGACAGGCTCGGGCCTTGGTCGATGGCGGCGTTTTCGTGAACTCCCCTGTCGTTTCAGCCTATGCCGAGGCGCTAAAGCTCTACCCAGGCGAGCCGCTTTTGGTGGTGTCCTTAGGGACCGGTGAATTGGTGCGACCTATCCCTTACGAGTCGGCGAAGGATTGGGGGCAGGCGGGTTGGGTGATGCCATTACTGGACTGTATGTTTGACGGTGCGACCAAGGCGGCAAATCATCAAATGGGGATGTTTTTAGGGGACATGTACTTCAGGCTTCAGGTCTCGCTCGACGAGGCAAACGACGATATGGATGACGCCTCGAGTACTAATATTGAAAACCTAAAGCGCATTGCCGATCGATTGATTTCAGAAAATCAGAAGACGTTGGACCGCTTGCTGTTGTTACTGTCTTGACGCGGTGTGATTTGTGCAGATGATAGCCTCGGCTATCGCAGTCATCATGCTGTCGGCTGAGGCCTTTCCCGAGCCGGCAAGATCCAGAGCCGTGCCATGATCCACCGAGGTGCGGATGGCGGGCAGCCCGAGCGTGATATTGACCGATGCGCCGAAGCCGCGGGCTTTAAGCACCGGTAAACCCTGATCGTGAAACATCGCGAGAACCACATCGGCATCGGCGACGGTCGATGTAATAAACGCGGTATCCGCAGGCAGTGGGCCGCTCACCCTCACACCGTCAGCGCGCGCTGCGTCTCTTGCGGGCACCAGAACGTCAATTTCCTCTCGACCCAAATGACCGCCTTCTCCGGCATGCGGATTCAGTCCAAGCATTACGATCTTGGGTTGGGCAATACCGTACAAACGCTTAAGACTCTCATTAATAATATTAAGTTGAGTCACTAGCGACGCTTGAGTGATCGTGTCAGGCACAGCGCGCAGCGGGAGGTGCGTGGTTGCGAGGGCGACTCTAAGCTCGCTGTTCGCCAACATCATGACCACTTCCTCGCAGTTGAAGTAGTTGGCGAAGAACTCGGTATGACCCGAAAAAGAAATGCCTGAGTCGTTAATGACTGATTTCTGTACGGGTGCGGTGACCAAAGCGTCGGCGAGGTTGTCCCGAATACGATCGGCCGCCGTATTGAGGGTTTGAAGTACATGAAGTGCATTAGTGGTATCGAGCGCTCCCGGTACAACAGGGTTTGCAGTCGGTGTGTGAACAACGTGAACGACGCCGGGTACGTGCGGTTGGGGGACGTCATCCTTCGCTAATAACTGAATACTGCAAGGCACTCCCAACAACCGGGCACGCTCTTTGAGTACATCGATATCTGCCACGACGGCAATGCGTGCATCAAACGCGCACTGCAGCGCAGTCAGTAAGACGTCAGGACCAATCCCGGCAGGCTCACCCGCAGTAATGACAAGACGAGGCGAGGTCATTCGCTCAACGTATCCATTACTTAATGTCTACAAAAGCCTCTTCGCGAATTTCACGAAGCCAGTTCTCGAGCTCCTCCTCATATTTTGCCTCGCGCAGGTAGCTTGCCACTTGATTGCGCCTCACTTGTTCGGAGAAGTCTTCAGTGCGCCGGCCGGTGACCTCGAGAATATGCCAACCAAATTCGCTTCTGACGGGCTCTGTGATGATGCCTACCTCAGCGTTCGCCATGGCGGCTTCAAACTCAGCCACCATTTGCCCTGGGTTGGTCCAGCCTAATTCGCCACCTTCCTGTGCCGAACCAATGTCGTCTGAGTACTCTTTCGCCAATTCGGCAAAATCTTCACCGCCTTCAATGCGCGCTTTCAGACTGAGAATCAGCGTTTGGGCCGCGTCGTCACCGAGCACTTCGTTGGGAGTGAGGAGTATGTGACGGACATCGGTCTGCTCAACTAAGCGCTCCAGTCCACGCGCTTCTGCAAGGTGAACCAGGTGAAGCCCCGAGTTTGATTGCACTTTGCCGGTATCACCTGCCGCTAGGCTGGGAATGATCTGTGAAAACATGCTGGGTATATCGCTCAGTTTTCGCCAGCCAAGATCGCCGCCTCGAAAGGCAAAGGGCTCTTGGACATTTACGGCCTCAGAAAAATTCATTCCCGCTAAAACACTGGCCAATACCCCGTCGACAAAATCTTCTTTAGCGGCACGTGTCTCTGCGTTATCGGATCTCGAAATTGGAAGGAGCGCTTGCATGACACGATATTCAGGTTCGGTCAGCGCCGCACCCTCCTCAGTGGTCATGAAGTTATCGACTTCCTTCTCGGTGATATTGATGTCACGCATCACACTGCCCTGTTGGACACGCTGGATGGCGAGCTCGTCTCGTAGGCCTTCACGCATTTCAACGTAGTCCTGGCCACTTTGAGTGAGTGCGTCTCTGAACTGTTCCAGCGTCAGACCGTTTTGTGCGGCGATTCTCGCCATTGACTGGTCTAACTGCGCGTCGGGAATTCGAACGCCGAAGCGATCAGCAAGCTGTAACTGAATACTCTCTAGAATCAGTCTATCCAGCGTCTCCTGCACCACGGTTTCGTCATCGGGCAGCGGGATATCCCGCTGCTCGGCTGAGGATTTTACTTGCTTGACACGATCTCGTACCTCACTGGCCAGAATGATGTCCTCGTCCACGATCGCGACAATGGTATCCAGCGGCGTCACTTGCGCGAACGCAATCGATGAGGCCGTAGCTGAGAGAGTTGCCAGCGTTGCGATGCTCGCAGTGACAACTGATTTAAACCTAACGTTTAGCATTAAATCCTCTGATCATATCTTGCATGAGGTTATCGACTCGGCCACCAAAGCCGCCCAAGCCCTTTAAAATGAATTGGAATTGGAACGCGCGGTCTCGCGTAAGTTCCGGTTCCGCTATAAACACATCTGCCTCTCGGAGTGCATCGAGATAGCTCATGTAAATGAGACGAACTCGCCAGCAGCAGCCATCGTACTCGACACCGATCATATCTTCCACGCTACTGCCAATCTCGAGCGAGTACCGTATTGCGCCGAACGCGCTCCAGTTTTCGTTGAGTGGTATGTAAGCGGAGGTATTGACTTGCTCAGTCACCGGGCGCGTAGCGAAGGAGGGTGGCGGCTCACGGAGGGTATACCCCACATTGATCAAGGCGTTGTCACGGGGTCGATAGCTGACCCGCACGTTGGCGGCGTCGAGTTTCTGATCATAACCATCAAACAATAGGTTGCTGTGAAGTGTCCAGCGCTCGCTCGCTCGAAGATCAAGTGCAAACGCCAGTGCAGAACCCTTATCTGTGAGGGCGGCGTCGCTCTGTTTCAAGCGAACACGCTGATCTCGAAAGTTAACCACTTGGCCAAAACTGGCGGTGACGTGTTCTATACCTGTTTTCGCGTCCACAAGCCGCGAGGTAACGCCAAGTGAGAGCTGGTCGGCGTCTGCGAGTCGGTCAAATCCTGAAAATCGCGTTGTGCGAAAAAGTTGGCGGTAACTAAACGTGAGTTCGGCACTGTCGAAGTCGGGTATGCCTTCGTGATTGTCGTAGCTCGCGTAAAGATATCGTGCTCTTGGCTCGAGAGTTTGTATGAATGATCGTCCAAGCACCTGGGTACTGCGCTCGAATTCAAGTCCGCCATCAACGCTCAGCACCGATGAGGCGACGGAGGCATTGACCGTCTGATCGCTTTCAGGAGACTTGAGGCGATAGTTAATGCCGCGGTGGAGCAGGGTTGTGTTGAGGAAGCCGTAGTCTCGAGCGATGGGAAGCCTGAGTCCCACTTCGTGGAAAAATCGCTGTCCATCGACCGCTTCAAGATCGGTATCAAAGTTCGCGGCTTGAAGTTTTAAGATGGGTTCAAATTGTCCCAACTTACGATGACCTCGCCAGAGCGCGGTGATCTGGGGCAGGCGTTTGTAGTTATCGGTAATGTCTTCGGTGATGTTCTGAAACTGTTGTGCCTCAATACCGAGCACCCAATTTTCTGCGAGCCAGTCGATACGCGCTCTTTGCAATAGGGCGGTTTGTCGCTGAGCGCTGAGCGTATTGTTTTCAAGGTCTCTCAAATATTCGTTGTCACTGACCTTTGAGAAATCGATTGAGGTCCGTAATCGTGCAGTGGGATCGCTGGACTGGTTGATGTTCACCAGCCATCGATCCTGCTTCTCGGGGGTCGAGCTGAGGTCGTCCTCGTTTAAAAATCCCCCCGAGACATCCCAGAAACCGGTGGCCTCCGAGAGTCGACGAGCATTGATCTGATGAAGCAAACCGCGATCTTGGATCAGTCTCGGTGAGTAGGTCGCGTCGTAGTTTGGCGCCAGGTTGAGGTAGAGGGGTACGGTGACGTCGAGTCCGCCTCGAGTGTCACTGCTGACATCGGGAAACAGTAAGCCCGTTTTTCGCTGGTCGCCGAGCGGGAACTGTATCCAAGGCAGGTAAGCGACCGGCACCCCTTTAATGTCGATGCGCGCGCCCCAGGCCTCGCCGGAGTTGTTGTCAGGATCAATACGTAAATTCTCTGCGGTCACCTGCCAGCTTGGGTCCGTTGGTGCGCAAAATGTAAACTCGCCGTCTTCGATATCAAGCGCGCCGTTGCGATCCCTGACCACGCTCTCGGCAATGCCGTACAGCTGTTGTTCAAACATGACAAACTCTGCATTTTTAAGCGCGGTTTGTTCATTAAGGCTGTTGTAGTTGATGTCGTCGCCGTACATGGCGATGCCCGGCTCCCTGAGTTCCACTGGTCCTTTTGCGACTAATGTTTGCTCCACTCGGTCGATGTAGACCTCTTGTGCCTTAACTGTTCGATAACCTTGCGTTACCCTCACGTCACCTGAAAAAAGGAACATACTGTCGGTTATGTCGCTGTCTCCAGCGCTAACCTCAAGGTCGAGCTCGTTGGGAGAAACTGAACGATCCACCTCTGCGAGTGGATCTTGATATTGTCCCTTGCACTTCAGGCAGCGCGAATTACGGTCAGCGTCAGCGACACGCACCAGCGGAATCCAGTTGAACCGTTTTTGTATGCGCTCTACTTTAAGTTCATGCTCGTCGGCCGGTGCTGAAAACACGGCAGCAGGCCCGAGCACCCAAGTTACGACAAGGGTGGTCATCAAGACGGACAGTGGACGATTTAAGAGTGTCTGCACAAACGGTTCGATGTGTGTTCGGGTTATTATCAGGGCCACAGTGTAACGCGGAGGAGTCTACGGTGTTTTCGAGTATTTGTGGCAATGCTGCGGATTTATACCGGCACAAAGGAGAAGACCTTGGTCTTTGGTGAGCTCGAGCAAGCGTGCTCGTGGGTGGCGCGGATCCTAAATTGTGGAGCGGGCGCCGTTACGGCAGAGCTTATTGCAGGAGACGCAAGCCCCAGAAAGTTTTACCGCATCAACGCGTTACCGGCTCTTGGTGCTCAAACCCGAATTCTCATGGTATCGCCAGCGACTGAGAACAACGAACGTTTCGTTCTGGTTCAAGATATTCTGGAGCGAGGCGGTGTGAGAGTTCCGAGACTGCTGCGCGCTGACCTTGGCTTGGGCTTTTTCTTCCTTGAAGACCTGGGTGATGTCACGCTGTGGACTGCACTACAGCACCGGCATAGCGAGACCTTGTATCGGGGAGCGCTGGATACGTTGGCTACATTGCAAGGGCTCCCACTTGCCGGAGTGGAACTCCCAATTTATGACGCGACTGAGCTTCAGCGAGAACTGGATATCTGCCCGGAGTGGTTTTTTTCAAAGGTATTGGGGCTAACACTCGATGACGCGGCGTTAAATACGTTTAGGGCTTTCAGCGAATGTTTGGTCACCGCATCGGTCTCGCAGCCACAGGGACTTGTGCATCGTGACTTTCACAGCCGAAATTTGATGGTGTTGGGCAGTAATGTCTCGCCGGCGGTCATCGACTTTCAGGACGCCATTATAGGACCGCTCACTTACGATGCCGTGTCACTATTAAAAGACGTCTACATTGTCTGGCCGCGTGAGCGACAACTGGAGTGGTTGGCCTTTTATTGGGAGGCCCTTGTCTCGCTGGACCAATTGCCTGCTGACAGCTGGGCTGAATTTGTCAGGTGCTACGACCTGATTGGACTTCAACGGCACACCAAAATACTGGGTGTTTTTTCGCGACTTTGGCTGAGGGATCACAAGCCAAGTTACATGGCCGATATCTCTGTGGTTGTGGGATACATCGAGGAGGCCTGTGACTTATACGCTAGGGAGTTTCGTGAGGTAGGGGAATTTTGGAAGTGGTTTGAGGTTCACGCCCTGCCCCGAGCGACTCAGGCTGACTGGTATAAAACGGTATGAAACACGCTATTATTCTGGCCGCAGGCGAAGGTCGTCGAATGAGGCCGCTCACGGATACGCGGCCCAAGCCGCTCATTAAAGTCGGGGAAAAATCTCTGCTTGAGCGTCATATTGAGGGCCTGGCTGGGGCTGGATTTACAGAGATCGTCGTCAATGCGTCGTATTTTGCATCGCAGATTGTCGATTTTTGCCAGGATCGGCAGTTCGGAGACGCGCGAGTCACTGTGGTTGTGGAGGAGACGCCGCTTGAGACAGCGGGCGGAATTATCAATGCACTTCCTTTATTGGGCGAGTGCCCATTTGCGGTGGTCAATGGCGATGTTTATACCGATTTCCCCTTTGCTCGACTGCAAGCGCTTGATTTACAGGGTGACCTTGCTCATTTGGTGATGGCCCCAAACCCAGAACACCATCCCGCGGGTGACTTTGTCTTGGAAAAGGGGCGCCTGTTGGCGCTTGGTCAGCCCCGAGTGACCTATGCGGGGCTGTCGGTCATGAGCCCTGAGTTATTCGAGGGTACTAAACCGGGTAAGGTGGCGCTGCGGCCCTTACTCGATACGGCGATCACCGAGGATCGATTGTCTGGGCAGCTTTGGAGTGGACTGTGGTCAGATGTGGGTACGCCTGCGCGACTTCGAGAGCTTGAGAATGAGCTCGATCAATAGAGGCGCTCGCTCAGATTGCTGGTGACTCGGGTCAACGCGCTTTACACTATGCGGCTTTAGCTTATTGGACTTTACGATGCGTGATTACTTGATTGCTCCTTCGATCCTCGCAGCGGACTTTGCGCGACTGGGTGAAGACGTCGGTGCTGTTTTAGACGCGGGCGCCGATATTGTTCACTTTGATGTGATGGATAATCACTATGTACCCAACTTGTCCGTTGGCCCCATGGTGTGCAGTGCGCTGAGAGACTACGGAATTTCTGCGCCAATCGATGTGCACCTGATGGTTCAGCCTGTTGATGCGTTGGTGGGCATGTTCGCCGATGCCGGTGCGTCCTACATTACCTTTCATCCCGAAGCCTCTACCCACGTGGATAGAACGCTTCAACTCATTCGCAACGCGGGCTGCAAAGCAGGCTTGGTTTTTAATCCTGCAACCCGGCTCGATGCGCTTAAATACGTGCTGGATAAGATTGATATGGTTCTTCTGATGTCTGTTAACCCTGGTTTTGGAGGGCAAAAATTTATACCAGAAACTTTGAATAAATTGAGGTTGGCAAGAAAAAAAATAGATGCATATACTGAAAAGACAGGAAGAGAAATATGGCTCGAAGTTGATGGCGGAGTCAATGTTGACAATATCACTGAAATTGCTCAAGCCGG
>CBFHJX010000014.1:0-28497 GCA_965656285.1 Luminiphilus sp. | reverse complement strand
ACTGGCGCACTACTCACTGACCTTGCTCATTCCTAATGAGATCGCCGCGGACGTAGGGGTAAGCACGCAGAAGGCTGACGGCCTCATTGATCTGCAAAAAAAAGCGCCTCTGTGAGGCGCCTTTTGTAGGTACATTGAACACTGAGTCCAATTCTAGAAAGTGGTATTAATCGCCAATCTCAAGTTAATCGGCGCACCAACAGACACTTGGTGCGTGCTGTGTGCGTTAGGGAAATACAGCTGATCCGTCGCGTTTTCAACATTGAGCTGAATGACCGTGCTCTCTGACAGGCGATAGCGCGCCGAGGCGTCGATTCGGGTGTAACTGGGTAAGATCGCCGAGTTACTGTTGTTTATAAAACTCTCGCTTTGATGGGTCAGTCCAAGCCCTAAGCTTAAACGATCAGAAAGTGTAAATTGGTTCCAGATTGAGAACATCGAATCAGGAAGCTCTCGCGGTGTAAGGCCTGTGCCGCCTTGACGGCTCACCTGCTCACCGTCGAGCGAACTGTAGCCCGCAGACACGCTCCATAACTCGTTGACTCGCCCTTGAAGCTGAAGCTCAAACCCGTCAATTTCAGACTCAATAACATCGAGCGTTGCCGGGTCGTTGTCAGCCACTTGCGGGGAACGTTGCTCTATTTCAAAAAGGGCCGCAGTAAAGCTAAGACCCGATGCAAAGTCATATTTAACACCCACCTCGCGATTACCAAACGTATTTGGTGCGAGCTCATCGTTACTGCCATTTATGTTGGCAAACTGCTCGCCACTGCGGGGCAAAAACGACTCACTGTAGCTGGCGTAAATCGAAATTGCCTCTATCGGCTTGTACACGACTCCAAAGCGTGGCGATACCTCACTGTCCTTACGCGATCGCGTTTCGTCTGCAAGTGCATTGAATACTTTAATGTCAAAACTGTCGTAGCGGAGTCCCACAACCAATTGCACGTAGTCGGTGAGTGTTAACTCGTCCTGAAGGTATACCGAGGTCACGTCAATCGAAACATCGGTATCATCATTAATATCGCTATCGAAGTTATTCGTGGCCACATTCCCCAGCGCATTCAGACCAACCCCGCCGTCAAGTCCCAGATTTCGGGTCAGCGAGAACGTTTCTTTATCGTCCTCTGTAGTGTCCCAAAACGCATTCCAGCGGTCTTGGTCGCTTGATGTATTGATAAATTCGACGCCCGCTAGAAGCGTGTGTTGCATACCGGCGAAATCAGATTCTCCGATCAAGTTAGCCGATAAAATCGTGTTTTGCCGTTGGGTTGTATCGACGTAACCATCAAGCGTCACTTCATCAGGTGTTTGTGCCTGATCGTAAGAGGCGGCATAAAAGTTTTGATAGAGCTTATCGTAGTCGCCGTAAAACGCCGCGACATTGCCTTTAAGTGTGTCGGAGAACGAGTGCTGCACTGACGCTCGCCACAGATGCGCTTTCAACGCGGTGGTATTGACATCGGGATCTCCAAACACAATCTTCTGAAACGCCTCTACTGGGCGACCATCAGAGCCGGTGGGGATTCCGCGATCAATAAATCGTTGGTGATCGACGTACTCGTACGACAGACCAATCACGCTGTCGCCCGACTCAATATGCAGCGTTGGATTAACACCTATTCGGTCACCGTCGTAAAAGTCACGGTGATTATCAAGCCGCTCAACCATGGCATTGATTCGTAATGCGACCGAATCACTGATCAGCCTATTGTGGTCGATCTGGCCCCCTAACTCACCGAGGCTATCCACACTGAGCTGCGACGTCGTGAAGTCTTGATCAAGTTGCGCTTTTTTCGTAACGCGATTCAGTACGCCACCCGTGCCACCGCGACCAAATAATAGTGCGTTGGGGCCTCTGAGCACCTCCACTTGCGCCAAATTGTAGAGGGGTCGGTAGTACTGCACGTCATCGCGCATCCCGTCGATGTAAAAGTCTGCCGTTGAGCGAACGCCTCGGAAAACCACAGCATCGCGATGTCCCTCCCCTTGCGACGTGGTCACACCTGGGAGGTAATTGACCACCTCACTAATGCTATTGAAGCCTCGCACTCGGATATCCTTGGCGGAAACAATGCTCAGGCTCTGAGGGACGTTTAAGATCGGCGTGGGCGTTTTGAGTGCATTGATCGTATCCGAGTAAAGGTACTGCGCAGAAACCAGCACCTCTTCGATCGACGCACTGGCCACTTCACGGTCTCCTGTCGAGTCCGTCTGAGCATATGCGGGGTTTAGCAGGACGGCGGAGACGACCATGGACGTTACTTTAAACGGGCTCATTAAAAATACTCTAAAGCTGATACCCGAAATGATAATGATTCGTATTAGTAATTACAATACACCATCGGTTTTTAAATCTTGTCTCAGATCGAGCACTTACAGCAAAAAAAGACTCAAAAATAGGACTGCTTCAAACCAAAATTAAGCTGTTACTGTGGCGCGAGAGGCGCCGCGCACAAGCGATACCGGACGTTTTGAGGTGTTGTAGACGTACGAAAATATGCTGCAAAATCGGCGGTTGAGGGCCTCAGTCGACCCTAGAAGGAATGCAAAATCGGTAGTCTGTCGTACCACTGGTAATGCAATAACGCACCACACGTGGCCCGTCACCGTCATTGCGCACGATACCGGAAAAAGGCGTCAGCCCCGTGTAACGCCCAATATCCCCTTTTGAGTCAACGCTACCCGCAAATCGATACCCATAGGTCGCCTCGACCCGGGCGATCGGGACGCGTCCCTCAAGGCCTCGATAGCACTTGAGGTCATCAAAAACCACAGACTCAGGGTCGCCCATACGCGACCTGATGAAGGGCTTAGCAACCGCGAGGCATTCAGCCTCTGACATAGATAAGCCAAAATCGGCTGACGCCACTTCTTGCTCCGTCGGCGCAGAAGAGCAACCGGAGACAGCAGCGGCTAAAACAACGGTGTACACAAGCTTCATTATGACCCCTTGTTAAGCTAATCTCTTAACCTCACAGTAGACTCAGATCTACCGGCAGACAAGACAAATAAGGACTTCAACCAACCAAGGCGGCTAACGATGATTTGGGTGTTTAGCGTACTCTGTTCGCTTACCGTCATGGGAATCAGCGGTATTGTCCCTCCTGAAGGCACACTTCTAGCGAGCGACGAGCCCCCTGGCTTTTTTCTCCTTTGGACCCGCTACTCTGCGCATCTTGCCTTTCTGTTTTTGCTCGTGGCCTTCTTAACAAGCACGGCTCACAGGCGCTGGCGCCATCCGGCAACACGCGTCCTCATGAATTATCGACGCCAGCTTGGACTGGGTTTTGCGACAGCTCACGCTTTTCACCTTGCCGCACTGACCTTACTTCTCCTGAATTTTGAGGGCTTTTCAGTAACAGCGTCATTGGCCGTTGCCGCATTTGGCTATGTGGTGACTACCGCACTCGCGGTGACCTCGAACAATTGGAGCGTCCGTCGACTGGGCGTTAAACGATGGCGACTGCTTCACACCACTGGCATTAATATTTTAATGTTGTACTTCTTTGTCGCCTTTAGTGCTGCACTCATTCAGAAAGGCGGCACTGTTTATGCCGTCTATGTCTTCGCTATCGTCGGCGCAGTAATGGCTAAAGTCTCTGCAAGAAAAGCTCGCCTGCAGCACACTACTGACTGAAGTAGATGTTTCTGAGGTATAGAGTGCGATTAGGCGCCTTAGCGCGACTCAAAAAAGCCACCACATTAGTGACGTCTGAGAGGTCCGTGCCACCGTTGAGCTCAGCGATTGGCAGAGTGACAGTGCGCCACTCCTCACCCACCAAATGGTCAGTGCCCGGGCCAAAACTGGCAAAGTTATTGACCTGGTCACCCCGCAAAAAGCTGCCCGTTTGAAAACCAAAACTGAAGTTCACATCGCTGCTGCCGCGAATCTCAAGATGCATATGGCCGTTCTTAAATCGAGACAGATTTTCGCCGACGTCAGCGTCCACCTCCAGACCCGCCCCCCACCAGTCGCCCGATCGAGTCTCCACGCGAACCTCACCACCCGGCAGTAGCTCAATCGCTGTCGTTCCCTCCCACGGCGTCAGCTTCAACGGCGCACTGGGATACGTGCTTCCTGGGTCTTCCGCGGTCAACATATTATGGACGATGACGAATTGTTGATCGGTGACAGGCTCCCCCACCTGACGCGCGCTATTGACCGTGTCGATCCGTCGAACAGCCATTTGACTCCGAAACGGCGGCACCATGGCAGCGGCCAGCAGTTCAGTGCGATCCCCACCATAGCTCTTGCGCAGAGGCGCACCATTTCGAGTCATTCCGTCAAATGCGCCAGCATCAAAGGCATCCCATAAAGTGTGCTTTACTTCATTACCCAGCGAGACCAGTCCAAAGTGGTTTTCAGAGTCCCCCGGGCTGTCCGCTTTTTTCCACTGCTCGTCAAACGCCTCAAAATAAAACAGTGAAATCCCTTCGCGATCTGTCCACTCACGAAGAAGGTCATAAAAGACCTTTTGCTTGTACTCGTCGGCGGCTTTAGATCCATTTACACCGTAGGCTGACTCGTCATCGCTCGCCCACCCAGTTTCACCAATGTGGACTGGCTTTCGCACACCGACCCGCGCCATGTAATCAATGACCGCTTGATACTGCCTCTTGGCGTAATCGATTGTTCGACGCATGCTTGCATCCGTCATCAACTCAAAGCTCAGCGCCTCCTCTTCAGGCTCTACACCCCAAAACGATGGATTATAAAAAGAGTCGTGAAAGGGGTAGGTGTGCATCGAAACGAAGTCAACGGCCTGCATGAGTTGTGTGAGTTCAGGCGTATGGTAGATCGGATTGCCACCCCCCCAGGATTCGTAGTTGTCAGAACTCGTAATCCACACATCTTCGCTCAGCTCGCCCTTGGTTTTCGCGTCCTGTAAGTAGTTCACCCACTTAAGGATGGTTTTCGGATAGACGAAGTAACTGACCGCCCACTGAACCATGGCTTCATTCCCCACCGCTATCGCCTTGACGATATGGGGGTACTGATTACTCAATCGAACTGCAGCCTCAATTTCACGCGTGTTATTGGCCACATCGCCTTGCGTGTGATCGGGCCCGGTACCCTCAACCCAAGCATTATTACCCGCATCCCAAACTGCCTCTGTCCAGGCATTCTTTGAGTCTATCCACGCGCCCAACATAACGTACATTTCGAAATCAGGGTCGGCTTGCTTCACACGGCTTATCGCTGCGAGTAGCCGTTCTACTTGTGGAAATTGCGACGTGTTGTAGGTGCGGAGTAATTTGACACCCATGGCGTCTAAAATTCTCACGTCATCCATGAGCTGCTCGACGGTTGGGCCATCGTCACGACTCAAGCCTCGGTAGCCACCGTATGATACGGCGCGGTACTGAGGGTCTCCAAAAATGTCGGCGGCAGCGGGACTGGTCACGATCGTCTGCTCGGGACTACAGCCCCACTGGGTGAGGCTGGTCAGTACTACCGTCAAGATTAAAAGGAGTCTTTGTCGCACAGGCCTATCCACAATGAAAAAGGGGTAAATGAGTATGGAACCTGAGACCTCATTGCGCATTAATGAAAATCAGCTTTTATCGTGCCACGCGACCCACTCAGCGTGAAGACAGCATTTCAGGGTCAAAATGCCGCTTCCAACTACTCAACAAGGGCTCGCTGCAAACGTGACCCACAAAAAAAGGGGCCAAGCCCCTTTTTCTAAGATCACACAAAGTCCTAGGCAGATACAGCGGCCATAATCAGTGAAACCGCAATGCAGAGCATGATCAGCCACGTGGCAATGTTTCCAACATAGCCAAAGGGATTAGGCACCGTAGCGCGCGTAATACCATAGGCATGAGATACACGTGCAACTACCAGCGTGCCGCCCAAAATACTAATTGTTTGTGCCGATGCGCCAGTCATTGCAAGAAGGGCAAGACCCATCAACGTGATCGGAACGTACTCAATGTTGTTGCCGTGGGCTCGGACCGCTTTATTGAGCATCACCTCGTCGCCTGAGTCGCCTTTAAACCGATGGCGAACCACATTAACCGCCAGCATAAGCGTGAGTAATAGATTAAGACCGACGTACAAAGCGAGGGCATTAATTTGAGCTGCTTCCATTTTATTTGATCTCCAAAAACCATAGTTATTATTGATGCCAGAGCGCTGATCGTGTGTGTCCCCAACCGTTTCACTGTGCCTTTATTTGAGAGCCCCGTAAACGATGTTTTTCAGCTGCCCTCTGAAATTAAATGTAGAGGACGGTATAAGCTGAGTCATAAATATGACCTGCAGATCCTCCTCGGGATCAACCCAGAACAACGTGGACGCGCGACCACCCCAGTAAAAGTCACCCGCACCGACAGTGCAGGACGCCACCTCATCCAACGTCGACGCAAAACCCAAACCAAATCCGACACCTGCATTGGCGGTTTCGGAGAAAGCACCCAGCGCCATTTCTGCAAGGGACTGTCCTTGTAGCAAGTGATTAGCGGTCATTAACTCAAGCGTTCGCCGGCCCAAAATCTGAGTCCCCTGGTAGCAGCCGCCCTGCCTCAACATTTCGCAAAATGCCATGTAGTCGGCCGTTGTCCCTACGAGACCACCGCCACCCGAAAAAAAGTTGCGCTTGTGCCGGTAATGGCTCGTCTCTGGGTCGTCCTCGAGCAGGAGTTGCTTATCGGGGCCCCGCACATAACACGCCGCAAATCGATCAAGCTGTTCATCGCTGACGCGAAAACCAGTATCGCGCATCCCGAGAGGGGCAAAGAGTCGATCTTGCAGAAACTGCTCAAACGGCTGGCCCGAGATAATCTCGACCAGCGCGCCACATACATCGGTCGCTAATGAGTAACACCACTTAGAACCGGGCTCATATAACAGAGGTACACGCCCTAACTTTTCAGCAAAGTCCAACAGGGTCTCGCCATCACCGCGCGCCACCCCCATCTGCTGGTAAACCGCATCAACGGGACTTTCAAGACCGGGCAAAAGACCGCCATAAGTTAGGCCTGCGGTGTGACTCAAAATGTGCTGCATCGTCGGTGGCGTTTTGGGTCGTCGAGTGACCATGCTGCTGCCCTCTCCCTCCTGCCAGACGGATTGGTTACGCCAAGAAGGAATATACCGATGTACCGGATCGCTTAATTGGAAGCGTCCCTCCTCCCACAACATCATTAAGGCCACTGAAGTAATGGGCTTAGACATTGAGTAAATGCGGAAGAGCGTATCGTCTTGCATAGGTTTGTTTCGCTCACGATCCATCAGACCGTAAGACTCAAAATAGGCCGGAATCCCATGACGCGAAACCAGGACTTGGCATCCCGCAATTTTACCGGGCGCAACGTACCGTTCACTCAAGTGCTCGCCAATTCGCGCCAGCTTTTTTGCCTCAAAACCCGCTGCGCGAGCATCAACCTCTATGGCCACGTACTGTTCCTTCCCTAACAAAACACGCTTGTCGTGCAATCAATACGCCATAGTGACGCGGCGCCTGCTGAAGCGCAAACCCACTTCTTTGTGCGTTCTCCACGGGTGTAATAGAGTGTAGCAGCGTCTCCACACTAGGAATAATAATGTCCCTCCAATTACTGATGATCGACACACTTCGTATCTTCCCAAAATGGTTATTGCGCGCCTTTGTAGGGCCTGCGCCACTCATTGACGGAAATACGCTGGACATGAATATGCACGTCCTCGCGACCCTCTCAGCAAAAGGCAATAAGAGTCGCACGGCGCAATCACTTGAGGATATTCGAGCGAAAGCCGCGGAGTTTGGAGGCTTGAATCTGCCCTTAGCGCGCGGGGTAACCGTTGAAGACACCTCATTTGAGCTTCTTGGGAACACCCTATCTGCTCGGATTCATCGCCCACAAAACGCGCGGGAAAAAATGCCTGCGATCCTGTTTTTTCACCAAGGCGGCATGGTCATTATGGATCATCTGACCGACAACCATTTTTGCTCACTGCTGGCCGCGCGCTGCGGTGCAGCCGTGATCGCACTCGACTATCGGCTCTGTCCCGAAAACCCCTTTCCAGCGCCCATCGAAGACGCCAAGGCGCTTTGGTATTTCGTGCAAGACAATGCCGCGGACTTAGGTATAGATCCTGCGCGAGTCGCCCTTGCGGGTGACAGTGCAGGGGGTCTAATGAGCAGTACGCTAGCCCTCAACTTGCGCGATGAGGGGGGCCGACAACCCAAAGCACTCTGCCTCGCCTACCCCTGGGTCACGACAAACTCCCGGGACCAGCACTCCATGACCAGTTGCGCTAACACATTCCCTCTTACTCAAGAGACCATGCATTTTTTCAACGCGCACGTCTTTCCTAATGACGAAAACATCGACCACGATTGGGTCAATCCACTGCACGCCGAGACACTAGAAGGCCTCCCTCCGACCGTGATCGGTACGGCGGGATTTGATCCTATTCGAGACCAAGGAAACGCCTTTGCTGAGCGGTTGGAACAGTCAGGCAATACGGTGATCCATCACTGCTTTACCGAGTTGACCCACAGCTATTTGATGTTTGGACGCGTAAGCAAGAGTGCCGAGGCGGCCTGCGTCAGACTGGCTGACGATCTGGCTCAACTGATGGCCATGGATCAAGAACCTACCGCGTGAGGCAAAGCGCCTCCCAGTGGACGTTGCACAGATAGACCGAGTGAGTGGGGGCGCAGTCACTTTTTTGTGCGCCGCGGCTGGGGGCGCTGGATAACCCATGAACCATCGCCTCACAGGTAAGCGTTCATAGTAGTCAGTTAAAAACGGCGATGACCGTCCAGTGAAGTGCGTTCACTTCACTCAATGACGCCGGCAGCTAGCCGATGATACGGCGCGTCAGCCACCGACTAAAGCGCATCGGAAATACGCCACTGAGTCCGTGCCACAGCCTCGACGTCGACCCCAAAACCAGGTGCAGCTTGCGCGTTTGAGTCAACGAAAATGCAGCTTCAGCAACATCACTGGGCTCCATGGTGATCTTCATATTTTCTGTGTGTCGCGGGTCTAACGACTGACCCATTGCGGTGTTAATCACAGGCGGTTTGACACAGGTCACAAAAATATCGTCGTCTTCCCACTCGATATTGAGTGCCTGTGTGAGTCCGTCGACGTAAAATTTGGTGGCGCTGTAAACCGCGAGCAAGGGTATTCCATGGATGCTCGACACCGAGCACAGGTTAATGACCATCGCACCCGGGGTTGCCTTAAGGCGCGAAAAGGCCGCGTAAGAGACCAGTGTCAAACCCGTCACATTGACATCCACCATCGCTCGAATTTGCGCCTCGGAGTGGTTCGTCAACTCGCCAGCTGTCAGCACACCCGCATTGTTGACCAAAACATCGAGACGCCCCGCTGTGGCTTCGGAAAAATACGCGAGCGCCGCATCGACGGACGCTTTGTCTCTTACATCGCAGTGTCCTGCAATCGCATGCGCAAACTCAGGTTCGCCCAAGAGCTCGTGGCACCGAGCGTCGTTAATATCAAAGAGCCCAACACGATAGCCCGCCAGCGCAAATCGCCGGGCAATGGCCAGTCCGATACCCTGAGCGGCACCCGTCACAAAGGCTGTTTTCATTCTACTCTCCTCCGAGGCCAGCACGCGCCTCTCAACGTGAGTTAGCTGCACTACAAATGGCTTAAACACTGGCGAAAAACCGCGCAGTTTGTACTTTCATATGCCCGTGAAAGACTTGATACTGGGTAACGCAACACACAACGTATAACAACATAAAAGTGGATACTATGGCATGGCCGCGACTGGGCGACTCGATTCCCGCCCGACGACAACCTTTACGCAAAATCATCGGTAGGACAGTTTTAAAGGTGCTGGGCTGGAAGCTCGAAGGTGCGCTTCCCGATGAGCCCAAATTTATTGTCGTTGCTTTACCTCACAGCTCCAATCGTGATTTCGTGCTTGCACTGTCCGTCATTTGGGGCTGGGGGCTAAAAGTCAACTTCATGGCAAAACACACGCTCTTTAAGTTCCCGCAGGGCCTGTTCTTTAAAAGTGTTGGGGGTATTCCCGTCGATAGGCGTTCTTCGCAAGGTCTAGTGGGCAGACTGACCGAAGAATTTACCCGCCGAAAACAGCTCATTCTTGGTATTGCGCCAGAGGGTTCGCGCAACACTGACGGAAGCTTGAAAGAAGGCTTTGCACGTATAGCGCAAGCAGCCTGCGTACCGGTGCTTCCCGCGATTATCAACCACAAACAGCGGACTATCCGGATCGGCGAAGTGATCAAGGAAGTGTCAGATGTTGGTAACGTTATCGCGTCGGTGAAACAGCAAGCGCTCACTGGTGCTCGAAAGGCACCCTTTAAGCTCTGAACCGAACACACTCAGCACGTTAGTGCTGACAGGCTTCTCGCGTTACTCTTTCGGTCCTATTCGCCTGCATTATGAGTCACTCATAGACGACAAGGAGCGTGACGTATGAAAAAGGTCTGCCTCATTATTGGCGCTGGAGCTGGAATTGGTGGGACCGTCGGGGCGAAGTTTGCAGCCCACGGCTATCACGCAGCTTTAGCACGACGAAGTGACACAGCCGGTCTCAACCACTTGGTCAGTGAGATCGTCGCCCGCGGCGACTCCGCCTCAGGGCACCTTCTCAATGCGACCGAAGAAGGCGCGATCGAGAAACTCGTCGAAGAGGTTGAAAAACTGGGTCCAATTGAGGTTGTTCTCTTTAATTTGGGCGCGCAAATTGGCAACCGTGCGCTAGATCAAACAGCACTAAAAACCTTTGAGCTCGGATGGAAAATGGCCTGCTTCGGGCTATTTAGACTGGCGAAAGCCGTCCTCCCTGCCATGGAAGCACGTGGCAGCGGCACCATTTTAGTGACCTCAGCAACAGCCGCCGTTCGAGGCAATGCAGGCCAACACTCACACGCAGCCGCCATGGGAGGTCGACGCATGCTTTGCCAAACACTCAATGCTGAGTACGCACCTAAGGGAGTTCATGTGGCGCACATTATCGTTGATGGCGCGGTCGATGCACCGGACACGCTCGGCAAGATGCTCGGCGCGGAAATGTTTGAACAATTACGGGACGCCCGTGGTAAAGAAAAAGACGGCTTGCTGTTGCCCGCAGAAATAGCCGAGACGTATTACCACATTGCGCATCAACACCGTTCCGCATGGACCCATGAACTCGACCTCAGGGCCTACTCGGATTTGGCATGGTGGAATAACGCCCCTTGACCTACTATCAGAGATCAATAGTGCGATAAGGAGCCCAGACATGACGCTTTCAGTGACGCCCTCAGGGTGCGCCTGCGGTGCCCGCATCGAAGGTATTGATCTCACCAGCGAACTCAGCAGTGACCAAGTTGCGAAGCTGCGTGCCCTATGGCTGGAGCACAAGGTTGTCGCGTTCCCCAATCAGCGACTCAGTCCAAATGACCTTGAGCGGGTCGCTCAATACTTCGGTCCCATCGGTGAAGACCCTTTTTTCGGCCACATCGAAGGTTTCCCCAACATTTGCGCAATTCAGCGCAATGCTGACGAAAAGACGCCCATATTTGCCGAAATATTTCATACCGACTGGAGCTTTATGCCCGTGCCACCGGCCGGCACAGCGCTGTTTAGCATCAC
Organism: Luminiphilus sp.; assembly: GCA_965656285.1. GTDB lineage: Bacteria > Pseudomonadota > Gammaproteobacteria > Pseudomonadales > Halieaceae > Luminiphilus. The sequence goes on along the minus strand of CBFHJX010000014.1, from coordinate 16,926 downwards.
GATTCCACCGCAGGGCGGGGACACCTTGTTTGCTGATCAAGTAAAGGCCTACGAGGACATGCCTGAAGGTCTGAGAGCAAAGATTGACGGGGTAACGGCGGTGCACTCAGCAGCGCTCGGCTACGCACCCGATGGTGCTTACGGTGAAAGAGACCAAGAACTGGGCCGTAGCATGCAGATAAAACCCAGTGAAAAAGCCCGAGAGACTTTCCCGCACCCCCTCGTTCGAACACACCATGAGACGGGTGCGAAAGCACTGTACTCCTCAGCGGCCTATATTCAGACACTTGAAGGTCACTCGTTAGAGGAGTCGCAAGCACTCCTCATGGAGCTTTACGCCCACCAAACACAAGACAAGTTTCAATACCGGCACCAATGGGAAAAAGACATGCTGGTGATTTGGGATAATCGATCACTTCTTCACTCGGCGACGGGCGGCTTTGATGGCTACGACCGGCTCCTGCACCGAGTTACGATCGCCGATACTCAGTGGTGATCGGACGATGGACCACTCGGTTTTAGTGATGAGAAATCATTCTCTTTCAGAGGGTCTTTTGGACGATATTGCCCTCGCCATTAAGACTCACAGCAGCATCCCTCCCCTACCCAAAGGCATCACTGTTGAGGACGCCTATGTTGCGTTGCCCCATCTGGTAAAACGCATCACTGGCGATCAACCGGGAGGCCTTAAAGCTGGGGTTACCAGCACCGCTATTCAAGCCTTCCTCGGCCTTGAAGAAGCGCTACTTGGCATGCTGTACGACTCCAGCGCGGCAAACGACGGTCTGGAGCTACCCTTTATCGAAGGACGAAAAGTCGAGTGTGAAATGGGGATTCGTTTAAATGCCGACGGCTCGCCCCTGTCTGTCGGACCCGCTGTTGAACTGGTCAACATCGACTTTTCAGCACCCGACGACCTCACCGCCGCTAATTTGATCCTGTGCAATATGGGCACCGATCGCTTTATCTTAGGCAACATGACGCCTTGGGATCAGTTTGATTTTAGTCTGCTGACACACGTGGACATAACGGTCATCCAAGACGGTAAAACAAGGCTCACCACCTCGCCGCTTGACTCATTGGGAGGCCCCCAAAGCGCCCTTGATTGGTGTGTTAACAAAAGCGCGACGCTTAAGTTGCCCATTACCCAAAACTGCGTGCTCCTGACCGGTACTTGTGGCGTAGCCCTGCCTGGCGAACCGGGTAACTATGAGGTGAACTACGGCGCCCTCGGCTCAATCAAATTCAGCATCACAAACGCCTAACATCGCGTCTAATACCCAAAAAGGAAGCCTCATGACCATTGCGCCCGTAACTCAACGCTTACAGCGATCCGCTCAACAGCGCTCTCAACAGTCCTCTCAACAGCACTCGCAACACCGCTCGCAAAAACACGTGCAGCGACTCTCTCAGTGTTTCTTGCAGCGGATCGCTCGAGTCATGATCGCCACCGGCGTTATTTTTTTAATGGGCTGCGGAAACAGCACGACGCCCACTGAGGACGTCGCAACCTATACCGCAACCATTGTAAAAACCAAGTACGGCATTCCCCACATCACGGCAAATTCATGGGGATCTCTCGGATTCGGTGAGGCCTACAGTGCCGCAGAAGACCACGTCTGCAACATCGCTCTCGCACTCGTGCAGTCACGCGGCGAGAGTGCTGCCGCTTTTGGCCCCGGGCGCAACAACCGCAATACGACGCGAGATATCGTTGTTAAGGCCCTTGGTATTCCCGAGCGCGCGAAAGCGGCACTTGAGGCACAGGAGCCAGATATTCGCGAATGGATCGAAGGGTATACCGCAGGCTACAACCAATTTCTGGAAGAAAAAGCGGGCAACCACGGCTCATGGTGCAACGGTGAAGACTGGGTCAGACCGGTGACCACAATCGAAGTCATGGCGCAGTACGTGACGTTGGTATACACATTGCCCCGTATATCAGGGGCCCTCGTTGCAGCCCAGCCGCCTCAAGGTATCACCCCCAAAGAGGATCATATCGCCACGGCGATTTATGCCGCACCGCCAGTCGACGCCACACTCAGTGACATGAAGCTTCGCGATATGGGGTCCAACGCATGGGCCATTGCCTCTAAGCGCTCCGAAAACGGACGCGGGTTGTTACTCGCAAATCCGCATTACCCTTGGTACGGCATCGCGCGTTTTTGGGAAAAGCATCTCACCATTCCGGGTAAGTACAATGCTTACGGTGCAGGCTTGATTGGCGCACCGGGCGTTGCCGTTGGCTTTAATCAGAACCTAGGATGGTCACATACTGTATCTAACTCTAAACGAACCGTGATCTATCAGCTGGCGCTGAATCCGAACGACCCGACTCAGTACCGGTGGCAGGACGGCTGGCGTTCTCTGACCAAGGTGGCGGTATCGGTCGATATCAAGACGGATGCGGGCATCGATACAAAACCTCACACGATCTGGTCATCACACCACGGTCCGCTGTTAGTGCTACCAGGACTCAGCGACGACCCTTTCACCGCTTACGCTGTTCGCGACGCAAATCAAGACAACGTTCACACATTTGCACAGTGGAAAGCCATGGGTAGTGCCCGAAATATGGATGACTTCATCGACGCACATCGGACCTACAATGCCATGCCTTGGGTCAACACGATTGCCGCCTCAGCCGACGGCCGAGCGGTCTACATCGACAACTCAAACGTGGGTGCTTTGAGTACTGAAGCCATTGAGCGCTGGCGTCAAACACTGAAAGTCGTCCCGAAACTTCAGTATCTGTTTTTATCCAAAGGACTCGTGATTTTAGATGGCAGTAATGCGGCGAATGATTGGCTCGAGACCACCTCTCCGGTGGCCAATACCGAACCCTTTGAGCGACGTCCGTTGATTGAGAGCGAACAGTACGTATTCAACGCCAACGACAGCTACTGGCTGAGTGATCCTGAGCGCCCTGCAGAGTCGCTCTCGCCACTTTATGGCGCAACAATGACGCCTCGATCCGTTCGAACCCGCATGAATATTGAACTGCTCAAACCAAACAGCGCTTTTAGTTATGCCGGCAGCGACAACAAATTCAATCGCACGGAGATGCAAGACGCACTTTTTGGCAATGACAGTCTGACCGCTCATCTGTTGCTGCCCGAGGTTTTAGCGGCCTGCCAGAACGCGCCCGAGCGTGAAGTCGCGGGCAAGATCATTAATCTCACCACGGCCTGCGCAGTCCTAAAAAGCTGGGATCGTAAATTCAATCGGGAGTCACGAGGCGCAGTTCTGTTTCGGGAGTGGATCACCCGCTACCCCTACGATGAGACCTACCTAGGTCAATCACTCTTCAACGTCACCTTTAATCCCATGGAACCTGCTGACACACCAAGGGGTTTAGCGAATGAATCGCTCGCACTCGATCGTCTTGCCGAAGCGGTGGATCTCCTCAACACAGCCGGTATCGCCCTAGATGTTCCGTTGGGGGAACTGCAGTTGGCACATCGCGATGAGCGTGACTATCCGATTCACGGTGGTAATGGCTACGACGGCATAGCCAATATTCAAGGCACGACCACACGCACAAACAACCCCACTGAGACACCAATTTTTACCGGTAGCGAACAGTTCGTGGCCGACAGTAAGAGCCTGTCAACATCAGGCTACAACGTCGTGCACGGCTCGAGCTTTATTATGGCGCTGGCTTGGGGCGAGGCAGGCCCTGAAGCGGAGGCGATTCTGTCTTATTCACAGTCCGGCGACCCGGCCTCACCGCACTTCGATGATCAAACGAAACTCTATGCCGAAAAACAATGGCGGCCTATCGTGTTCAACAAAAACGACATTGAAAAACGCGCAATTTCGCAACGCGTTCTCAAGTCAGGATTTTAAGGAGGAGCCCGCAACCTGCGGGCTTTAGTTAATCCGGCGCCTGCGCTAAGTCGTCTCGAATATAGCGCGAGGCCAGTAAGTAGAAGATTCCTGAGATAAACATGGCACTTGGAATAATGTACATCATCGCATAGCCCAGCGAATCGACACCGTGCTGGTCAGAAAGCGTGTCACTCAGCAGTCCGATTGACGTGGGCCCCAAACCCAAACCGATCATATTCAGGATAAAAAATAGAAGCGCTGAAGATACAGCTCGCATCTTGAGTCCCACCATCCCGTGCACACACGCAATCGTCGCACCCAGGTACGCGTTCGATAAAATGGCGGGCACGATCAGCAGTAAGAGCGCCGTGTAAGGACTGTCGACCAGAAACAGACTGATCTGAAATGGAATAGAAATTACACAGGCAAAAACAGCAACCCACATGTACCAACGCTTGTCGCGCTTACCGAGCTTGTCCGCTAAGACGCCTGAACTGAACACACCAATCGCGCCACCAACGCCAATAATCAGTGCAAGCCAGGTGCCCAATTCGCCCGTCGGCATTTGGTGCGTTCTGATCATAAACGATGCGATCCAATTCGAACTGCTGTATCCCGCAAAGGCGTTCATTGCAGCACCCAGCGCCATCAACATAAACGACGGCCGACTCAGTAGCAGCTTGAACACACTCAGCATCGAGGGATTCTCGCCAGCAGAGGCGCGATTTTCGGTGAGACCTCGAATGGGCTCCGGGACGGTCAGCTTAAGCACAATCGCAATCAAAACGCCCGGGACACCGACGACAAAAAACGCGACACGCCAGCCGAAAAACTCGTTGAGCCATCCACCAAACAAGAAACCAAATAAAATTCCGATACTGATTCCAGTCGAGTAAAAACCGAGTGCACTCGCGCGTTTCTCGGGTGGGAAAATATCCGAAATCATCGAATGCGATGGGGGGCTACCGCCCGCCTCGCCAATGCCTACCCCGACGCGAGCCGCAAGTAATTGTCCATAGTTCTGAGCCATGCCACTCAGCGCTGTCATGCCGCTCCAGATGGTTAGTGAAACGGCGACAATGTTTCTTCGATTGCTTCTATCGGCCAGACTTGCAATGGGTAACCCAGCGAACGTGTAAAAGACCGCAAATGCAAACCCGGTCAGCAAGCCCAACTGCGCATCACTGAGCATGAGATCGGCCTTGATTGACTCCTGAAGAATCGATAAGAGCTGCCGATCGATGAAGTTGACGCTGTAGACAAGGGTGAGAATACACAGCGCGTAATAACCTGTGCGCGCCGAGGCATACGGATTGTTTGCGGCCTGCGCCGCCGAGCTTGAGTCAGTCATGAGTTACCACTATTTGAATTATTTAAGGTGATGAGTGCGAATCAAACTCCCATCGCTTTTTAACCTACACGACACGGGAGCGAAGGCAAAGAACTCTCTGACAAAACCAGTCTTCATCTTCAAACGGGAGAGCCTGCTCCACTCGCTGCGGCTTACTGCAGTGAAAAGAACCCCGCCCAACAGAAAGGTGCATCAGTCACTGACAAATCAGCCGTTACGACGAAGCCGCTTAAACAGCGGGTAGCCCGCGACCAAGAGGGCGCCAGCTGCCAGCAGCCCAGTAGGGTACTGCACAGCCGTGTAAACGACCGTCCACCCCGTAATTATCAAAAATACAATTGCTGGCAGAGGGTACAGAGGCATATGAAAGGTTGACTGTGCGTCGCTGTGCGCACGCCTTCGTCGCGCTCGACTGATAAACACCGCCATGACCGTAAACAGTGTATTGGCGGCCATGACCAAACCTGCAAACAAAAGAATTTGCTCAAACGTCGACGTCCAAAGAAAAAACAAAGCGATCAGCCCCATGAACACAATAGCGTTAGCAGGTAGACCGCCCGCATTTTTTTGTCCGAGCCAGTCCAGACCCGGGTAGTCCTCGCCGAGCCGCTGTAGTGCACGAGGACCGGCCATAATCATGGCGCTGACGGTTGAAATCAAAATGCCTGACAACAAAAGTGACACCACAAAGGCACCCCCTTCCCCCAGGACTGCGTCCGCAACAATATAGGCAATTTCGATCTCCCCGCTGAGCGATGAAACCGACGCAGACGTCAAAAACACCGCGTTGAGGAGCACATAAATCAGCGTCACTACAGCGCAACCCACTATCAGCGCTCGGGGAAGATCGCGCTGAGGGCTATCAAGCTCGCCCAAAATATAGGTGGCGGCATTCCAACCGGAGTAGGCATAGGTCACGTAAATCAAAGCAACCGCGCCTGGGCCAGAAAACACCTCGGTCACGTCTACAAGTGATGCTGGGCTTAACTGCTCGGCAAAACCACTGCCCAAAAATAAGGCGGTGATAATAAAAAGAACGATTAATAAGAGCTTTAACAGAGTGAGTACGTACTGTCCGTTGGCGCTCTCTCGGTAGGTTTGAGTGTGAACCGCAACCATCACTAGAATCAGTGCCGTCGCGCTCAGCCGCGGCGGTATGTCAGGAAGCGCGGTGGCTAAGTACACACCAAATGTCAGCGAGGCCAAGGCAATAGGTGCAGCAAATCCGACCGTCGCGGACACGCCACCCGATAAGAATCCGGCATAGGGGTGAACTAACTCGGTGAGGAAGTGATACTCACCCCCTGAACCCGGGTGATGTGCACCCAACTCCGCGTAGCACAGTGCCCCACACAACGCGCAGAGGCCACCCAGGATCCAGAGCCACAAAATTGCACCGGTCGAATCTATAGCTAAAAGCTGAAAGCCAAGGGACGTAAATACACCCGTGCCGATCATATTGGCAATCACCACAGCCGTTGCGACTTTTACTGAGTACCCCTGCATCACATGTCCTCTCGCCATCCCTTAAACTTCAGGGTCTCGCTGGAGCATAAAGGACAGAGTAAACTGGTGGCTACTGTCAGGGGATTAACAGTGCGAATAGGGCTTCTGTACAACCGCGATATTTACGCCAACGTCGCCCTCAATGCGCTGTTACCCCACTTCTTTAAACACCACGAGCTTGCTCTGTTTTACTCGGAGCGCGTCGGCGCTGAGAAACAACGCGATCCGCGACTCGAAGCCCTGATCATAAAAGAAACCTGTTTTATGCCGCCCTCAGGGCACACGTTCGCCGAACTCGCTCACCAAGCGCAGTCTCCAGAGATCGGCCTTACAAACATCAACACAGATCAGCGCCACCTCATTGAAGACTTCAAGCCCGATCTGCTGATCAGCATCCGCTTTGGTCAGATTCTGCATGAGCAAACCATTCTTATTGCGCAACTTGGCGTCATCAATCTGCACTCTGGGCTGCTGCCCGAGTACAAAGGGGTCATGGCGAGCTTTTGGTCCATGCTCAACAAGGAAGAGGAACTGGGGACAACACTTCATTGGGTGACGGATCGTAAAATTGATACGGGTCACGTTATTTCAAAGAGGCGCCAACCTTTGAAGTCGGGTATCTCGTACATGAATCAGGTGCTCTCGCTCTACGGGCCCGGTGTCGAACAAATTAGAGACGCGGTTAACGACATCGAACGGCTGGCTGTGACACCCCGCCCTGACTTACCAAAAGGCCGCTACTACAGCTTTCCATCGCATAAAGCGCTAGATCGCTTTGAAAGTGCAGGCTGGCGTCTTTTTTGAAGCAGTCCCTTGTTCGCAAAAGGCACCACTCCAAAGGGCTCTTCTTTTTTATTAACGGCCATCAGGGTCATACTGCGTATTCGAAACTCGTTAAAGGTCGTCATGCTATGCAACATCATTTTAAACAGTGGATTCTCTGTGTCAGTGCTCTGGCGTTAATGGCCCCGGCTCAAGCGGAAGACTTGTTGATCACCGGGAAAATCTATACCGCTGAGCACGATCAATCGTTGGTAGAGGCTGTCCTTATTTCGGACGGTCGCTTTTCGCATGTTGGCTCACTGTCGGAGGTAGCAGGCGCGGCACGTGGTGACCATCGGCATATCGACCTCGGTTCCAATGTAGCCTACCCCGGATTTATTGAGGGACACGGGCATTTAGCAAGCTTCGGTAAAGCCGCTCTCAACCTTGATTTAAACACAGCCGACTCGTACGACGATATCATCAGCATGGTTGCCGATGCGACGACCCGAATCGCCGCCGGACAGGTCATCGAGGGGCGCGGTTGGCATCAAAGCAAATGGTCAAAAGATCCAAAAGAAATGGTGGATGGCTTCCCAACCCACAAGGCCTTGTCTGAAGTCAGTCCCAACCACCCTGTCGTTCTCGGTCATGCCAACGGGCACTCTGCATTGGCCAATGAGGCCGCTATGCGTGCCTTAGGGATTAACTTTACGACCGACACGCCTGAGGGCGGCGTGATCGTCAAGGATCAACGCGGTAACCCCACGGGCATTTTGCATGAAAATGCCATGGACCTCTTGACGCCCTTAACGGCATTTAGCGAAGCATCGGCAAAAAATGCCATAGAGATTGCACAGGCGCAGGCCTTCAAATGGGGCATCACGTCCTTTCACGATGCGGGTGCTGGCGCAACGGAAGTTGACGCACTGCTCGCGCTCGATGCAGCGGGCGATCTGAAACTTCGCGTTTACTCGATGATCAGTGCGCAAGATGAGGCGCTAACCCAGTACTGGATTAATCGCGCTCCGGTTCGCGCAACGGGTGACCAACGCCTAACGCTCGCCTCGTTTAAAGCTGTTATGGACGGCGCATTGGGCTCAAGAACCGCCTGGTTACATGAGCCTTACACAGATGACCCAGGCACATCGGGTGTTCAGACATTTGACAAGGCACGACTCATCGAGATCATGAAAAAATCCAATGAACACGGCTGGCAGATCAATACCCATGCGATTGGCGACAAAGCCAATACGGTCGTGCTCGATGCCATAGAAACGGCCAAACTCGGCACGAGAGATCATCGATCAAGAATAGAGCACTCCCAACACCTAGTACCCGACGATATTGCACGTTTCGCTGATTTAGGGGTTATTGCCTCCATTCAAACCGTTCACATGAGCTCGGATCGACCTTGGGCTATCGATCGACTGGGCAAAGACCGAATTGAATCAGGTGCCTATGTGTGGCGCGATTTACTCAACGCCGGGGTTCACTTGGCAAACGGAACCGATGTGCCTGTTGAGCCCATTAACCCGTTGGCAAACTTTTATGCCGCTGTGGCACGGAAAACGCTGAAAGGAACCCCAGAGGAAGGCTACGAGTACCACCAGCGCCTATCCCGTGAAGAAGCCCTTCAGTCCATGACTCTTTGGAATGCCTATGCGGCGTTTCAGGAGGACGACTTGGGGTCTGTTGTCGTCGGTAAGCGCGCAGATCTGACCATTCTTAACCAAGACGTTATGACGATAGACGAGCCAGCCATCCTGCAAACCGATGTCGCAATGACCATTGTCGACGGACAAATTGTCTACACCAAACACCCCTAGGGACTTAACACACAGTCAAAAAAAAACCCGCCGAGGCGGGTTTTCAGTATCTAAAGTCGAAAGCTTAGAACGAGTAACGGCCTTGGAGATACCAGCTTCCGCCATTAAACCCGAACGGGCTGTCTTCTGGATAAAGCTGACCAACACCGCCTTGACCTGGATTACGATCTGGGTACTCGTCGAACAGATTGTCAACGCCCAGTACGAGCTCTAACTCATCGTTGACCTGATACGACACCTGCGCGTCGACCATGACCGTTGCGCCTACATTGTAATCGTTACTCGTAGACTTCCAGCCGCCGTAGTAGTTGGCACGAACAAGCGTTCGGAAGCGACCTTGCGTGTGTGCCCAAGCGACATTGCCTTTAATGCTTGGCAACTGATCTTCGAGTGCTTCGACGCGACCGTCTGAAATCGGATTAATTGAGCCCCGATTGTCGACCGTTGTGTCGTTGTAGTTAAACGCTAAGGTTACTGTTGAGTCACCGCTCAGCGCCGCAAAATCTACGCGACCAACCAAATCAAGACCCTTAGTTGTTGTGCTAAAACCGTTCGTAAAGAAACGGAACTGCGCCAAATCGTCAAGGCCAAGGTACTCCTGACGGTTTATCGTACCAGCGGCATCTAAACCGGTTAAAGCGGCGGAAACAGAGTCGTAAGATGAGCTTCCGGCGTAGTTAAGTGCGTCCAGAAAATCAATGTTAGCGCCCAGTGCGATGCGATCTTCCACTTCGATATTGTAGTAGTCGATCGTCCAAGTCCAATCTCCCGCATCGATCGCAACACCCAACGACATGTTAGTCGCATCTTCTGTGCCCAGCTGTGGTCTGCCGTTACCTGCACTCTCTACAAAGTCCGCAGCGAGCTGACCAGCTGCTGAAAATAGCGGCAGCGTACCCTGATCGACCAGTGTACCGGCAACGTTTTGAGTCGTTACGTTAGTGATACTGGCTTGTCCAGAAGTCGGTGCGTGGAAACCTGTTGAATAGGCCGCTCGGATACGAACGTCTTCAGTCATTCGGTGCAGACCCGCCAACTTATAGTTAGTGGTATTGCCGAAGTTGTTGAACTCCTCACGTCGAACTGCAACTTGAAGCGTTGTTGCATCGGTCACGTCCGCTTCGAGATCAATAAACACAGCATCACTGTCTTGTGACGCTGACGTGTCTCTGGGGAATCCACCAAAACCGTTAGAGCTTGAAGAGAAACCTTGAGACGCTAAAGGACCCAATGCATAGGACGCCGCATCACCCGCGAAAAGATCAAACTCTTCTTCGCGATTTTCGTATCCAAACGCCACGTTCAGTGGAGAACTGAATCCTTCAACATCGACTGACTTAACAAAGTTGATGTTAAACAACGTCTCCGTTTGCTCCTGACCACCAGGCACAAAGTCGCGCGGCGTATTCGGGCCTAGAGACGCGTTAATTGTGTTTCTAATGAAGTAATCAGTTCGGTTAGAACCGCGCTGAGCACTCACGTCATAAGCAATACCACCCGCCATTTCGCCACGGACACCAAAAGTGAACGACGAATCTTCGTTGTCACCACCAAATCGCGGAACGAATCCGGCTGGAATGGTCTCGGCAAAAGAGAAACAGTTATCGCTTGCTGTAACTTGCGAAAGGAACCCTGCATCCGGAATGACACCGCCAGAACCACCGAGTGGAATACCGTCGATACAGCTAGAACCACCATCTAAGTCACCGACCAAAATTGAAGCGACACCGCCATCGTCCTGTGACAACGACATGCCCGTTGTTGGGTCAACATAGGGACCACGGTAAACACCACCACGCTGGCTTCCACGATTGGGGCCAACAATGTTTCGGTAGAAGAAGCCACCAGTAACCGTTCGCTCTGCCATGTTACCAAACGCGTACAGTTCTGTTGTCTCATTCAGCTCATAGGCCGCGTTAAAGAAGAACTTTACGTCATCTTCGACATCGGGCTGACCCCAGTACTGCGGAACTTCATTCGTGTAGGTGTTGATGTTCTGAAAGTTCGCCACGGGTGCGTAACCGTTAGCAACTGCCGTTGCAACGTCGTTACGAACAACGGAACGAACGGTACCTTCGACATCACGTACTTCACCGGTAAGGTTAATAAATCCATTATCGCCCAGTGGGAGGCCCAGGTTTGCGGCGACCATGTAGTTGTTGCCGTCGCCTTCAAAGGTAGATCCGTAGCGTGTGACAAGCTCAAACCCTTCTGCATCATCGCGAAGCAGGAAGTTCATTACGCCTGCAATTGCGTCAGAGCCATACTGAGATGACGCACCATCACGAAGGACCTCTACTTGCTTCAAAGCAAGTGACGGAATAGCAGCCAGGTCGACGCCTTGAGCACCGTCAGAAATACCACCACCCAAGAAAGAAATTACAGAGCCGCGGTGACGTCGCTTACCATTGACCAACACCAATGTGTTATCGGGCGACAAACCGCGAAGGTTTGCGGGTCGAATAATACTTGCTGCGTCACTGATGGGCTGTGCGTTTACGTCGTAAGACGGTACCGCGGTTCTGAGCATGTCCTGAATATCAGTAGATCCTGTATCCCGGAAGTCAGCACCCGATATAACATCAACGGGAACCGTTGAATCTGCGGCAGATCGATCTGCAACGCGTGTACCGGTAATGATTACCTCTTCGATTTCACCGTCTTGAGCCAGTACTTGGACCGGCAAGCCCATTGCAACAGGCACGGCCAGCGCTAAAATCGCGGCTTTCTTTCTTGAGAAAAATTTAGTCACATTCAATCTCCTGTGGATTTTTGTGATTTGCTTTTGTTTGTGCTTAAAAGTGGCTTACCAAAACAAGGCACACACAATATCGCTTTGGTATACCCCTCAAACAAAACTACTCCGTTTGGGGGGTTGCGGAGTGTACACGAGATTACTTCCACCAGATCACTCTTTTAATGGCAAAAATGCGGACAACCTTATTGAGTCGCCAGAAACGGCGCCAATTAGTCCTGAGCGCCCTGCTCCTTCCAGTAGGCCTCAACCGTTTGAGCACCGAAGTCAGAGATGGCTGCAAAAAAAGTATCGGGATCAGCGTGCCGCATCTGCGCCAAGCCCATTTCCATTTCTTTGGCATAAATATATTCCGGCGTATCTGCATTGACGGCATCCCAAATGCAGGTGGCACAGTCCATGGGGTCATCTCCCGAATCAATGACCGCATCTGACACACCCCGCTTAGAACCGTCACCCGCCAGTGCGTTCCGAGACACGTCGGTCGCGACCGACCCCGGCAAAATATTCGTGACCTTAATATTATGGGGCTGTTCTACTTCGGTTCGCAGCGCGTCCATGTAACCAATAAGGCCGAACTTCGCCGCAGAATAAGCTGTTCTTAAGGGTGCACCGATTCGACCGGCAACCGAGCTGATTGCGACAATATGGCCACTACCCGCGTCAGCCATGCGTGACAATTGAAGCTGCGTGAGCCAAATAGGCGCAATGAGGTCAATGTTAATCAGCTCAGTATAAATTTCAGGCTTGGCATCGATCGCTAAACAGCGCTGACTGATACCCGCATTGTTGACCAAAATATCAACACGTCCCTGCCACGCCCAAGCCTCTTCTACCTTGTGTTCCAGCGCCTCGAAATCAGTGACCTCAAACGGTAAAACGAGACAATCGACTGCAAGCTCATCGGCAAGCGCATCCAGTGCCTCGATTCTTCTTCCCGACAGTATGAGCTTTGTATCTTGCTGCGCAGCTGTCTGGGCCAGTGCCTTACCAATCCCTGAAGACGCACCCGTTATCCATATCACTTTGTTAGTCAACTCTGTCACACATCGCTCCTTTTTTATTGATGAGTCTCGCGACTGTACTGACTTTCCAGCGTCATAACAGCCCTCTTTTAATCCTGTTTTACAGGCCTACATCAGTAGGGTATGTCAGCTTAATCGTGCCGCAGATAGACTGAAGTCATGAATGGCGCACGTTGAGAAGGCTGTAACCGCCTCTCGCGCGTATAGATGAAGCACTCCCAAGGACGCACACATGTCAGACCAACGACCACTCGCAGGACTTCGTGTTGTAGAGCTCGGACAACTTCTCGCCGGCCCCTTTACCGGGACCATACTTGGCTACTTTGGTGCCGAAGTCATTAAGGTGGAACCGCCCAGTGGAGACCCTGTTCGCCAATGGCGAGAAGTCAGAGACGGCACATCACTTTGGTACCACTCGCTAGGCCGCAATAAGAAAAGCGTCACTCTGGACCTTAAGTCTGAGCGCGGTCAGCAAGTCGCATTCGATCTCCTTTGTAAGGCGGATGTAGTGGTCGAAAACTTCAGACCCGGCGCCATGGAAAAATGGGGCCTGGGTCCAGAGGACATCAAGCGCGAGAATCCAGGGGTTATTTATGCGCGCATCTCTGGCTATGGACAGACCGGGCCATTTGCACATAAACCCGGTTACGCGTCGGTGACCGAGGGTTATGGCGGATTTCGATACATTAACGGTGAGCCGGGTGAAGCGCCCGTTCGGCCTAATATTTCACTGGGCGACACCGTGGCCGGCATTCACGCGGCACTGGGCGTCGCACTGGCGATTATTCAGCGACACCAATCCGGTGAGGGGCAAGTCGTGGACGTCGCACTTTATGAGTCAGTGTTTAACTTGCTGGAGGGAATCATCCCCGAGTTCGACGGTGCAGGTGTTGTTCGCGAACCATCCGGCAGCACCATCACCGGAATTGTTCCCACCAACACCTACCTTTGCGGCGATCAAAAACACGTCGTTATCGGCGGCAACGGCGATAGTATTTTTAAGCGCCTTATGACCGAGGCCGGACGATTGGATATGGCTGAGGATCCTGAGCTTGCGCAAAATCCGGGCCGAGTTATTCATCAAGCAAAGATCGACAAGGCACTATCGGACTGGTGCGCGCAACACAGCTCGAGGGAAATTATTGATACATTAGAGGCGGCGAGAGTCCCCGTGGGACCGATTTACAGTGTTCAAGACATGATGGACGATCCGCACTACAACGCGCGCGGTATGTTTGAGACCGTCGAAATCGATGGCAAGCCTCTTAAGATCCCGGCGATCATGCCCAAGCTGTCGCGAACGCCCGGAGAAACTCATTGGCCAGGGGCTGCTATCGGAGAGCACAACACCGAAATATTAGGCGGCCTGTTGGGACTGTCCGACGAAGAGATCGCGGCACTCTAAACACCTCTCATCAGAGCATAAAAAAAGGGGACGCGCGCGTCCCCTTTTTGATAACGAGTGACCACACTAAAAACGGTAAGTCACATCCAAACCATAGGCATCACGTGCTGACGGGTGATTAAAGGTGCCACCAAATTCGGGTGCCGGAATCACTTCTTGCAAGTATTGCTCGTCGGTAATGTTGCGGCCCCACGCGGTCACCGTCCAATCCGCCGCTTCGAGGCTGATCCGCGCATCCACGGTCGAGTACGAGTCACGTGCTGACTTGGAAAAGTCGGCATTGAATCCCGGGGCAAAAAACGCATTCCAAATGGTTGGCGTCTGCTCACCCTGAAGCGTGTGGAAATGGGTCTGTCCTACCCGCTGATAATCGACACGTGCGACCAGCTCTACGCCCGACCACGCTGAACTCACCCACTGGACACCCAAGTTACTGCTGTTATTGGGTGCTTGTGGGACATCATTTCCGACCGAAAGGGGACGATTCCTGTTCTCTAAAATCTCCGAGTCCAAGAAACCCGCACCCCCATAAATCGACAGATTCTCAGTTACCGCAAAGGTCGCATCGACCTCAAAACCACGAATCGTTAACTCGTCAATGGTCGTGACCGTTCGCAACAGACCAAACGGTCCTGCAAAGAACTCAAAGAACTGGTTGTCGTCGACATCCGTCTTAAAGACCGCTGCGTTAACACGAACACGCCGGTCCATGTACTCAGCTTTCACACCAAGTTCGATCGACCTGGATATTTCTTTGTCGTAGTCATCTGTAATTTGCAGCTGAGCATCGACCGCTTCACCTGGACCTCCAAAACCCGAGTTAAACCAAAAATTAAGCGTGTCCGATGTGCCAACGCTATTGAAACCACCGGAGCGGAATCCCATACCGTAAGAGGCGTACCAATTGATCTGATCAGAGGCCGCCCAACTCAAGGTGACCTTTGGCTGAAACTGATTAAAGTCTGCACTGCGATCTGCTATCGCGCCGCCTGCCAATGCGGGGTTGATGGGTAAGGGTGCAAAGTTCGCATCAACAAGGTTGACGTTCAGACCCGAGTTATTAACGTTGGGGACTTGATTATCGACTGTTCGCTCCTCGCGATCGTAGCGTGCAGCCAGTGCCAGCTCCCAGGTGTCTGACAGATCAAACTCCATTTGCCCATAAACTGCCATGACATCGGTGTCGAACTTATCCCAGAACAAAAGATCCGTTGGGTTCGGCCCGTTTGCCGGCACATAAGGCTGCCTGAGGAAGCCGTTTCCGGTATCGGCACCATACGCCACGACAACCTCTCGCTCGATCTCAGCCCAGTAAACTCCGGCGATCCAACGCGTTGACGACTCGTCGGTCGACACCAAGCGCACATCGACGCTCATGTCTTCTTGGTTGCGCTCCTGATACTGATAACCGTCACACGAGGTGGGCGTGTAAGGGCCGTAAACGCCCGCGAAATCATTGGCGGGGTCACCCGAGGGCAGCACCAGGAAGGGCGCGGCGGCCGGACCAAAAAGATCTGTTCGCGTGAAACTGTTTAAGGTTGCCCGGTCGGTTTGACACTGCGGCGTCAGCTCATAACCGTAAAAGGTCGCTGACGTACCGTCCGAAAGAAGGTACTCCTCCAGGTCCGTGTAAGCGAAGCTTGCGATCAAATCCATACCGTCCATGGCGTAGTCGGCCTTAACCGAAAAGTCAGTCGTCGTTTGCTCGTTCTCACCCGGGACGTTAAAGGTAAAGTTAAAGTCCAGTTGGTTGGGGTCAGCAAAAAACGCAGGGCTGCCAAATGCGGCCTCAAACGCAGGGATCGCAAAAGCGGCGTTAAAGTTTATGGCGCCCCCTGAGATATCGGTGTAGCCAGCACGAAAATCGAGCTCTAAGTCGTCGCTCACGTTCCACACCAAGCGCGCTCGGGCACTGTTGTCCTCTAAGTAGTCAACTGTGCCTTTTTTGCCGGTGAATCTGTTGCTGTAAAAACCATCGGTCTCTCTCCTACTAAAGGCGATACGACCGGCCATGTTGTCACCGATAGGGCCACTGACCATTGCGCGGGCTTTGAACGAGCTGTTGTTGCCCGCACCGACCGCAACTTCAGCCTCAACCTCGTCACCCGGCTTTTTAGTGGTGACTAAAATGGCGCCTGACACCGCGTTTCGACCATAGAGTGCTCCTTGCGGGCCTTTGAGAACTTCGATCTGCTCAACATCAAAAAGCTCTTCATTAAAACTGTTGGGGTTGGTACTGAGAACTCCATCTACGACATAAGCAAAGGTCGATTCGGCATCGCGAGTGGATACGATTCCCCGGATACTGACTTGGGTGTCGCCCACGTTGGCGGTATCCACCAACGTCACGTTCGGAATTAGACTGATGTAGTCACCTGCGCGCTCAATGCCTGCGCGGTCAATGGTTGCCGCATCAATCGCGCTGATCGCAATAGGGACTTCCTGCAAATTCTCACTTCGCT
>CBFHJX010000013.1:0-30919 GCA_965656285.1 Luminiphilus sp. | reverse complement strand
AACTGGAAGTTATTAATGTTGAGCGACGTGCCGTCGTAATCTTCAGAGTAGTAGTAGTCGTGGTCTTTGTAGCCTGTGTTCGAGTTGAGCGTTGCAAAGCCTAGGTCGTACTCAACAAATACCCCGACGGTAAGAAGGTCTCCGATATCAGCATCGCCACCTTCAAGATCGGAGTCAATTTGCTGGTTGTTTCCATTGACCGTTGTATCGTCAACGATGTATCCGTCGAGCGCGTCCCAGATGTCGCCACTATCGATCGCGCGATACATCGAACCTGACTGCTTTCTATCTTCCCAGTCAACAACCGTGTCGATAGAGAGTGCGTCCGACTCATAGCGGGTCGACCAGCGAATGGCCTTTTTGTTGTGGTCGATTTCGTTGCTACCCGAGAATACGTTCTTTACGAAGCCCTCTTCGTGCGAACTGTAACCGGCTAAACGCATAGCAAAATTGTCGCTTATTGGAATGTTGACGGCGCCCTCAAATACCGCGTGCTCGCGCTGCCCGAAGTCAAAGTCGATAAAGGCATCATTTGAGCCTATTTCCGCTTTACGTGTGTGCACACTGAATGCGCCACCGATCGAGTTGCGTCCGAACAAGAAGCCCTGGGGCCCCCGAAGGATCTCAGCCCGTTCAACGTCAAACAAGCTCGTTACAGCGGAGCCGTTTCTGCCCTCATAAAGGTCGTTCTTAAAAAAGGCTGATGAGGGATCGCCCCCGACACCAAAGTCCTGCGTTCGCACACCTCGAATACTGACGGCGTCGATGTAAGAGTCTTGCGAGTTACCGCTGACGCCTGGCGTGTAAGCAATAAGGTCCTTTACATCGTTAAGGTTCGTCTCTGCAATAAAGTTACCAGACAGCGCTGTGATCGCGAGGGGCACGTCCATGACGCCCTGCTCTCGCTTCGTCGCTACAACGATAACCTCTTCGAGAGTTTGTGCGACCACTGGGCCTGTACTGATCAGTGCTGCTGATACAGCGAGCGGCAGCAAGAGTTTGGTGTTGGGTTTTGTGCCAAAGACCTTTGACATAATGGTTTCCTCGGGTGGCGCTGAGCAGTCGTCACGTAAAGTCTGCTCGTCATTTTTGTTAAGAAGTCGAACGCTTCAGTTCATCTACGAGTCAGTATACTCCGGCGCTAATCTAAGGGAACCCCCAAGCGATTAAGCTCACTTGCCATGGGGCTTAGCTCAGCCTCGTACCGACGCCAGCGCCCAATTGACCGCGTGTGTGCGGGCTCTCTCACCTGCACCGAGCTTGCGGTGGCAACACCTGCGCTACTTTCGTGAAAATTTAGGCAGGCGTCTTCCCACTCAAGTCCCAATGCCGCAATTAATCTCCGTGCATTGGGTTCTAGATCTCGTGCGGTGTCCTCGTAACTCACATCGATGATTTGCCCTTGGAACTCAGCATGAAAATGCGCCATAAGGTCGCGGTATCGTGCGTGATGTCGCGCCATTTCACCTTGGTCGTAAGAGTGAAGATAGGCATCGGCAAATAGCTGCTTGAAGCTGGCAAAGCACGCGTCCATCGGACCTCTTACAAGGTGGACGATCTTCGCGTTGGGAAGTGCTGCGAGAATCAGTGGCAGATTGAGATAATTGACCGGGAGCTTATCGACAAAGAAGGGTTTTTTAACGCGCTGTTTAGCGGTTGATCTTAAGTACATTTGACCAATTTCCGCTGGATCGATGTCAGCTGCCGCCAAAAAGAGGTCGCGCGAGAAACGCTTGGGGTCGTTGTGTCGGGTCGCACGGCGCACAGCGAGTCCGAATTGTTGCAGTTCGCCGGCCGAAAGAACTTGTGAATGGCTCGTGATTACACGCTCGATGAGCGTTGTGCCCGTTCGGGGCTGACCCAGCACAAAAATAGGTGATGAATCCGCAATGCCGGGTGGTCGCGCCGATAGCCAGTCGGCCGTATACGTTGCCTTGATGGCATCAAACATCGCAATTTCATCGGCTTCATTGAACTCCACTGTCTCGCGCCGCGCGCGAGCACCTTCGCTGAAGGCACTGAATGCGGTGTGCCAGTCGCGCAGGTCCTCACTCTCTTTGCCAATGGCATAGTGAAGAAAGCCTTGGGCGCGTTTTGACTGCTGCCCGGATTGAATCAATGTCTGCATCTGAGTGATGTGGTCGTCGCTGTCTGCTCTCTCGGAGTTGGCAAGTCCCCAATGGCACTGAGCGTTATTAGGTTCTAATGCAATGGCCCTTTTGAACAGCGCTACCGCATCGTCAATTTTCCCGAGAAAAACTCGGACGTTCCCCAAATTCATTAGCGCAGACGAGTTGTTGGGTACCATCTGATGTGCGCGCTCAAAAAAGCGCTCTGCGGTTTCATATTCTCCCAAAGAATTTAACACTGTACCGGTAAGCTCTATCACCACAGGATCATTTGGCTGTATGCGCCTTACTTCTTTTAAGGCTGACTCCGCGGCCGCTATTCGGCCTTCTCCAACATTTAACTTAGCCAAATGCGCCCATGCCGCTGCATGATTGCGGTCGAGTTTTACTACTGACTTAAACGCTTTGTGCGCTATCTGTCGCTGTTGCCCCTCAAGGGCAACTAGGCCAACCAGAAAGTGGGCGGGCACCTGCGCCTGGTCTTTCTCAAGCGCTTGTTTGCAAGCCTCACCGGCCGTGGCGAGGTCCCCTCGATTCAGTGCCTCGAAACCATCTGCCAGTGTGAGCGCCTGCACCGTCAGACGCCCTCTTGGTACGCGATAAGCGGGTCGGTATCCGGGTCGCCAGACCAGTGCGAGAGTGCTTCCATGAACAAGAAGAAAAGCTCTGCTTGAGAGCTGATATCGAGCTTGGCATACGCATGCTTGCGATGCAGTTTTACGGTTTCAATGGAAATACCTAGTTTTTCCGCGATCAGTCGTGTGTTGTGGCCTAAGAGCACCAGTTCCACGACTTGACGCTCTCTGCGCGTGAGAACACTCGCGCCAAAGGCGGCGAGCGATCGATGCATTCGTTCGCGAAGCGTTGTGTGTTTTTGGGCCTCAAGTACCTCGAGGTAGTGTCTTTGACATAACGCCGCGGCCAGTTCGTAAATACCAGACAAACGTTTGACGTCGGACTTTTTAAAGCGTGCACCGCTGGTGGTTAATCCGATAGAGATATTAACGAAGTTATCGTTGGCGAGGTGCACAAGAAGGCCGCATTCGTCCTCATAACCGCAGTTTTTGTACCAGTTTTTGTAGTATTCGGAGCTGCGAAAACTGGAGGGAGCAAGGTCGGTTAGCCGAAAGACACCAAACTGTTTGTCATAGGCCGCAGCTCGATAAAACGGATCGAGTAAAAATGGACCGTTTAGGTAAGTGGTTAGCGCGCTTTCGGGCTGACCCGCAAGTGGTCGTGCGAAGCTTATGGTGGGCAGCTCTTCTTGTCCGTAAACTATCACCGTCACATCGTCAGCGCCGGCAAGATCGCAGAGAATATGTGCGATGGTGGGCACAAAATCGTCGGTCCCAAGCTGGGTGACGGCACGAGAGAATTCGGTGGTAATGACTGATATTTTGGACATGTTTTTATTTTAAATTAATCAATAAGAGAGTGTTTTTGGGTCAGTTTTTAGGGCCAGCGAGCACAATAGCACTGACAGGTGCAATCGAGAAAAGGAAACGTTACGAGTGACGTGGTAAAACACTGAATGAGGCGGTGCTTGGTGGAATCAGCACATGACCTCGCGATGGGTGTATGGCTGTGTATTGATTGGATGCTCGCCGAATAAAACGTTGCGTTAGCAGTGCAGTGAGTAAAGGACAATAGTATGGATTTTGAACTGAGCGAAGAGCAGCGCGCCTATGTGTCGAGCGCCCGAGAGTTTGCGCGGTCCGAGTTTAGGCCTCACGCGGCGCAATGGGACCAGACTGCTATTTTTCCAAAGCACGCATTCAAAGCCGCGGGTGATTTGGGGTTCATGGGGATGATCGTACCCGAGGCGGCGGGTGGCCTTGGCATGACACGCCTTGATGCGAGCTTGATCGTGGAGGAGTTGGCAAGAGGCTGTACCACGACCGCGGCTTTCCTCACTATTCACAACATGGCGTCCGCCATGATCGGCAAATATTGCCAAGCTTCAGTGGTTGATATGTGGTGCCCCGATTTGATGTCGGGTGAAAAGCTTGCGTCGTATTGTTTGACAGAGCCCGGTGCCGGTTCCGACGCTGCGTCACTTCGAACCACTGCAAAACGAGACGGCGATGTGTATCGCCTTTCGGGCACCAAAGTCTTTATTTCAGGGGCCGGCGACACAGACGTTTTAGTCGTTATGGCCAGGACCAAAGACGAAGGTTCTCGCGGAATCACTGCTTTTTTAGTTCCTGCCGATCTCGACGGAATCAGTTACGGAAAAAAAGAAGACAAGATGGGTTGGAATGCTCAACCTACCCGGCAAATCAATTTTGATAATGTTGCAGTGCCGGTGGTCAATCGGCTGGGTGAGGAAGGTCAAGGCTTTGCCATTGCAATGGAGGGGCTGGATGGCGGTCGCATTAATATTGCGACGTGCTCGGTCGGTACCGCTCAGCAGGCGATTGTTGATGCAGTGGACTATGTTCAAAACCGTGAGCAATTCGGCACGGCGATAGCCGATTTTCAGCATACCCAGTTTCAAGTAGCGGACATGCTCACCGAGCTTGTCGCGGCGCGCCAGATGATTCGTTTGGCGGCGAGTAAGCTTGATCATCAGGATCCAAATTCGACCACGTACTGTGCCATGGCAAAACGATTCGCCACTGATGTGGGCTTCAAAGTGTGTAACGATGCGCTTCAGTTATTTGGTGGGTACGGTTACATACGCGAGTATCCGATGGAACGCTACGTGAGAGACACGCGTGTTCATCAAATTTTGGAGGGCACCAACGAGATTATGAGAGTGATCATATCGCGACAGGCGCTCATGAGTGGCGCACTGGAGGTCATCCAATGAGTGTGAGTCCGAGCGAAAAGGTCCAGGTGGCGACAGAGAACGGAATTGCCACAGTGACGATTAATAACCCGGGTGCGAATACTTGGGATCTTGAGAGTCTGCCCGCGCTTGAAACGGTTGTTCATGCGCTTAACGACCGATCAGACGTCCGAGCGCTGATTATTACCGGTAATGGTGAGAAGTTCTTCTCTGCCGGCGCAGACCTTAATCAATTCGCGGGCGGGGATCCCGCGGCAGCGGGCGCAATAGCACATGCGTTTGGTCGTGCTTTTGAGGCCTTATCAGATTATCGCGGTGTCTCGATCGCCGCTATAAACGGTTATGCCATGGGTGGTGGATTAGAGGTGGCTTTAGCCTGCGATATTCGAATCGCGGAACGCCACGCTTCACTTGCTTTGCCGGAGGCGAAGGTGGGCCTACTCCCCTGCGCCGGTGGTACACAGCGGCTCGCCCAATTGGTCGGCGAAGGCTGGGCTAAGCGCATGATTCTTTGCGGTGAACGCCTTGCTGCCGAAAAAGCCCTGTCAGTCGGTCTTGTGGAGGAGGTTGTTGAATCGGGCGAGGCGCTCAGTACCGCCATGGCTCTGGCGACAAGCGCCTCGGGTCAAAGTCCAACGTCCATTGCCGCCTGTAAAAGACTGATCCACTCAGCGAGAGACGTCTCTATTGGCGCCGGTTTGATCGCGGAGCGAGATGAGTTTGTGGCACTTTTTTCAACAGAAGATCAGAAAGAGGGCGTGAATGCTTTTTTAGAGAAGCGCGCCCCAGAATGGAAAAATAAATGAGTGACGTAGTGTTAGTTTCAACCATTGGTGACGGTGACCGCCGGGTCGGTCGTTTGACCCTTAACACCCCTCGGATTCTCAACTCGCTTGATGCCGAGATGATCGAAATTATGCTGGCTCAGCTGCTTGAATGGGCCGAGGATGACTCGATTGCCGCGGTTTACATCGACGGTGAGGGAGAGAAGGCCTTTTGTGCGGGTGGAGACGTACACGAGCTGCGCCGGTCGTCTATGGAGAATCCAGGTGGTCCTTGCACCTACGCGGAGAACTTTTTTGCGCGCGAGTATCAAATGAATTACGCCCTCTTTACCTACCCCAAGCCCGTTATCTGTTGGGGACATGGTGTTGTGATGGGCGGCGGCATGGGCGTCATGGCCGGTTGCAGTCATCGCGTGGTGAGTGAACGCACGCGCATTGGTATGCCTGAAATTACGATTGCGCTGTTCCCAGATGTCGGTGGCAGTTACTTCCTAAATCGAACGCCTGGCATGATAGGGAGATTTTTGTCACTGACCTCCGCGCATATCAATGCGACTGATGCGCTTTATGCAAATCTCGGCGATGTGTTTTTGGCGCATGAGCAGCGTCACAGTGTCATAGAGGCGCTTGCGAAAGGGCTCTGGAGCGATGACCCAGCGGCGAATACCGCGATTGTTGACCAGATTTTAAGCATGGAGGCGACGATCGATCAGCCCCTGGGCGTGGTCGAGCCGCTGATGCCACAAGTCAATGCGCTGGTGGCAGGCGATAATCTCAATGATATTTCGGATCGATTACTGGGTTACGAAGGCGATAATGTCTGGCTTCAGAAAGCGCGCGATGGTTTTGCTCACGGCTCGAAGCTGGCCGCCTGTTGGATCTTTCGTCAGCTCAACGATTCAGTGAATTACTCGCTTAAAGAGGTCTTCGATACTGAGCTTCGTTTAGGCGCTAATATTATGCGGCATCCCGAATTTTCCGAGGGTGTCAGGGCGCTACTTGTCGACAAAGATCGCCAACCAAAGTGGCAATTTGCCACGGTTCAGGACGTACCAGTGGACGTGCTTGAATCCTTCTTTGCTGAGCCTTTAGGCGCACCTAAAATGAGCTATCCCTGGTAGTCAGTACTTGCCAACATTACTGGAAAACACATGAAGACAATCGCTTTTATTGGTCTGGGTAACATGGGCGGCCCCATGGCTAAGAATCTTCTTAAAGCAGGCTGGTCGGTCAACGCCTTCGATTTGTCGGAGCAGGCGTTAGCCGATGTTGTAAGTGCCGGTGCGCGCGCCACTGTTTCTGCTCGTGACGCGGCGGCTGATGTTGATGTGGTGTTATCGATGTTGCCGGCGGGGCAACATGTCGAAGCCGTGATGCTCGGTGATGAGGGGTTATTTGCTCACCTCCCTGACGGCACGCTCGTCTTGGATGCGAGTACGATTGATGCGATGACAGCGAGAACATTGCATGCGGCCGCCAAGCAGGCACAGATTGCTTTTATGGACACACCTGTCTCAGGTGGCGTTGCTGCGGCTCAAGCGGGCACACTTGCGTTTATGTGCGGCGGTGCGGCTGATGCGTTCTTGCGTGCTAAAGCGGTCCTTAGCGCCATGGGGGATGAAAATAAAATTTTCCATGCGGGTTCCGAAGGGGCCGGCCAGGTCGCCAAGGCCGCTAATAACATGTTGCTCGCGATTCACATGATTGGTACGTGCGAAGCGCTTGCGCTAGGTGCGGCAAATGGGCTCGATCCAGCTATTCAGTCGGAAATCATGAAGGCAAGCTCGGGTAATAATTGGTCATTACAAGTGTACAACCCGTGGCCGGGTGTCATGCCGGGCACGCCCGCCGAAAATGACTATGCGCCGGGGTTCATGGTTGACTTGATGGTGAAAGACTTGGGTCTTGCTGCCGAGCTAGCGAGGCAGTCTGAGGTCGACGCCGAGTTTGGCGAAAAAGCACGCACCATTTATCAGGCGCTGCAAAAACGGGGATTCGGACGCAGTGACTTCTCTATTGTGTTGAAGTCGGTGCTGAATTCGCTCGACTAAACGACGTCTTCTCCACTGGCCAAAAGTGGTGCAGCGTCGAGATCATCGGCATCCATCATTGCTGCAACACGCTCTAAGGAGGCCACAATCGAGTGCTGCTCCCACGATGCCAACCGGCTGAAGCGATCCACAAAGCTGTCTTGTAACGGGTTAGGTGCAGAGCCCTTGAGTGTTTGACCTGCCTCAGTCAGCGTCACGATAACTCTTCGGCGGTCCACAGAAGACCGCACGCGATTCACGAGGCCGTTGCGCTCCAGGCGATTTAAGATCGTGGTGACCGTCGCTAAACTTAAGCTCACTGCTTTAGCGATATCTGAGACGGTTGGGTCCTTAAGGTCTCCGATTGCTTTGATAATGACCAGCTGCGGTGTGGTCAGCCCCGTCTTTTTACCCAGCTTTCTCGAATGTAGATCGGTCGCGCGAATGATACGCCTTAGCGCCACAAGTACTTGATCTGGCAAGTCTATCGATTGCATATCGAGAAGCTTCACTTTGCGGAGACATAGTTTAATACTTTGACCCCAAAGTATTCAATTGAGTGCCGCGATATTCTGTCATCTCTGGCATCTTTGTGGCGTAATGCTCGGATGGAATTTAATCAACCGTTTCTTCAGTTGCCTTGGCGATTTGACGCGGCGCGTCTCGCCGAAGAAGTGAGATTATTGCCGCCTGCTTTTTGGTTAGACCATCCTTCAGGCCTGCCTGGGAATTCGGCAGTTCCGCTCGTTTCCGTAAATGGTGAAATGAACCACGCGTTTGACGGTGCCATGCAACCGACTAAAGCACTCACGTCCAGTCCTTATCTCCATCGCGCTATTGCGTCCTTTGGTGAGGTGGTGGCGCGTTCGCGATTGATGCGTTTAGAGCCTGGTGCACAGGTCGCAGAGCATGTGGATTTTAATTATCACTGGGTCAGCCGAGTGCGTATTCACGTCCCGATCATTACTCACACGGGTGTCCGATTTTATTGCGGTGATGAGTCGGTGCATATGGTCGAGGGTGAAAGTTGGCTGTTCGATTCGTGGCGACGCCACCGCGTGGTGAACGACAGTAGTATTTCGCGCGTGCATCTCGTTATTGATTTGGCCGGTTCCTCGCGATTTTGGCGCACAGTTCGCGTGGCATCGGAGATGAAAGCAATAGACGTGCCTTTCGACGCGAGCCCCGTTTCAAATTTGCGCACGGAACAGTTTCCCGTCGCGCCCGTAATGGCTCCGGGCGAGATGCTTGCCATCGTTGAGCAACTGTTGGGTGATTGCGAAGCCAATCCGGACAACAATCCTGAGATAATGAAGCGTTACCGTCACCTGCTTCTCGATCTCGTTCATGACTGGCGCGAGATCTGGAGTCTCCATGGCTTTGCCGAGCCCGCGTTTGCGCACTATCGGCAGATACTTCAACGGACCGCATCGCAACTGGCGCCCGATCCAAGAGTATTGGTCACGGCGTCAAACAAGGTTGGGATTAATCCGGTGATTAACCAGCGAATTTTAGCCGCTGCGCTGCGCCCTCGGCGAGTGGCTGAATTCAGCCCCGCGGGTATCCCAGCAGTCTGAAGTCGTCAGCGTAAAACGCCTCAAGTTCTTTAAGAAAAGAGATATCTGAGTACAGTGCCGGTTTCTCATTCTGCGTAACGTTTTGCGGTTTTGAAGGTTGCGCTGAAACCCCTAGGTGACTGCAAACGCGGGCTAAGTCACTGTCTAAGGATTCGTACCGTCCGATGAACGACATGGCGATCTGCCCATCTTTATCGGTTAGGAGGTCGGTTTGAGGTCTGACTAATACACGCTTTCTGAAGCGTTCAAATTGAAATGCGCGCCTCGACCAGGCCAATGGGTTCTGAGAATAGCTGCTGTCTGTTCGCGCTAAAAATGCACAGACTGACCTAAATCGTTCAATCGGATGTCTCACAAAGGCAACACGAAAATAAGGCTCGATCGCTGTCTCACCTAGCGACTGACACAGTTGCTGATACGAAATATGACCGTGCCCGATATTTGCAAGCGCTGGAATCGGAGAGTGCATTTGGGCAGTGAGCATTTGTTGCTCCCAGTCCTCCTCACCAAGAAAGGGCCTCAATACTGCTCGAACGGCATGAGTTCCCGTTTTAGGCACCGCAAAAAAAATGAATTTACGCGAGCTTGAGAAGATCACTGCGTTCAGTCTATCTGATATTCATGAAGTAGCTCACTGCCCAGAGCCTCTTTGAGCGGCGCCAAGTAGTGTTCAAAGTTCTTCCACTGATCAAGCCCAGACGTGTATATGGGTTGTCGCACTTGCTCAGCACTGGGTGTCCGTACCGTGCGCTCTGTTTTATGAAACTCAAGGCAGGCGGACTCAAAATCGAGACCACAGTAATTCAATATTCGGTGGACCTGTGTTTCCAAATCAGCAACCACGTCCTCGTGGTTTACCCGCAATACTTGTCCGGGTAAGACGGCATCCCAGTGCGCCATCAGCCGGACGTATT
This sequence comes from Luminiphilus sp., assembly GCA_965656285.1. GTDB lineage: Bacteria > Pseudomonadota > Gammaproteobacteria > Pseudomonadales > Halieaceae > Luminiphilus. The sequence goes on along the minus strand of CBFHJX010000013.1, from coordinate 20,693 downwards.
CCTTGTAGTACTCGCCAATTTGACTCAGCCCGTAAGAAAATTCCTGACCCTCACCAAACAGCTGCTTGTAACCGCTAAAGCAACAGGCCATAGGATGGCGTCGAGCATCGATAATTTTTGCGTTTGGCAGGATCAGCTTGATGAGCCCGATATGGAAAAAATTATTGGGCATTTTATCGATAAACAGTTGGCCTGATCCGCGGTAAATACGTGTTTGATCGATAAATTGCTCGCCAAACTGAGCGAACAAGTCGTTGTTTAGATCGCCTAAAATAGCCGGATAGCGCGGAGTCCCGTCCTGATCTGCGTCGCGACCCCGCAAGCGCTTGGCAAGATCGAGAACATTATGCAGCTCCATGGTGCCATCGACCTGTGAGTGCGAGGCCAGTATTTGCTCAAGTAGCGTCGATCCTGCTCGCGGTAAGCCGACGATAAAAATCGGGTCGACATTTTGCACGCCAACGTTTTGCCGGCTTTCAAAGAGCTCACTGGTGCAGACGTCAATTTGCGCTTGTACGCGTTTTCTCAGTTGTACCGGGTCGTAGTGCGTTGTTGGGAGCTTGAGCGAATTCCCTCGATCGTAATAGTTAAAGGCGTCGTCAAAGAGATTTTTGTCTTCAAGGGCCTTTCCGAGTGCAAAACAAATTTGCACTCTGTCGAGCGTCGATAGCGCGTCGCTCTCCTCTATTTTCTGCATCGACGCTATTTCATCGTCATCGAAGCGATAAGATTTCGTATTCGCAAGCGACCAGTAACTGTCACCGTGTGCGGGTTTTAGCTGAATACATCGCTGGAACGCGGCGACCGCATTTTCTCGCTCACCAATCGCATTGAAAATATGACCCTGACTGATCGGAATGAGATGGTCAGTGGGGGCGTTTTTGGCGAGTTGGGCATACAGAGCTTTGGCTTCCTCAATATTGCCCACGGCAAATGCCGCGGCCGCATACGCTCGTTTTATTTCACCGGTGTCGGTTGGCGCGTCTTTGTTCAGTGAAGCGGCAATGTCAAAGGCCGAGTGAAAACGCTGGCGTCGCATCAATACGTGAAAGAGCTGAAGTCGTGCAGGGATCATTTTGGGCTGAAGCTCGACCAGTGTCTCGAGTAAAAACTGTGCCTCATCCAAAATGTTCTTCCGGGTGAGCACCTCGGCCAACAGCCGCATTCCCTCCGGGTGGGTCTTGTTGTCTCGTAAAAAATGCTTAGCAAGGCGCTCGGCATCTTGCACTTTGTTGTTGGCGAGGTAGCTAATGACGGTTCTCAATTCAGGCGGCAGTGACCTTAAAAAGTCCAGTTGAGCCGCCGCAGCCTCAGCCGATGAGGGGCTGAACTTTCGGCGCAGGGGAATAAGGAATTGCCAGCACTGCATCAATGCCGGGTCAAGCTCCACAGCGCGCTCAGCTGCCGCGTGTGCGAGTTTGGGTTCATTAATCGCCAGAGCAACCGTGGTCATCTCTTGAAAGGCGCGTGCGTGATCTGGCACGTCTGAGGTCAGCGACTGAAGGCTTTGCATGGCTTCATCATTGCGACCCTGTAAGCGTAACAGCAAGCAGGCGAGATACCGCACATTTGGATCGTCTGGCTGGGCTGTCGCGAGACTGACAATAATGCTCTTGGCCGCGTCCAGGTCTTTATTCACCAGTGCTTGTTGCGCGTCTATTAATTGCTGAGAGATGTCACTCATAGCGTTATTACTTACCTGTGTGGCGTTACCTACGTGGTGTTACCTATTTTGCGGACAAAAAAAGGGGTGACGTAGTGTCACCCCTTTTTGGGTTTGCTTCAAATAATGGTTTAGAAGCTGTAGCTCAGTCTCAGGCCCATGGTGCGCGGACGCATCATTGAAGACTCAGGCGTGTACTTACCTGCGGGCTGGACAACATAACCTTCTTCGCTGGTGATGTTGTTGACGTAGAGCTCGGCCGTCCAGTTGTCTCGTCCATAACCCACGCCCACATTCATCGACAGTGCCGAATCATTGATGTAACGCGAGTTCGAGGGCAGACCTAGGCCGTTTGAGCTTTCGATAGTACCGAAAGTGCCACCTTCATTTCGGATGCTGACGCCCGATGACGTGCCATAGGCCATGCCTTGGGTGTCTTCCATAAAGGCTGCGCTTCCAGCAATACCACTTACGCTGCTGCCTCGGTAGACCATAGCGGCATTAAACCAGGCGTCACCGCCGTTCCAGCTAAAGTCGTATCGCGCTCGGATGTTCCCTGAGAGCGAGGGTGAGAGTGGTAGCTCAGAGCCTACCGGTACGGCGACGCCTTGGAGCTGGTCGTTAATGCGCGTCAGTTCGGTATCTAAGTAGCTGACCGCACCGGCCAGCGTGAGGTTGGCTGAGGCCATCAGGACAAAGTCCATGTCGATGCCTCGTGTTTCCGCGTCACCCACGTTCTCCATGAATACTAGGAAGGCGACGTTTGACGGATCAAAGCGAGAGACTTGAAGGTCTGTAATTTCAGTCTGATAACCCACAACGTTCAACCGGAGACGGCCGTCCATGAGCTCGGACTTCATACCGATCTCCATGTTCTCTAGCGTGTCGGTTTTCGCGACTGCTGGAACCACATAACCTGCGTAAACGCCGGTTTGATTGGTGGCCAGCTGACCCGCATTACGGTTTTGCGTTGCAGGACGATAGCCCTCCGAGTACACGCCGTAAATCATAATGTCGTCAGAAAGCTGGTAATCAAGCGATGCGCGAATAATGACGTCATCTTCTTTGGTGACACCATTTTTATCAATCGACGAGATGTCTACACGTCCGTCTTGAATGGCTGCAAGCGTTGCTGCGTTGTCACCGCCACCTCGGAACATCTCTTTAACACCGCCGCCGTAGGTATCGGCTGCTCCCGGGTAGTTATTGAGCGCGAGGAATTCAGCTTCCGTCAGTGTGCCTGAGTTAAGTCCACCCAGCGCTAGGAAGCGATCTGTCGGACTGTTGGAGAAGCGGTGACTGTTACAGAAGCCGTCGCCGACGCCACCACCACCGTTACCACCATAACGACAACCGAAGCTGAAGTTTGAGGCGCCTCGCAGCTGTGTTTCAAGCTCATAGCTTCGTGCACTGAAGGTCGCAGTCAGGTTGTCGTTGATGTCGAACGCTACCTGACCGAAGAACGCAAATTCGTCTTCAGTACGCGTGTAGTCGTTAAAGAATGTTGTATCTACACCGGTTGGACCGACCTGATTCGTGCCTGCAACGCCGGGAATTGTGACGTTTGCGAGCTGATAAGGTGACTGCGCGTTCGCGCCGTAATAATTCACCTGGAACTCACTGAACGCGTCGCCACTGGATTTGTACTGGAACTCGCCAATCGTATTGGTTTTCACTTCACCCATGTAGACACCCGCGAGGAAGCGCAACCGGTTGTCAGGGTCACTACTGACGCGTAGCTCGTGCGTGGTTCGCTCGTTGCTTGATGTATCACGGTACATTTTCGTTGGATCAAAACAGGTGTTTTGCTCCACTGACGTATCCGCCGCATAGATATTGCCGCTACACAGGTAGTAGGTAATGTAACCACCACCATTGTTGTAGTGCGTGTAGTCGATCAGTGAGTCGATTTCGCGATCGAGGTAGCCGCCCGCATAAACGACATCGAGCCCTGCTATTCGACCTTCGAGGGTCAGTGTTGTTAGGTCGAACTCATCGTTGTTGGTTTCAGCGATATACTTAGCCTGCTTGTCGCGGCCTAGGCTGGGGTCGATCAGGAATGAGCCGTCAACGTCCAAGTCTTGCGACGTGTGTTGAACCAGTGCACTCCAGTCGTCGTTGATATCCCATTTGAAACCTGCTCTATAACCGGCATAGATGGCTTCGTTTTGATCTTCGCCAGCAACATCATTATTGCTCGTGCTGCGTATCTCAGTCAGCGGGAAGTCGCCAAAGTACGGGCCGTAACCAATCGAGTTTCGATCTACAACTTCGCCCGTGGGGGTAAAGGTCGACTGAACATTGTCGATCCAGCCGCCTTGCGAATTGCTGTAGCCGACGAAGCGTAGGGCCATGTTGTCACCGATAGGCAGGTTGACCATGCCTTCGATATTGTTGCTGCCGGCACCGCCGGTTGTGCTCGCAAAGCCTGCATCAATCCGCGCTTCGGTCTCGCCAATAATGGGCTTGTTGGTGATCATGCGGATCGTGCCCGCTTGAGAGCTTGCGCCGAACAGTGTGCCCTGGGGGCCTGACAGCGTTTCGAGCCGCTCAATGTCGGTTGCGTAGACGTCAAGGTTTCTAGCACCGAGTGATACCGGTATTTCATCGACGTACAGGGCTACACCGGGCGCAGAGCCTTGCGCGAGTGCAACGGTCGCGCTCGATTGCTCTGTCGCTGAACCGCGAATATAAATTTCTTTGTTACCTGGACCAATACCCGCGTCGACGACGTTGGGTAAAAAGTTAACGTAATCATCAAAGGTCATGATGCTTTGCGCGCGGAGGCTGTCGCCCGAGAGCGCTTGAACCGACACAGGAACATCCTGAGCATTCTCGGCTCGCTTAGTGGCGGTGACGACCACTTCTTCCATCATCGCACTTGCGCCGCGCGATGTTTGTGCAAAGGCTGTTGACGCTAAAGCGGGGGTCAGCACCGCGGCGACTGCGAGCGACAAAGGACGCTTGCCAAACTTTTTGGTGAGAAACATAGAGCTCTTCCATTTTATTGAGTGGTAGAAAGATTCTAGCTCAAAGTATTTAAATGCTCCAGCCCGTTAGAGAAAACAATAAGCCATTGTTTTTATTAATAAAATTTAATAAAAATGTGAATTTTAAACGATTTAAATACTTTCCACCCTTTTGATTCAGGGGTGGCATGCTTCTTTGCGAGTAGCTGGTACACTTTGATTTCACGTTAATAAGTACCTTTCTTATGCAGAAGTTGTCCGAGCGCGGCTTTGTTATCGACAAAGCAGTTTTCATCCCCTCCATTATTTTTCTAATGAGTTCGGTTCTGCTAGTACTTGCCCTTCCCGAGGCGAGTGACGCGGCGTTTGCAGACTTGCAAAGCACCATTGTTGCGAATGCCAGCTGGTTTTATGTGCTGGTCATGGCGATTCTCTTGTTTGCTGTCTGTGTTCTCGCGTTGTCGCGTTACGGTGAAATTCGATTAGGTCCTGACAACTCAAAGCCAGAATACAGCTTGTTTTCATGGCTCTCCATGCTCTTTGCGGCAGGCGTTGGAATCGGACTCATGTTTTATGGCGTCGCCGAGCCTGTCGTTCACTACTTAAAGCCTCCGATTGGCGAAGGCGCTGCGGTTGGCGGTGCTCGCCAGGCCATGAACCTCACATTCTTGCACTGGGGATTCAACGCGTGGTCGACCTACGCGTTGATGGGTCTTGTTCTCGCTTATTTTTCGTATCGTCGAGGACTACCGCTGACCCTGCGTTCAGCGTTTTATCCCATTATTGGTGACCGCATTCACGGTCCGATTGGGGCGTCAATTGACGTCTTTGCTATTGTCTGCACGACGTTTGGCATATCAACAAGCTTGGGGCTGGGAGTCTCACAGCTCAATACGGGACTGAACTACTTATTTGATGTGCCGATAACTGGGACGATCCAGTTTGCGCTGACGATGGGCATTATGGCGCTGGCCGCGGTGTCGGTTGCGCTGGGTCTTGATACCGGTATTAAGCGGCTTTCGGAGATCAATTCTTACCTCGCCATTTCACTTTTGTGTTTTATCCTGGTGGCCGGCCCCACCGTCCTCATTCTCAGTGGTGCGCTCGAGAATTTTGGTCACTACTTTGCTAGTTTGATCCCTACCTCGTTCAACTTGTTTGTCTACCAGGACACTGATTGGTTAGGCGGGTGGACCATTTTTTATTGGGGCTGGTGGATTAGCTGGACGCCGTTCGTCGGAATTTTCATTGCTCGAATTTCTCGGGGTCGAACCATCAGAGAGTTCTTGATTGGCGTCACGGTGGTCCCGACGTTGTTTGTCGTACTGTGGATGAGTGTTTTTGGGGGGAGCGCTATTGAGCTTATTCAGGGAGGCGAACAAGCCTTTGGCGACGCGGTCGCGTCCGATCAGCCCTTAGGCCTTTTCCTTTTCTTAGACTATATGCCGGGCACGATGATTCTGTCGGTGCTCAGCCTCGCGATGATCATTATTTTCTTTGTAACGTCAGCGGACAGCGGTGCGCTTGTCTTGAATATGATGGCCTCTGGCGGTATTGACGATACCCCGGCATTACAGCGCGTCCTTTGGACTGTAATAATTGCGGCCGTTTCAGCAACGCTGTTGATTAATGGGGGGTTGGATGCGCTTCAAACGGCGACGATCGTCAGTGCGCTCCCGTTTTCTTTCGTGCTGCTGGGTGCGTTGTGGGGATTACAGCGGTCGCTGAGGTCAGAAGTGTCTGTCACACACGTGCGGGCCCCCGCAAGTTTTGATTCCGACAGTGATACTGACTGGCAGTCACGGCTCAAGGCCCTACTCAAGGAGCCGTCTAATAAAAATGTTCTGACGTTTCAGCGTGAAGTCGTACTGCCAGCGCTTGGCAAATTTGCAACCGAGCTTTCAAATAACGGTGTGAACGCGACCGTGATTGACAGTGTTAGCGAAGAGGGCAGTGTTGAGTTAACGGTTACGGCGGGTGATGAAATTGATTTTCGTTATTCGGTCAAGCTTGCGCCGCAAACGACGGACAGTGTCGTGGACATAGAGGGCGAAGCGCTCGCATTACCGTTAGAAGGTTCAACGTCGGTGACCGAGGTGCATTTACGCGAGGGTTCAGCGAGTTACTGCGTGTGGGGTTTGACCGAGTCGCAAATTATTGGTGACGTTTTAGCGCAGTACGAGCAACATCGCAGAACCTAGTCAACGATCGTAATGGCCGTTGCCGGGAGACGACTTCCCGTGGGGTTCAGCCCCCTCATTGTTGGGATCATTCGGTTTAGATTGGTTTGTCTGTCGTCAGGGGCGGGGTGTGTGCTTAAGAAGGCGGGTGGTCGGTCGTCGTTCAGCGCGGACATTTTTTGCCAGAGTGTGACTGCGGCCTCTGGGTCATAGCCTGCAAGCGTTGCAAGTCGCATTCCAAGCCCATCCGCCTCGCGCTCAGCGGTTCGGCTGTTGGGCAGCTCTAGGGCAACTTGCGCTAACAATTCGGCGCTTTGTCCTGCACTGCCGCTGCCGTCGGTGGCCGCACTGACGGCAGCCAGGCCCAGCTGAATCGCCATCGCCCGCGACATTCGCTCGGCCGTGTGATTCGCCAGCGCGTGCGAAATTTCATGGCCCATGATTTGTGCGAACTCGGCATCTGTGAGCGAGAGTTGTGCAAAAAGACCTGTGTAGACCGCCATTTTTCCGCCAGCCATGCACCAGGCGTTAACGACCTCGTTGTCATCAACAATCACCACACTCCAGTCCCAATTTGAGGACTGCGGGTACTGCTGAGTTGCGGCGGTTACAACCCTACCAGCCACACGCCGGATACGAGAATCAATCTGCGGCTGGTCAGAAATTTTTTGTTCATCGCGAAATGAGTCAATGGCTTGTTGATAGGCGCCTCTGGATTGCTGAATCGCAGAATCAGGCGACACGATGAGAAACTGGCTTCGTCCCGTCGGACTTGTGGTGCAGGCTGAGAGCGCTAAAAGTAGGAGTGACGCGGTGATCAGTGTGCGAGTGGGCATTGATTAAACCTTGAATTCTTCAGCAGTCGTTGACGCCAGACGCGAGCACTGTGGCACTACCCTGGCTCCGATTCGGCGCCAGCAACCACGCGCAAAAGGCCTCGATAGACCCGCGTCGCATCAGCTTGTCCCTCGAGTATGCGATACATTTCTTGGCAGATAGGCACTTTAACACCGTGTTGTTTTGCAAGGGCCACTACCGTTGCGGCACTTTTCACGCCCTCAGCCACCATGTTCATAGCATTGGTTATTTCTTCAACGGTTTTTCCGGTGGCTAACTCGAGACCAACATAACGATTTCGACTTTGAGCGCTGGTGCATGTCGCGATCATATCGCCCATTCCGGCAAGACCTGCAAAGGTCTCTTGCCTGCCGCCTAGCGCCGTCCCCAAGCGTGTTGCCTCGGCAAGCCCTCGGGTGATCAGTGCCGCTCGCGTATTGTCTCCCGCACCCAAGCCATCGCCGAGACCGACCGCTAGGGCGATAATGTTTTTGAGGACACCACCGAGCTCGCAGCCGGTTACGTCATCGTTGTGATAGACGCGAAACAGGCCCACATTAAGTGTGGGTTGCAGCCACTGAGCAGCTGGGTCATCGAGTGCCAATACGCTCGCTGCTGCTTTGCCGGTCAGAATCTCTTTTGCCAAGTTAGGGCCTGACAGCACGCCGATTGGATGCTGTGGACAGAACTCACGGATGATTTCGGTCATCCGTTTTTGTGTGCTCGCCTCGAGTCCCTTCGTCATGCTGATAATGGGGACTCCAGCAGGGACCGACGGTGCCACGCGTTCAAATACGCTTCGGAACATGTGCGAAGGGATCGCCACAAAAACGGCGTGCGCATTACTCAGCGCAGCCTCAAGGTCGGTTGTTGCGCGTAAAAGGGGGTTGAGTGAGAGCCCTTCTAGATAACGCGTGTGCGTGTGCGTGTCGTTGATTTCACGAACGACACCGGCGTCACGAGCCCACAGCGTCACCTGAGCATTGCGACTGACGAGCGAGGCGAGAGTCGTGCCCCATGAGCCGCCTCCAATCACTGCGAGACGTGTATTACTGCCTTTTGCACTATTCACAGGATGTTCCAATGCGATTGCTCGTTCATGACGCGCGAGAATGGCGTGTCGCAATGAAAACTTCAAGTTCAGGTGAACTAGCGACCGATTGGGGGGTAGACTGGGGTCGCAGAGCCAATGTCAAAAAGAAATGGAGCGACTGTGGAGTACGGAATTGTCAGTTTGTTACCGACCGCTTTGGTGTTGGTCCTCGCGATTATCACGCGACGCACCCTAGAATCGGTGGTTGCAGGCGCATTGTTTGCGTTTTTGTTGATGGACGGCTCAGCCTTTATTGCCACGATGGCGGTTGTATCGCTGGATGTGTTGCGTGACGAAGACGTCGCATGGATCATTCTTGTGTGTGCACTTTACGGGACTTTTATTGCACTGCTAGTTCGTAGCGGAGGCTCCACAGCGTTCGGTCACTTGTTACTCGCACGCCTGACCTCAAAGCGCCAAAGCCTACTAGCCACCTGGGGCGTCGGTCTGATGATCTTCTTGGACGACTACCTAAACTCACTGACGGTCGGCGCGACGATGAGGGCGGTTACCGATAAATTCAAAACGTCGCGGGCGATGCTGGCCTATGTGGTTGACTCAACGGCCGCGCCGATGTGCTTACTGATACCCATTTCAAGCTGGGGAGCGTATTTTGCGGGCTTGTTGGAGAAGAATGAAATAGCCGCAGACGGTCAGGGTTTGGGGCTTTTTGTTGAATCTATCCCGTACATGTTTTACCCCATTATTGCGCTGTTAATAGTGCCGCTCGTAATCATGGGTGTGATCCCCCGTCTTGGTGCCATGAAGCAGGCCGAATATTACGCCGAGTCAACGGGTGATTTGGGTGCTATCAGCGATTCTGAGAGTGAGAGTCCGGTGGGGAACGGCGGCCCCAGCACATTCTTCTTGCCTATCGTGGCGCTACTGTTTTTTACGGTTGTTCCTAATGTTGATCTACTACGCGGTGTCATCGCTGGAATTTTAGTCACGCTTATTTACTTCGCCTCACTGAGGCTCATGCCGCTTTCAGAGCTGTTTGACACCTGCACCAACGGTCTCAAAATTATGGTGCCCGTCTTGGCGATGCTGCTGGCGCTGTTTATTTTTGTCGAGGCCAATGACCGAATAGGGCTGACCGAGTTCGTTATTCAAGCAGTACAACCCTACATGACAGCGATGTGGCTTCCGGTCATTATTTTCGTCACCATGTCTGCGGTGTCCTTCGCGACGGGGTCAAACTGGGGTGTCATCGCCATTGCCATGCCCGTCGCTTTCCCACTGGCACAGGCTTACGATGTCAGTATTCCCCTTGTGATTGGGGCACTGTTGTCGGCGAGTGGCTTTGGCAGTCACGCCTGCTTTTACTCGGACTCGACGGTGCTTTCAGCACAAGGTGCTGGGTGTGATACTTACCAGCACGCTGTGACACAGATTCCCTATGCGATCTTGGCGGCCACAATTGCGGCGCTATTGTTCCTTATTGCGGCCATGGTCGTCTGACGTCTAGTGACGGTGATCAGCACCGCGTATCCTTTTTACCCACTTTGTTGTCCTGCTTAGGAATGTTGATGACCTCTCTCATGCGAATCACTGCAGTCTCGGCGCTCTTTATTGTCAGTGGTTGTGGCGGTGGCGGTGGCGGCAGTTTGCCGGCCACTGCGGTTGTGACGCCGCCTACGCCCGATCCAACAGGGCTTTGGGTGCAGAGCGAGGATGACGGTGCAGGGCTCTCAAGTTACGCACTGACGCTAACCGAAATTGCGGTAACACGTGCCGCGATGGCTGATGTTGCTCTTGAGTCTGCTCCCACGGCTGATGGCGGCTCTAACAGTGGGTTTTCCACGACGTACACGCTGGAGTCCAGCGTCGATGAATACGATATTGTGAAGTATAACGGTTCGATACTTGCGCTAGCGCCAAGTCGCAGTGGCTGCTGCTATGTCATTGAGCCGCTTGCGGCCTCCAGTGCATTACCTGCGCCCAATGAAGCCCCCTCGGCGCACAATATCGAGCTTTTCGTGACTGATCCTCAGTCTGGCGCAGCCTCACTCGCGAGTATTATCGAGCTTGATGGCGACGAAAATGCCGAGGGAATGTATCTGTCTGAAAATCGCTTACAAGCGCTAATATCCACCGCCTGGTGGGGGACGTTTGGCGACCGACTGACGACTTCGGAGGGCTGGATGGATCAGCAGGTTTCGTTGCTCAGCTTTGATGTGTCTGACCCTCAAAGTCCTGCTCCGGTAAGCGAGCTCACCATTGAGGGCGCACTCGTGACTTCGCGACGCACAGGTAACGAGATTCACATTGTGTCGCGGCACGCGCCCACGATTGAAGGCTTGATCGCTTACCCACAAACCGAGGAGGAGGTCGCTAATAACGAGGCTGTGCTCGCAGAGGTGACGGCGGAAGACGTTCTCCCTGAGATTCTTCTTAACGGTGAGCCGACATCAACGCTAACCCTTGACCAGTGCTATCGCGTCGATCCTGAGCACCCCTTAGCACTGCCGTCTTCGGGAGACTCGACGTTGACAACATTGCTGACAGTCTCCGCTGAAACGGGTGAGATTCTTCGCTCGGCGTGCATTTCAGAGCCCGTCTCTGGGGTGTATATGGGCGAGCGCTTTATTGCGCTCACACACATTCGCTGGGATCTCGAGACAGGCGGCACCATAGTCCATGTTCTTGAGCGCGATTCTTTTGAGTATCTGGGCTCTGAGCGCGTTGACGGCGCATTATACAGCGGCGGGAATGCTGACTTTCGCATTAGCGAGTCGAGTAGCGTTTTACGTTTGGTGACCACCGAATGGACTGACAACCCTGACGATGCGCTCAAGCATCGCTTGTTCACCTTATCGCCCCAGAGTGACGCCCCGGAGCTTGAGGTATTGGGTGTTTTAGGCGACACAGAGGACAGTCGCATTGGTAAGCCCAACGAGGACCTTTACGGCGTACGTTTTATGGGGGACCGGGCCTACATGGTGACGTTTGAGCGCACTGACCCACTGTATGTCATCGATCTTTCAACACCCAGCCGTCCTGAAATTTTAGGTGAGCTCGAGGTTCCGGGTTTTTCAGACCTGCTTCATGAAGTGTCTGACGAGTTGCTTCTCGGCCTGGGTTCAAGCGAGCGACGCCGCCCAAAGCTTGAGCTTTATAATATTGGCGATGTGGCGAGCCCCATTTCTCAAAGCCTTGTCGAACTCGGTAGTGCGTTGGACTGGGCTTACAGTCCAGCGCAATACAATCGTTACGCCCTAACCTATTTGTCGGGCGATGATACCGATCGACTGACAATCCCTTATGCCACTGGGGGTGTGGTGGATGGCATTTGCTGCCCCTCGTTTGATCGTATTGCGCTATTCGAAATTACCGGCAAGCGAACGCCCGCTGAGGCTCAGATTGTTCCGGTGGGGGAGGTGTCACTGACACCTGGGTCCGTAGATGGCGACACACGAGTTGTGCTGGACAGTGACGCTTTATATGTTATCTCGCGAGTCGATTTTTTGAGTGGTTTTTGGTCAAACCCAGAAGCTGCAGTGTCAGTCAGACCCGATTAGCCAAGGGGCCTCGTAGAGTCTACGAAGGGTCCTTCAAGGTACTCAAATGCAAGTAGCTCAAATTTCAAATCTGTCCTTGGCTAAGACTTTGGGACTCTGGTTAGGCCCGATTATTTTTGGCGCAATGCTCCTTATGGGACAGTCACAGCAGGCGATGCCAGTGAATGCGTGGCTCGTGGCGGCAGTTGGACTCTGGATGGCCGTGTGGTGGTCGACTGAAGCCGTTCCTGTTGCGGCTACGGCATTTATTCCACTGATTTTATTTCCGATTTTGCAGTTGACGCCCGTCAAGGCGGTTGCACAAAGCTACGCGCATCCAACAATTTTTCTTTTTTTGGGTGCCTTTATTCTGGCGCTTGCGGTAGAGAAGTGGTCGTTGCATCGGCGCATAGCGCTGACGGTATTGTCGCGAACGGGAACCGATGGTCGGACACTTATTCTTGGGTTTATGATCGCAGCATCGCTACTGTCCATGTGGATGACCAACACCTCAACGGCCATGATGCTCCTTCCGATAGCGGCTTCCGTTGCGGCGATGGTTGCCGAAAAAGCGTCGGGCGCCAGTGCGGAGAGTAAAAGGACTTTCCAAGTGGCACTGCTTTTGTCACTCGCTTACGCCACAACCATTGGCGGTATGGCAACGATCATCGGGACGCCACCCAATGTGCTGCTTGCAGGCTTTATTGAAGAGACCTATGGACTGCAAATCGCCTTTTTGGACTGGATGTTAATCGGCTTGCCCTTGGCACTGGTCTTATTGCCGCTGGGGTGGGTTGTGCTTACTAGAGTCGCGTTTACGGTGGATATTGCAGAGAGTAGCGAGGCCGGCGACGTTATTACTGACATGCGACGGCAACTGGGTGTGATGCACGCCTCGGAACGTCGTGTGGGTCTTTTGTTTCTCGTTGTGGTGTTTTTCTGGATGACTCGCTCATGGTTAAACGGTTTCTCGATCTTTGAAGGCGTCAGTGATGCGGGAATCGTGATGGCCGCAGCACTTTTACTCTTCGTGATTCCCGCAGGTGATGGGTCGGGGCAGCGACTTATGGATTGGGAAGATGTCTCGCGGCTTCCGTGGGGTGTGCTTATTTTATTTGGTGGTGGCCTCGCCCTCGCCGCTCAGGTGTCAGGCTCGGGTTTAGCGGTTTGGTTGGGGGAGTCACTGTTACCTGTTGCCAGTCTTGGTACTTTAGTACTGATCGTTGCCGCCGCGGGGTTGGTGGTCTTCTTGACCGAACTGACCAGTAACTTAGCCACTGCAGCCACTTTTCTCCCTGTCATTGCTGCAATTGCGGCGCAGTCGGGTATTGAGCCGTTGGTGTTGTGCGTTCCAGTTACGCTCGCTGCCAGTTGTGCGTTTATGCTGCCGGTCGCGACGCCTCCAAACGCCATCGTGTTTTCGTCCGGCGTTTTAACCATTCCCGAAATGGTGAGGGCCGGTTTTCTGATGAATCTCATCGCCCTCGTTGCGCTGACGATTCTTGCGAGCGTCGCGGTACCGTTGGTATTTTGATGTTGCGCCAGATGATCAACCGGGCCCCTAGATTCAAACAGTTGCTGATTTTCACACTAGGGATATGTGATTTGATTTTGTTAGCATGACGCTGACACTTGTGTGTATTGGAAACACTTTATGCTGAATTCGTTAAGACATTGGTACGAGCAAAATCGGATCAAGCCCCTACAAGCTGGGCTCGCGATTTCTCGCCTGCTGCGCGACCCCGATGATACGAGTCAGGTATTCAAGGTCCTCGAAGCACTTCGAGGCGACTCTTTGAGCAGAGCATTTCGTCGCATGAGTAGTGATGAGCGTGGCCAAATATTACTAGAGGAGCGGTCTAACATCGTCAAAGCCTTGAATGATCGAGAGGCGCTGGCGGCGCTCCCCGAAGGGAGTATCGGAAGGGCCTACTATGACTTTGTCCATGCTGAGGGTCTGTCCGCTGACGGTCTGATCGCGTCCAGCCACGAGGCGCCTCGTTTCGAAAAAATTGGAGAAAAGCAGCGCTGGTTAGGAGACCGCTTGAGGGATATCCATGACTTACAGCATGTGATGACGGGTTACGGAAGAGACACTTTAGGTGAGTTGTGTTTGCTGTCATTTATGACCACGCAGGTGCCCTCTCGTGGCATCGACTTCATCATTTTTATGGGCCGCACAAAAGGACAAAAGGAGCAGCCCGGGCTGAACTTGAAAGAGCTCGTCGGCGAGGGTCGACAAATTGGTGAGGCGGCTGACTGGATGCTGTTCACACGCTGGGAAGATCGTCTGCACGAGCCTCTCGAGAGCGTGCGAGCCGAGTTGGGTTTCAAACCGCCTGTTAAATACCGCGAGGCGCTGAAGTCGCTTGAGGGCGATCAAGTAATTAGTCGATCGGTTGCCGCCTAAATCGTGTCGGTATGCGAGTCACACAGTGGGCAGTAGCGCGAGGGCATCAAGCCAGGCTAACCTATCGGTGTAGAGTAAAGTAAAAGGTGCTAACCGTTTTTGGCGCCAGCGAGGAGAATAAAAAATGAATACTGCAGTTCCAGCACGAGCAAAATTTCACCACATGAAAGACGGAACAGCCGACGACTGGATGATCATTGGCGCGGAAGTTCAGGAGTCAGCGAAGACACTCTACCAGCGCGTTATCTCCCATCTTTTACTTTTAGAAGGTGATTGCGGTGGTTTTCCAGTTGATCGTTTGACCCACTGTCTCCAGACCGCCACGCTTGCGCACAAGGACGGAAAAGACGAAGAGTATGTTGTCTGTGCGCTGCTTCACGACATTGGCGATACCTTGGGTCCAGCGAATCATGCAGACATTGCAGCGGTGTTATTAGAGCCCTACGTGAGCCAAGAAAATCACTGGATGGTGAAGCATCATGCGGTATTTCAGGGGTATTACTTCTTTGAGTATCTGGGTCTTGATAAGAACATGCGTGAGCAATATAAGGATCACGCGCTGTATGAGCGAACGATCGAGTTTATCGAGCAGTATGACGCGCCCGCCTTTGATCCCGATGCTGAAACCTACGCGCTGTCATTTTTCGAGCCCATGATTCAGAGGGTATTTGCCAAGCCAAAGCAGTCCCTTTATAAGTCTGAGGCATCGACAACCTTTCAAGACTGAGCAGTGGCTGTCGAGCAAACCGGGCCTGTTTGGCCGTATCGCCCAGTGTCTCTTGTTTGGCAGCGTCGTCTCCGTCGTTGGCATCGCCGGTTAGCCGTTATCACGGCGGTTCAGCTGTTGTTGTGGACAATAAGCGGCGCCTATTTCGCATTTGTCGACATCACCATAGTGCGTGGGGAGCCTCACCGGTTGTCGTCGCCCACTCAAGCCATCGATTTAGCCGGGTTTGATTTCCCGATTACTACGACCAGCCAGCTGATCGTAAAGCCTCGGCTTAACGGTGAACTGGTCGTGGGGGTGGTGGACGACCAAACGAAAGCCACGAACTGGTTAACGACGCGTGGCGCGCCGGTAGAGCCGCTGACATCGAAGCAAGTGATATCTCTCGTCCACAATAAGACTGACGTTGCGGTTGATAAGGCGCAGTGGGTGACAACGGCCTCGGAGGCTGCCGAATACCGAGGGCGTGACTTGCCGTTGTGGCGAACGTTTAAGGCTGATGAGCCTTCGCTCGCTGTCTATGTCGATCCGCAATCCGGTGATATTACTGCGATTCGCAACAACGCTTGGCGTGTCTGGGACTTTCTTTGGATGCTCCACATCATGGACTACGACGATCGCGCGGATATTGGTACGTGGTTACTAAAGCTTTTTTCAGTGTTGGCCCTACTCACCGCCCTCGCGGGTATTGTGCTGTACACCCTGATTCCCTGGCGCCACAGAGAGTCTTCTTAGATATAAATCAGCGGCCAAAGGTAGGCAAAAAAGACGCCGAGGCCATAGGTCAGGGCAGACCCGACTAAAATACGGTGGCTGAATCGACGCAGTCGCATGCACGCAGCGGCTAAGTCGGGCTCAACCGGGCAGGGGGCACTGCGCGCCTGCCATTGCATGAGGGCCGAGACGGTTAATAAGGCGCCTGATGCGAGAAAAAGAGGCCCCTTATTGGCGGAGAGCCACATAATGCCTGGGAACGTTGCGGTCAGACCCGCCATCACAGCGCCCGCGCCCACGGTAATAAGAAGTGCCGGTAAGGCGCAGCACAATAGCGTCGAAGTACTGGCAAACAACGACAGTGTTGGGCCGATCAGGGTGCGCCGGTCGATCGGATTCATCCGCCTAGAGCCTCGGCGTTACGCCGAATCGCCGCGATGCGATATCCCGCCCGTTTAGCCAGGTTCTCAATATCTTCATCAGAGAGTGAAGCGCCTTTATTGACGACAAGGCTCAGTGTCTTTTTATCGAGATCAACATAAAGCGCAGACACTTCCTCTCGCTTTCCAAAGATCTTATTCATGGCGACGGCACAAAAATCACAAACAACCCCTAAGACATCAACGACCACTGGCGCACCACCATTCGCTAGAGCCGCAGTAATATCGTCGGTCGTTGTGATGGATGCCGCTGACATCGGCATTACGTCTTCTTTGGCGTCTTCTGTGGAATGCTCATGTGATTCAGGACTGTGCTCTGGGCCGTGGTTCATCTCACCGTGGTTCATCTCACTGTGGCCCGTCTCATGCGGGTCGTGGTGATCCATTACCTTTTGATTGTCGTCAGCAAGTACCGGCAACGAGGCGAGTGTTACGGTGACGATTAGTATTATATTTTTCATAATTTTGACCCTAAAAACGGTAGGTAAAGTTGAACATCGGAGCTGAGTCCGTGACGTTGTAACCCGCCTCAAAGAGGGCAGGCCCCTTGAAAAAGCGTAATAAAGGTGTGACGGTTGTTTTGTTATCAAAGTGTTTTCGGTGGTCGACCTCGAGCATGAGCCAAGTATGAAGCTCGCCAGTGTTGCCGGCGTAAGGTGCCCACCCAAAACGGGCGGCATGCATCGAATGATTCCCCAGCTTTCCTTGCTCTAAAAATCGCGCTTCGTAACTGACAAAGAGTGTTCGTGTCTCCCAGTCCGTCATAACGCCCACAAAAGAGGCTGTATCTGAGCCCACGCTTGCGACTGAGCGGTCCGTTGCTGTGCCCAATCCACCGGTCAAATACACATTGGCCTGGTAGTTATGCCCATACCATCGTTTTGCTAAAAATGTAGGCTGTATGACCGTGAGTGTGACGTCGTCGTCGCGCTGCCACTCGTGACGCACGCCCACCGAAACCTTGTGACTCACGGAGTAGTGCAACAGCCCCGCGGTAGACGCGCGATTGGCGGTCTGAATCAAGGTCCATCCGCCCGTATAGGAGACGGGTCGTGCGACAGCACTCGCGGATAAAAGTATCCCGAGTACACCAGCCCACATGCGCAGTGCGCTCGATGTCACTTTTTACCTCTCATGACACTGATAAGCTCCTCGATCTTTGCCTCGCGCTCCCCAAGGCTATCGCCTTCAAGCGCGTGCTGAACGCAGGTGGCAACATGATCGTCAAGAATGATGGACTCAAGGCTTGATAAAGCGGCACGCGCGGCCTGAACTTGTCGCGCAATATCAACGCAATAGCGGTCCTCACCGACCATTCGTCGCAAGGCTCTTACCTGTCCTTCAACCCGCGCTAGGCGGCGATCAACATTATCTCGTGTGGCTCTTCGCATACGTCCCTCTCCAGTTAATCAGAATAATACCCCCCAGGGGTATCGAGGTCAAATACCCCTAGGGGGTATATGCAGGACGTCCGAACAGTGGAAGTAAAATACTTAACTTTGCGCAGGAAAACGGCCGTAAATCGCGCTACATTGAAGGAAACGCGAGTGAGGAGAGAGATTGTGTATTCAACAGAAGGTCGTGGACGCCTGTATCCGGATATTGTGGCCACTGTCGGCGACACGCCCTGTGTACGTCTGAATCGCACGGGGCCAGACCACGTCACCATATACGTTAAGGTTGAGTCCTTTAACCCACTGGCTTCAGTGAAAGATCGTCTTGCTCTCAACATCATCGAGGCTGCCGAACGCGACGGACAACTTCGACCCGGACAGACCGTGGTTGAGGCAACGTCTGGCAATACCGGCATTGGCCTTGCCATGGTGTGTGCTGCAAAGGGCTACCCTCTCGTGATTACTATGGCCGAGAGTTTTTCTATAGAGCGACGACGGCTCATGCGTTTTTTGGGCGCCAAAGTCGTTCTTACGCCCAAAGAAGAGCGTGGCATTGGTATGTACAACACCGCAAAAAAGCTGGCCGCGAACAATGGTTGGTTTTTTGCTAGCCAGTTTGAAAACAGCGCTAACGCGGACATCCATGAGTCGACGACCGGACGAGAAATACTGGCTGACTTTAAGGACTCCGCGCTGGACTACTGGGTTACAGGGTACGGTACTGGTGGAACAGTTACTGGGGTGGCGCGGGCACTGCGGTCAGAGCGACCTGATTGCAAAATCGTTTTATCCGAGCCCCATAATGCTGCACTCATTGGTTCTGGCGTACCACAGGAGCGTCATGTGGACGGCTCTCCAACGGGAAGTCATCCGGCTTGGGAGCCGCACGTGATTCAGGGCTGGACGCCAGACTTCATTCCAAAGGTGCTTCAGGAGGGAATCGATCGGTCATTCTTTGATGAGGTGCGACCCGTGGACGGGGTTAAAGGCATGAGTATGGCGCAGCACTTGGCCGCTAACGAGGGAATTTTAACGGGCGTTTCTGGTGGGTCGACGCTACTCACAGCGGTCGAAGTGGCCAACGAGGCGCCGGAGGGGTCTGTATTGTTGGTGATGCTCCCCGACACCGGCGAGCGCTACCTATCCACACCATTATTTGAGTCAATTCCTGCCGAGATGAGTGATGAGGAGGCGGCTCTGTTCATGTCAACGCGCGAGACATAAATAAAAGCCGCGACGAGCGCGGCTTCTTTTGGAGTAACTGGCCTTTTTAATAGCCGCGCAATGTTGCGAAGCGATCTGCATGAAAGTGGTAGTCGCCGTACGACTGTCGACAAACAGCCGCTCGCTTCATAAAGAAGCCGATGTCGAACTCGTCGGTCATACCGATGCCGCCGTGCATTTGCACGCCTTCCTCGGTAGCGTTTTGTACCACTTTAGAGCACTTTGCTTTCGCCATGCTGGCGAGGACGGAGCGTTTATCACTGTCCGTATCGAGTGCTTGCAATGCCGCCAATACGGCGGACTTACTGACTTCAATTTCGGCAAAGAGCTGTGCGGCACGATGCTGAAGTCCCTGAAACGTACCGATTTTACTGCCGAACTGTTCGCGGTCTTTAAGGTACGTCACCGTTCGTTCAAACGTTTCTGCGGCAACACCCAACATTTCAGCGGCCGAGCACGCTGCCGCCACGTCAATGGTGAACTCAAGTGCCTCAGCAGCGCCACCAAAGGTCCCTAGCAGCGCGTTCGTATCGACGGTGACGTTGTCCAAGGTAATGTCGGCTGCGCGCTGACTGTCGACCATAAGACGTGTTTCTAAAGAGACACCGGCGGTGCCTTTTTCGACGGCGAATACGCTCAGCGAGTCACCCTCTGATGTCACGACAAGCAAAAGATCGGCGTGGTGCCCATCAATGACACCTCGTTTCAGGCCCGAGAGCGTGTAACCCGACTCAGATGCCTTGGCTGTGGCGCTGATACGTGACAAGTCAAAGTGACCGGTTTCGTCTGCGGCGAGCACCGCTGTTAGTTCTCCCGATGCAATTGCGGGCAGATATTTCTCTTTGAGTTGCTCTGATCCCAGCCGGTTAATCAGACTTGCTGCAACCACTGCTGAACTGAGGAAGGGCGAAAGAGCGAGTGTCCGACCCATCTCCTCCAGCACCACCCCCGCACCGACATAACCAAATTCCAGTCCCGAGTAAGCGTCTGGAATAACGACGCCGGGCCAGCCCATGTCGCTCATCTTTGACCACAGTTCGGGCATATGATCGTCACCTGAGTCGCGCATGGCACGCAGCGCTGAAACCGGTGAGCTCTCGTTGAGAAATGCTTTTGCTGAATCTTTGAGGAGCTGCTGCTCCTCATTTAAAATCATGACCACGACAGCCCCCTTTAAGCCGGTAAACCAAGAATACGCTTGGCGATAATGTTGAGTTGAACTTCTGTGGTTCCGCCTTCAATGGAGTTGGCTTTGCTTCTCAACCAGTTCCTGACTAAGGCCCCTTTTTCGTCGGTATCGAAGTTCAAGGCGTCTGTAGATCCGATCGCCATAAACAGCTCTTGACGCAATTTATTGAGTTCGGTCCCGTACATTTTCAGTATCGAGGAGGAGGCACCGGCACCCTGGCCCGCTTTGGTTTCCTCGGTAATGCGCTCAATAGTCAAGCCAAAGGCCATTTCATCGAGCTCAAAGGAAATGGCTTCGGAACGCAGCGAGGTATCGCGAAGACGACCATCGACAGTCCCGCGTTTTACCGCTGC
>CBFHJX010000012.1:23175-32483 GCA_965656285.1 Luminiphilus sp. | reverse complement strand
GTTCTTCAGCAGACTGCCGTGCGGCCAATGACCGCGAGCTAACGTCCCAGATCAAAAACGCGAGGATCGCGACGGGCACGATTAAAGACCAAGTTTGGAAACGGTTTATCATTGGCTCACTAAAGCACTATCAACAGCACAACTTTAGCGCGCATTGTCTCAAAGCGCTAAGGAATTCAACGAGTCCGACAAGAGGTACCGACAGAAATACTGTGCCCGCAATACTTGCCGCGCACATTATCGCAACACTTGCCACAGACCTTATACTGCAGCCTAAGCAGTGGCACACGTAGCACTGGGGTATCATGAGCGCCACGGAAAAATCATCGCGTGACCACTTGCCCTCTTCAATCCAAAGGCAACAATCAGCCACACAAGAACGATCAAATAAGTATCTGAAATAAGATCAACAGACCAAAGAAGATCCGCATCCGACGTTGGGCGCCAAGCCGATAAGACAGACAGGTAAATAATCGGCAAAAACTTAAGCAGTCCAGCAAGCGCAAGCGTAAAGTTCATCCAAGCTACTATCTGTATTACCACCGCTCGCAACTCCTCGTTTGTGTGCCGTCATAGTGGGTAAGCCTGCGAGTAACTTGACAAGAGAAAGTCTCATGCTCAGTGTCACACTCGCCGAACTAGAATCAGTGCCGCCTTGGACGCAATGTAGGGTGAAATATGAGTAAGGACAAATTTAGCCCCCCGCAAGGGTTTTTTATCGGGATGGGACTCACCTTCGGTACAGTGCTTTACGTATTCACTCAAGAAGCCGTCTGGATCGCCGTGGGCATTGCAATAGGCGCAGCACGAGAGCTGCGGCACAAGTCTTAAGCATGGCCTTTACGGGTTTTTTAATTACGCACAGGAAGAAAAAATAATGGATACGCTAGCCGCGTCAATTGATGCATTCATGTCGCCCCTGGCGAGCGCTTTATCCAATTTCGTTTTTTTTGCCATCCCTCTATTTGGGCAAGACGTACCTCTCGTGGTGATGTGGCTCGCCGTCGGTGCCTTGTTTTTTACTTTTTACCTTCGATTTATCAATATTAGAGGGTTGTGGCTGGCGTTTCGGCACGTCAGAGGGGACTTTAAAGACCCGTCTGCCGAGGGTGAAATCAGTCACTTTCGAGCGCTTGCAACCGCTATATCAGGGACCGTGGGCGTGGGTAACATTGGCGGTGTTGCGGTCGCCATCAGTCTCGGCGGCGCAGGCGCAGCGTTTTGGCTATTCGTCGCGGGCTTTTTATCCATGTCCACCAAACTGATCGAGTGCACCTTGGGTGTCAAATACCGGCGCGTTCACCCAGACGGCACCGTTTCGGGTGGTCCAATGTACTATCTCGACGCCTATTTCACAGAGCGCCATTGGCCAAAAGTCGGACGAAGCCTCGGAATACTCTACGCACTCGCACTCGTGGTGGGCTGCTTCGGCGTGGGCAACATGTTTCAGTCAAATCAAGCGTACCAACAAATGCTGGTAATCACCGGTGGTGAGACCAGTTTCCTCGTCGATTACTCCTTAGCCTTCGGTATTGTGCTGGCCGCCGTTGTGGGCATAGTCATTATTGGGGGCATCACATCGATTGCACGCGCCGCGGCGGTCATCGTCCCCTTCATGGCCGGCATCTATATTTTAGGCTGCCTGGTCATCGTCAGTATGAGCTGGGAGAACATCCCCGCTGCCATCGCGAGTGCTGTGTCGGGTGCTTTTGGTAGCGACGCCATGGCGGGTGGCGCACTGGGCGCGCTGATCATAGGTTTCCAACGCGCACTATTTTCCAATGAGGCCGGTTTAGGCTCTGCCTCAATCGCACACTCTGCGGTGAAAACGAGAGAGCCGGCATCCGAAGGGCTCGTTGGATTACTCGAACCCTTTATCGACACTGTGGTGGTACTGACATTGAGCTCGCTGGTCATCCTAACAACCGCTGTTCCAAACGGACTGATGGGTGGTGAACTTGCAGGTATCGAGCTGACGTCAGCCGCCTTTGCCTATCACTTACCCTGGGCTCCCTACCTTATTGCCTGCGCAGCCGTACTGTTCGCCTTCTCAACTGCATTAGCATGGTCGTATTACGGGCTCACTGCATGGAATTACTTAGTGGGCATCGGCAAGTGGCGCACCATTGCCTTCCAAGCAACTTTTCTTACGTTCTTTGCGCTGGGCTGCGTGCTCGAATTGCGCGCCGTACTCGACTTCTCAGATGCGATGATCTTTCTTATCGCAGTACCCAATCTCATTGCACTTTACCTTTTTGCACCTATGGTGAAACGCGAGGTTGAAGGCTACCTGCAAGACGCCACGTAATCAGTAAGGCTGGTCGCCCTCACTCACAGCGCGGTGCAATGCACGCCGTGCGGGCAAAAAGTCGTTAACTGGCTTATGTTGCGTGCTGCGGTTATCCCATAATACGAGGCTGTTCTCCTCCCAGTTAAAGCGGCAGGTGTGCTCTGGCAGAACACAATGCTGATATAAAAAGTCCAGGACTTCAGAGGACTCCAGTGGCGACACCCCCTCGATATGGGTGGTAAAGAGCGCATTAACGAAAATAACTTTTTTGCCGGTTTCCGGGTGCGTTTGGATGACGCGGTGCCTGACGGGCGGATTCTCTGCAAGCGCGGTTTCCAGTCGCTCGCGACCACCTGGCTCGGCAAGACTCTCCTTGAAACCGCGCGAGAAATCGTGAACCGCGACTAACGGCTCAAGGTAGCGCTTCATACCCTCAGACAGCGAGTCATACGCCGAGGTCATGCTGGCAAAAAGCGTGTCGCCTCCCACTTCAGGAATGGTAATGCCGCGGAGCACAGTCACAGAAGGCGGGTGCTGACGGAACGTCATATCGGAGTGCCAAACCTCAATTTTGGAGGGATTTTCCGGAGTGCTCTCCAACAACATCACTTCGGGAATATTGTTGACCGTGCCGTAAGCTGGGTGTGTCTGAAGTGGTCCAAAAAGTCTCGCCAAATCGCGCTGTTCAGCCGGCGACAATAACTGATCTCTGAAGAACAACACTTCGTGCTCGTTTAGCAGCTCGCGAATGACACTGATACTGCCGTCCGCTAAAGCCGCACCCACATTGAGCTGAGACACCAACCCGCCCAATGCACCTGAAACTCTTGAAACCTTCATTTAGCCCCCAGTTTTCACGAGGCACCACACGCTCGCGTAGGCCTAGTATTGTCAGAAAAACAACCCGATTAGTGGGGAGGAGGCTACCAGTTGGGTCGCTTGTAAGGCCATCCTCCAAAGCAACTACGCACATCCCTCACACGAGGTCTAAGGCATAGGGCTTAAGCACGCCAAGCGGGATGGCCCTCAAGGTCACGATGTTAGTTGCCCTTAGGTACAGTTTGGGCGCCTTTCCAGCTCGATGCGCCTGTTCCCATCGCAGCGCACACAAACACCATCGATTCCCCTCGACAAGTCCGGGGAAACCATGCTCGGGGCGCGGTGTACTCAGGTCATTCCCCGCCGACGCGGAGTACTCAAGAAACGTCGATGTCATCAAAGCACACACTGTGTGTGTGCCCAGGTCGTTCGGGCCCGTATTACAGTGTCCGTCACGATAAAAACCCGTCACCGGGTCATCACAGCAGAGCTCTATAGGCTCCCCAAAAACGTTTTGCTGTGACTTAGGCATTCGTTCAGCCTTCACACCTCACCTCCTTCTATGCTCTGGTTATGATCTGGACCCTTGTTATGAAGCCAGCCCTAAATCATGATTGATCAGCAGTCGCGGGCACAGCCGTGGATTACGGATCGCACCGTCAGCGCAGGCAATAACACCGCAAACACCTGCAGCTAAACCCACAAAATACGTAGACCAACGATGAGCACAAGTAATCCTGTCAACTCGGCGATGCGTTGATTCGCGACACCCTCGATCACAAATCGACCGCCTAAGATACCGCCAACCGCAACTGCCAGCAGTAACGGCGCTCCGTAAGCACTCGCTAAGATCGCCGCCTCGGAGCCTGTTTTCAATACCTGTCCAGCCAAACCACTCAACGAATTAATTAAAATAAAGAAACTACACAGTGCGGCAATCGTTTTGCTCGATGCCCAGCGCAAATGATGAAGAACCGGAGCGAGAAAAATACCTCCGCCAATACCGACCATACCTGACAAAAAACCAAGCCCTGCGCCAATAACGGCCGCTAAACCTCGAGAGCCAGGTACCGCGCTAACATCAGTTGGGGCCGTCCTAAACAACAGACTCATTCCCGCGATCACAAGACTTAAACCCAGAAGCATAAAATACAGTGTTGCCTCTAATTGAATAAGCCCCCCCAAAAAGGCCATGGGTATTGAGGTGATAAAAAATGGGATGGACAAATGCCAGTCGAAATGTCTTCGGTGAACCGCAAAGTAGCTCCCAATGGTTACAACTAAAATATTGCAAGGCAACGCAATCAGCGGGATCACCTCAGCGGGCTGACCACTCAGTGCAAGCAGCGCAATGTACGTCGAGCCGCCGCCAAAGCCCACGGCAGAGTAGACCACTGCAACAATTAAAAAACCGAACGCCAACATAGCCAAATGATCACACACACACCCAGCCGAGGACCAGAGCCCAAGGGGAGATTAAGTGGCTATGATTGAATCTCGGACGACATCTTGGGTCATACCGGACAATTAGTCAGCCAAATAGCTTGATACGGCATCATCACGATCTCGCCGTCCACTGCGCTCTCGAGAGCCAAACCAGTGATCAAGTCTTCCCACGTGTCGTTCCCGACCAGATTGAGCGACGCAGTCGACATTGAGGTCGCCTCGTCCGTCACGTTGTATAAGCAAAAAACACTCTGCACACGATCATAGCTTTGACGCCAAAATCCGAATATCGACTGCCCACAGTTGAGCGTGTACTGCGTCGCATTCGGATGAAAGGCCGGCTGACGCTGTCTTATTTGAATCAAAGCCTTCAGTCCCGACAAACACAACGCATGATGGCTCTCCGGATCCGTTAGGTGCTGTGTTAGCTCGTCCATGTCCCACTGATGTCGATTGATTGCTCGGTTGTGCCCGGTATTCTGGACTCGCTCGATGTCATTTTGAGTACCCAAAAAACTGTGGATATAAAGTGCCGGTATCCCTTCGAGCCCCAGTACAATGGCGTGTGCCAAAATTATGCGCGAAAGCGTTGTCTCGACATCGGCACTTTGAAACTTAAATGCATCGTAAAGTGACACGTTCACTTCGTAGATGCTGCGATCGCCGTCGGCGGTCTCTCGCCATGAGAGAAGTGCCCCGTTTAACTGAAGGCAGTCCACCATCGAATCTAATTCTCCGGCACTGAGCAATCCTTCGACGGGTCTGAGACCCACACCGTCATGTGATGCCAAAAAGTTGAAGTAGGTAGTCCCCAATACCGCGGGAGGCATACTCATTAGCCAGCGCGTCAGCCTTGAGCAGTCCGCTTCGATTAATGTGTGAATCAGCAGCGGGGGCAAGGCGAAGTTATAAATACAGTGCGCTTCGTCTCGCTGACCAAAATAAGCAAGATTCTCAATATTGGGGACGTTGGTCTCAGTAATCACTACGGCATCGGGCTGCGCGTATTCTAGGAGCGCGCGCAATAAGCGAACCAGGTCATGGGCCTCTGGCAAATTAATACACGTCGTTCCGGAGCGCTTCCAGGTAAATGCCACCGCGTCGAGTCTGAAAATACGCACACCACGGTCGAGGTAGAGTCGAATAATTTTGACAAATTCGAGCAAGACCTCGGGGTTAGAAAAGTCAAAATCGACCTGATCATGACTAAAGGTGCACCAAACATCCTGACTCCCCTGAGAGGTCAACACTGGCAAGACCAACTCGCTCGTCCGCGGACGCACGACCCGCGATGTATCAAAATGCGCCTCCGCAGTAAAAAAGTATCCGGCGCCAGGGCTAACGCCTTGTTTGAAATTTTCAAACCAAGCCGATCGAATCGAGCAATGATTCAAGACCAAATCGGCCATTAATTTGTAGTGTGTCGCGATAGACGTGACATCACTCCAACTCCCCAGGGCTTGGTTCACCGTTGAGTAATCGAGAATTGAAAAGCCATCGTCTGACGTCCAAGGAAAGAACGGGAGGATGTGTACCCAGGTGACCGCGCTTCCCAACCACTCTCGGCAGAAGTCATTGAGCACTTTAAGTGGCTTCTCATCTTCTTTAACAATCGAGTCACCATAAGTAATCAGAGCAACATCAGCCTGAGACCAAAGCTCGGGTAACGGCGACGTGCTCGGGGCTTTATTGCCTGCCGGCGTATCTGAAATAGCGGACACGAGTTTTTCTGCAAGCGCCACTAAATCAGGTGCATCCGCTCGCCCCTCGTACAATCGACAGGTGAGGTAGCTCACTCGTGCATGGTGACTACTCATAATGACTCACTAGCGCCCCCGTGCAGAAAATTCGTTGTGATCCTCCTCAACAGCTTGAATAAGCCGCTCATAGATATCGGGTATTGCGCTCACCACACGCGACCAAGTTGGCATAAACGGTGCGTCCAACGGACGCTCAAGAAATTGCTTGCCGGCCTCTAAAATATTGGTCGCAAAGAGCTCAACCGCTTGCTCTTCAGTGTGGGTATCAAAGTCCAACCCATTCATCAGTGCATCACGTCGATAACTTTCTACGTAATCGAGTGCAACGCGATAATAGGTCGCCTTGAGCGTGCGAAACGTCTCCTGATTAAACACGGTGCCTTGAATCGCGAGTTTGCGGATCAGCGACTTAGTAATGTCTAAAGACATGCGCGATAGACCTCGCTGCGCATCATTGATCGAGAGGTCTTGGTGTTTGTGATCGTAGAAGTCGGTGAGCTCCACCTGACAGATTCGGTTCGCACTGTTATTTCGGTACATTTCCGACGCCACACCCATCTCAAGCCCCCAATCACTGGGGACCCGCATGTCACTGAGTAATTCACGCCGAAATGCGAATTCTCCAGCGAGTAGGTAGCGAAAACTATCGAGGTAATTCAGAAAGTCATTTTCACCTAAAACACGCTTTGTTGCGTGAATCAAAGGTCCAACCAATAACCGGCAAGCGCGCCCGTTTAATTTATTACCTGCAACACGCGCGTAGTAGCCCTTACAAAATTCAAAACTAAAAAGGGGATTCGCGACTGGGTAGATTAGGCGCGCTAACAGACTACGATCGTAAGTCAGAATATCGCAATCATGGATAGCAACCGCATCGCTACGCGACGTGGCCAGAACGTACCCCATACAGTACCAAACGTTACGACCCTTGCCTGGCTCCTGTGGCGCGAGACCTCGGGCTTCGAGTTCCGCATGAATCGCCCTTAACCGAGGCCCATCCTGCCAAAGTACCCTATGCTGCTGAGGAAGCTCAGCAAAGAACTTGAGAGCTGACTGATATTCATCCTCATTGGCACGGTCTAAGCCCACAACAATCTGAGACAGATAAGGCACTTTCATCAATTCCGATCGAATATTAGGCATTGCTGGGGTCTGTAGCTCGGAATACAGCGAAGGCAAAATCAGCCCTAGCGGTCGCGACGCAGAAAAATTAACCAGTTGTGCTTCAAGCTCTTCAACCGCGCAATTACGCAGATTGTGAAGCGTTGAGATATAAGGACTTTGATAAAAGTCAGCCATTAGATATTCCACCCCATAGTCGTCAATATTTCGTTTATGCCCTTCACCCAGGCCTCGGGACCTGCGCTGTCGGACAACCAGGTCGGACCGCTCCGCTGAAGTTTTAACGGTGTTCCCTTCATGTTTCGCATCAGTAGCGCATAGTCCGCATTCTCAAGCAGTTCACGATCGTTAGGTGCGTCTCCCGCAGCGATCATGACCGCATCCGGTGATGCTTCTCGTTTCAATACACCCTGAAACCACTGCGCCGCGATACCCTTGTTGTTTGGCCCCATCAAATGAACAAAGCGGCCGCCCTCCGATACCGAAAATCCTATTTCTGTGAGTACCTGCTTGAACTCAACAAGTGCGTCTTGCGAGTCTCTCCAATCAAGCGTTTCGGAATAGAGTCGATTTTGTGCTCGCGCTGCCGAATCCCGACTCAAACCCGTAATCGCCATCACTTCTGAAGTGCGCATATCGGTCAGTGACTTGAACTCAAAGCGGCGGCTCATGTCGAGCGCCTCGAGGACGTCGCACAAAGCTTGCCGCTTCACACCGAACTCTCTAACCCAACATCCCTCAAACAATTTGCTGCCCATAGGGCAGCGGATATCAAGGTCCACCGGGACGTAAATTGCCGCGCCGTTTTCGACTATAAACGCGTGCTTAAGCCCCATTTGACCCCGAAAATGAGAGACTTCGCTATACGTTTTACTGGTCGCCGGAACAATGGGAATCCCCTGATCAGTCAGTGAATGAAGCACCTTGCGCGCCGCTTCGGCACTGTACGTCTCGTGATCAAGAAGCGTACCGTCAAGATCCGTGTAGATCGTGGGAGACTCATTCACGACGCGTACGCTCACCCAAAATCAATCGGTCTGCTTGTAAGTCCCACGTCTCGTCGGCGACTTCAGGTAAAACCGCCATCGCGTGGCAAGTGAGGCGCCGAAAATTCTCAACAAATTCTCGAACCTCTCTGACGGACATCCCCTTGGACGGCTCCACCGCAGACTGCATCTGGCGGCTCGACACTAAACGATTCTCCTGATCGACACGCCAGTCGAAGGCCGACTCAAAACTCGGCGGTCTGAGCATGCTTAATCGATCCAATGTGGAAAAAATAGATGCGTAAGGTCCACTTAATTGCTCATTAACGTAGGTCCGCCACGCACCCGAATTGTCGTTAACAAATTCAAAGCGGCCCGCGGGAACCGCGAGCGATAACGCGCTTTGTGCGGGGATACCGACGCACCATCCCTCAAACAGCACTACGGTAGGCTTCGCACTGATCTGGATTTTTCGCACTTTTTTGGTGCGGTCATCTTTAAGCTTATCGAAGACTGGAACAATCACTTCGTTCGAACCGGGATCACTGACCGCCGCTAAAACCTCCGCCAATCGCCGGTGTTCATGAGTCCCCGGCACACCGCGAACCGCCAATAGCGGATGCACAGCGGACGCCAGTTTGACGCGCCTCGCTCGAGTTAAGTAAAAGTCATCAATTGAAATGATGTGACAATCAACGTCGAGAAGCCGAGGCATCATTTGGCTTAGATACAAGCTTAGCGTCGACTTCCCGGACCCCTGAGATCCGTTAATTCCGACAATAATCGGACGAGGACTCGCGGCTGCCATTTTAGCTAAGCGCTGTGCATAGGCGGTAAAGTAGTGTTCTACATTCCGTCTAAAAATGCCGTTTAACCGCTGAGCCT
>CBFHJX010000012.1:0-23165 GCA_965656285.1 Luminiphilus sp. | reverse complement strand
GACGTCTCATTGCTCACTTCGGATCCCTAAGTATTCGTATGACCATGAACCCGCTGTTGCAAAGAGTGTGCCTATTTCTGGTGGCTGAAGAAATAATTCGCGAAAGACGACTAAAAGATCGCTCACTAAAGCCATCGACTCCAATGCTAAAGTAGGCGTCTGCAAAAAGGAGGCTGCATGTTTAACAATACCCCTTGGCTACAACAAGTTCAGGAGTCGGTGGTCGATCCAGATCGTGAGATTGTCGACCCGCATCATCATCTTTGGCCTGAGCCCTCAATGGGCTACAACCTGAATGAACTTCTGGGCGATACCAGCGACGGTCACAGAGTGACCCAAACCGTGTTCATGGAGTGCGGTGCCGCCTATTGGCAGGAGGGGCCGGAGCACCTTCGCTGCGTTGGCGAGACCGCGTTCATTCGAGCGGCCGCCGATAACGCAATCAAAAGGCGGGCCCAAACTCAGATTGCCGGAATTGTTGCCCACGCGAACCTAGAGGACAGTCGTTTGAGCGACGTGCTCGATGCTCACGAACAGACCGCCGGCCATTTGTTCAAGGGTATTCGACACGCAGGTGCCTCTGCGGGCGATATTCAAGGACTAGTCATTCCAGGAGGCGCTGATCCAGGACTCATGCGTAACAAGGCCTTCAGACAAGGTGTCAGAGCGCTAGGAGAGCGTGACTTAACGTACGATACGTGGCTCTATCATTTTCAAATCGCTGACTTTTTCAAGCTTGCCAAGGCCGTTCCAGAAACAACAATGATTCTCGATCATTTTGGGACACCTTTGGGTGTCGGTGACTTTGCCCAAAACAAGGACACCATCTTCGAGCAATGGAAGGAGGACATCGCCCGCGTCGCCGAATGCACAAACGTATTTGCAAAACTCGGTGGACTGGCCATGCCCGATAATGGTTTTGGATGGTACGGTCGCGACGTGCCGCCCTCCTCCGATGAGTTTATTGATGCACAAAAACCTTACTACGATCATGCAATTGCGTGCTTCGGACCCGAGCGCTGCATGTTTGAAAGTAATTTTCCGGTCGATCGACTGTCGATAGGCTACCGAGTGCTGTGGAATGGGCTTAAAAAAATCGCAGCGGATTTTTCTGAAACAGAAAAAGACCTCATGTTTTCGGGCGTAGCTCGGAAGGTTTATCGGCTAAGCCCACCGGCATGAGGGCATTACTCGGGTTACTGTTGCCCCTCCTTTTTATAGCGTGGCCCGAAGTCAGTATGGCGGGCGTACAGCAAAGTCAGATTAATGCGGCTGATCGCCCCTATGCCTTTGACGAAGGAGACGGCCTGTATCGCGTTCAATTTAACTACACTGGCGAACGCTGGACACACGCCGACGTGGCCGCAATTGTTATTGATACCAACAAACCCATTGCCGTTTTGCCCATGCAATACACCGGACCGACTGCGATGCAACCGGGAGCGCAGGTTGAAGGTAAACACATTGGCAAAGACTGGAATACCATTACCCAACGTGCGATGGCAATTCGTCTAGAGGCTCTGGGATTTTTTGTTTTAACGCCTACTATTACCCACTACGGAGAGGACTTGGCGGGCTTCCAAGCGTTAGAGCACTTTATAGCTGGTGTTCACAAGGGCAACGATAAGGTTCAAACGATCTTGCTTACGGCTGATGCAGACACACCCAACGCGCAAAATCCAGTACCTGGCGCTCAAATGCTCGTGACTGGCATCCATAAGCGAAATGAAGCCTGGGAACGAGTGTTGCAAACGTCCATGAGCGACTTTTACGCATCCGTGAAGCTCAACAATATTGGTGCGCGCGTCAGAGGCGGCCTTTCGGATGAAGAAGGCTCATCCGCTGCATGGCACCCGCTGATTGAGCGTGCCGCGGAATATGGAGCGGAGGTCGCCATTATCGAAGTCGCACGAGCCGTCGACATAGTGGCTAGAGCCGGCAGTATCGAACACGGTGAGCAGTGGGCTGCGCCCTTATTTGATGCACTTGCGCATGCAATGCTCGCCTGGACCCAGAAATCTAAAACAGAGCCCGTTCAGTAATATTGCCTCAAATACCCGATCACTCATTCATAGTCCGCGTTTGGTAGCGTTTACCTCGCTGAGCCGCAAGCTCAAAAGCAGCCTGTGTCTCCGCCTCGACCTCCAAACGCTGCTGCTCCTGTAGCGCCTCGAACTCGTCCACCCACCAGCGACGGGTCACTTGTGGAAACGTCCCCATTCGATTCACGCACGCGTTTGCGCCTCGGTCGCGTCCCGCCTCGTAACCAGCGGCACCGGTTTTATCAGCCGCTGATCTCCCAAAAGGCACTAAATCACCCTCCATTTTGGGCAGCAAAAAATAAGGCATGGAGACACGTGTTTCACCCTCTGGAATCAACAAGGTATTGACTCGGTGTAATGTCGCAGAGTAGCGCCCCTCACTGAGGTGCATCAGCGTGCCACCGGTGTTCACGATGACCGACCCCTCAATGACAGGTACATCGTACTCTCCCGCAGATGTTCGACAGGTAACGGGTGCATTCACCCAATCACCCTCTCCCGCCACCACCTGCAGGCCCGGACGATCGTTAATCAGGAGCGCGATGAAAGGAGGGCCGTCAATGTGCGCACCCACGTTATCTGCATCGAATCGCGCATACGAGTCGCGAACCTCTTTTTTTGCCTCATCAGAGAAGACCTCAAGGCTATAGTTATGATTGAGGCTCGCCGCAAGGTAGGGCTCTTCAAGATCGAAATAATGCCGAAACTCAGCTGGATCCTCACCCAGAGACTCAACAATCAGAGCGCCCAGTTGATGCGTGAGCTGGTGATAAACCTGATTCAGGTCGTTAATGAGTGGTCGAAAGCCTGGTATCGAGTCGTGCTCAGGCCAAGTATTAGGCCCGACAAACAAACGTTTATGAATCGGCTGGGAAACGTCATCGTGCGCACAGATCGGCTCTTGCTCAAAACCGTACTGGAAATTCTCAATGACTTGCCCGTGACCGCGATCGGCCGGCGTTGGCAGCGTATAGCCTCGAAAATACGGTGTGTTTGATATGTGTGCGGTTTTCTTAATATCCATCGGCGCATCAAAAAACTGACGAACCTCTCGAAACGCCCTCTGTTGAAAAGCGTCGTCCAGCCCTGGTGCATTTTTGAGCACCAAAAATCCACAGTCCAAAAGCGCGTGCCGCAGGTCTTTCATGAACTTGTCGCGGTTAGCTTTAAGGTCGAGCCAATCGACCGTTGGAATTTCGTTATCTATCTTTGGCTTCATAGCGGCGCCTTTATTATCTGAGTCGCATTCGATCCAATTACGGAGCTTAAACCTTAATAGCGCGCTTAACGCGTCAGCGCGGGCGGAAACCAATCACAATCGAGCACCGACGAGTGCCCCTCATAAACCCGCATCCCAAGCATGTAGGGGCCATCGGGTACCGGTAGCCAATTTCCGGCCCGTTGAGGCCGTTGCGCCGATAAAATGACCGTCAAACCACCATCATCGTCATAGTGTAAGCCGGGTGTTCGATCACCAACGGAGTAACGATTAATCTCATTTTCAACTAGGTAGAGATCCATGCCGTAGGCTGTCAGTGACCAGAAAGCATCGCATGGCGGTAATTTTTCGGCATCAAACTTCATGCAAAGCTCGTGCTTGCCACTCAATGCGCCTCGCTGGGAATCCGACAACGCCATATATGATCTATTTTCGACAGCATAATGGCCCCCAAGGCCAAATTTTGCGCCTACCGCGCGCTTCAAAATATCGTCACCCGGGCCGCCCGCTGCTCTGCCTGTGCTCCAACCATTTTTAAAGACCGTGTCAGTGGTTTTTACCGACTTTATCAACACCTCTGCTTCTTCAATACCTGCCTCTAACTCGGCGTCCGTCAAACACGACGGGTCATCCAATATTGCTTTAGCGGCGGGTGACAATGCAGGGTGCCACGGCGCCGGTGGCGAGTGCGCAACGTAACCACTAAGTTCCGTGAAAAACGGCGCGCCAGTCTCGGCAATTTTTGCGGCGCGGCCCACTGACTCCATCCTCATATGTGGGTGGTCAGGGGCAGGTCGCACACGAAATTGTCGCTGCAGCACTCTCGCTTGAGCGAGATCATCTGGCGACTCGACCAGGACTCTAATAATGATCCAGGCAGTCCGTGTACCCAGCCGAATGGTGGTTTCACCATCGTCGAGTGGTTCGGCTCTTGGGTCGAAGGTTACCCGAGCAGATACCCCTGACACGCCATGGTGCCGACGTGACACATAGGCAACATGGGTATACGAATCGACCACCATGAGATTCCAATACCGATTGGGCTTATCCATTGGCGGGGCATCGATCATGACATCGCCATGCGATAAGTCGTACCACCCCGACGAATACAAGGTGTCGTTGTTAATAGCGACGATGGCTTTATCGCTCGGTGTCGCCAAAGACTCAACGTGGCGTAAGGTACCGGTGTCATGGTGAGACGACAGCATGAGTCGAGTTCGGTGCACTGATACGGTGGGAAACCCCCATAAATAGAGCTCTGCGGCGGGCGAGTACATCTTTCCTCGCGACTCACTCATCGGGCATCCCTGTCGCCATAAACAACGTCCTCACCCCATCGACTCACGACTTAAGCCCTAAGACCGAGGTAGTCCTCAAAATTCCATCGATAGAAACGATCGAGTTCCTCGAGAGTGGGATTAACCGCGTCGAGGCTGCGCTCAAAATCGCCATAAGGATCACTGCCACCCTCAGGGTGAGGGTAGTCGGTATTGAACATCAAAATATCCTTACCCACATTTCGAAGAATCCATCCAGTGTTTTCTGTATGCATCGGCGCCACACGAATTTGCCGCTGAAAATACTCCGAGGGTTTCATAGATAACTTTTTCAGTCCTTGATCAAATTTACCGAGCAGCGAAACACCCATATCCAAGTTCATCAACGTCGCAGGGACCCAGTTGGCACCCAACTCGATGATGCCGATTTTCAGATTAGGGAAACGCTCTAAAACACCGTCATAGATCATGCAGGTAATCCAGCGCTCAATACTGTGGTGAATCACTGGAAGGTCTTTGGGTTTTGTGGTCTCGATGTTGCCAATATTGCCCTCAAGCACACGTTCAACACCCGTGTTCATATAAACCGAAGGCATATTTTGACCGCTACCAATATGCAACGTGACTGGCACACCCGCCTCTTGCATCATCGCCCAAAGCGGGTCATAGACAATGTGCGACGGAGCGCGACCGTCTACCGCATCGCTTCCAATCCAGATTGCATTAACCCCCAAATCCAACGCTAATTTGAGTGAGGTGAGCGCGCGCTCGGGGTCACGCAATGATAAATAGCCCACTGACATGAGTCGCGGATCATCCGCACAGAAGTCTGCCATACCTCGGTTGAGTGCATCGCAACCACCGTACACCACCTCTAAATCCTTAGATCGCGCAAAACGAGCGGCACCCACTGACGGAAAAATAAGCTGTGAGCTCACACCCATAATATCCAAGGCAGCACCGCGTTCAGCCTTCTCAACCGCACCGAACGCACTCCACATATTACGCTTGCCGGGGTGAGCAAAAATGTTGGACTTCAGTGCCTCGGTAAGCGCCGGATCATCGCCCGCAAGACGCTTATCGGCCGCTGCGATCAAGGGGTCTAAGGCCTTCATATTAAGATCGAAAGCACCTGTTTCTAAATTAGTTTTGACATACTCAGTCGCGTAGCTCTCTAACCAACCGCGACCCTCGATAATATGGCTATCGGCGTCATGAATAACACGCCCTTGGCGATGTGACATACCTTCCTCCTCATCTTATTTACTGTGTCTCTAACACTCACTCAAACGGCGCCCACGAGACATTAGCTCACCCTCTTCAATCACGTCTTAAAAACGGCTGGCCTCGTATTCTCTGTATTCGCGCCCAAACTCTGATGTGTCCACTGTCGCTGAACGATTCAGAAAGACATGGCCCCAAGTTCGTGCAACACTATTAAAGCCTGACTACAATTATTATTAAAGCCAAACTATAATAAAGAGTCAATATGTTTTCTCCGCCAATGCGGAAGACCCCATTGAGTAAAAGGATTCGCTAGCTGTGATTGACAACGCGCACGTCGGCTCAACTCGTCTGAGCTTTGGTACAAAGTTCGCCTTCGGCGCGGGCGCCATGGCAGAAGCGGTGTATCTCGGTCTCTTTAATACCTTCATTACGATTTTCTATAACCAGGTCGTTGGCTTATCCAATACCCTGATCGGTGTCGCGATCATGCTGGCGTTGATTGGTGATGCACTTACGGATCCTCTGGTGGGGGTTCTCTCAGATCGCTGGCGCGGTCGTTATGGACGGCGACACCCGTTTTTGTTTGTTGCGCCTGTCCCGCTTGCCGTCATGGTTTACCTCATCTTTAATCCGCCGAGAGAACTGGTAGAGCTAAGTCACCAATGGGGACTCTTCGCTTGGTTGGCAGTCACCACGATACTCAGTCGTGCGTTTCTAACACTCTACCATGTGCCCCATTTGGCGCTTGGCGGAGAGCTTTCAACAAATCAGTACGAGCGATCTCAGTTGTTCAGTGCAAATACCGTTATTGGTGCTGTCTCGGGCGCAATGGTCGCGTTCGTGACCTGGGGGTATTTTTTTGCGGGTGAGCGTGTCCGGGAGACCGACGGACAACTCGTCCCTGGACACCTTGATCCCGCGGCGTATGGACCCGTTGTGATCTTCGCTTGTGCAACCATTATTATCGCGATCTGGGGCTGCGCAGCTGCTACCTACAAACATGTTCAACATCTAACCGAAGCACCTGAGCCCACTGAACGCCTCACGATAGTGCTGCTCTTCAAAGAGATTCTCTCCACCTTTAAGAATCCAAACTACGTTGTACTCATGATTGGATACTTCTTTTTCATGATCACCAGCGGCGTTTATGACACGTTTAATGTATTCATTAATACCTACTTCTGGGAGCTGGAGCCCCAAGAAATACGCTGGTTTGGGCTAGTAGCAGCACCCATGATCATCTTGGGCGCTGTTGTGTCGCCAATGCTTCAGAAGCGATTTGACCGCAAACCCGTGATCGTCGCTGCACTGATTTTGATGATGATCTTTGCGCAACTGGTCATTGATTTAAGGCTCCTCGGCTGGATCCCGGCAAATAACGATCCCGATTTATTGCCGATGCTTATTGCGAACGCCGGTGCTTTCGCGTTCACCATCGGCTTAGGGAGTGTTGCCGCTGTCGGAATGATCGGCGATTTGATTGATGAAAATGAGCTGCTGACGGGACTTCGCCAAGAAGGGCTCTACTTTTCGGCACGGGCTTTCTTTGCGAAGGCCTCGTATTCGGTTGGGCATTTATTTGCCGGTATCGCCCTAGACGTCTACGTCGTACTGCCTTTCGAGGCTATTCCGGGTGAGCTCGACGAACCCACCCTGACACGAATGGGGATTGTTGCGGGACCCATTATGGCTTTATCGGCGACTCTTGCGGTGTTTGCCTATGCCCGTTACGACCTGACGGCATCTCGGCACCGCGAAATAATCAGCGCGCTGGAAAAACGACGCCTCAGCGACACCAGCAAGGGCTAAACACCCACCCCAAGAGTGGCTCAGTTGTGACGCACACGCGTCGCAGTCAGCAGTCAGCAGTCAATGACCCGACACGCGTTACGCTTGTAAAGAGCAACCGGGTCTGAGCACGGGTGTGACAGAGCCAATGGTCAGTAATGACTCGACGCAATCGCGAATCGACACATCAAGCGAGCGGAAGTCCATGCCCAACGTGTCCTTAATACGATCATTGCGCAGCTCGCAGCCGTTCCATACGGCTCTAAACTCAGCCTCTCGTGCTTTTACGCTGTCGGGCAGAGGATCGACCAGCGTCGCCCCTGCGTAGCCCAACTCGGGCAGCAGTCGATCGATGCTGGCGCAGATGTCCTCAACGTCGCGCGTCTCGGTCGACCAAGCAATAAACCGCTGGCCATTTTCAAGTCCGTCTTGCTCTAACATTCGAATATGCGCCTCAGCCACATCACGAACATCAACCGTGTACCAAGCTCGATACGCGCCCACCACATTTTGCACGTACTCGCCGAGTAACATGGTCTCTATATGGTGCTGCCAAGGCCCACGATTTTTGTGGTGCCGCGACAGAATGGGACCCACGTTATCTCCCGGGCAGCAGGTGATCGCGTCCCATCGCCCACTTTGTTCGGCGGCATCTGAAAACGCCCGCTCGGCGATCATCTTCCCAATAGAATAGCCTTGGCCGCGAGCTGCAGTTCGCTTTGGATTCTGCTCGTCGGGGTATCGTCCTTCAAACAAGACCGGACGTCTCACGAGTTCTTGGACATCTTGTTCAGAAATCACAGCCGCGATGCTCGACGTCACGACAACGCGGTTCACCGATCCGGACTTGTTGATACTCTCAATAATGTGATCGCAGACACCACGCACATAGCCCTCATCGTCGTAAGTGGAAACGTGCGAAAGGTGAGCCACACCCTGACAGCCTTGAAAAATACTGTCGAAACAGCCCGGACTGTCAAGATCAGCCGTGTGGAGTGTCAGCCGTCGCGTTGCATAACCCGGCATCGCCTTGAGAAAAGACGTCTTAGTCTCGTCGTCAACATCTCGGACGCAGGCTCTAACGCGGTAGCCTTTATCGAGAAGCTTTTTTACAACCCACCCACCGATAAAGCCGGCACTGCCCGTCACCGCGACCGTGCTGCCTTTTGGAATTGGCGCCATATTAGAACTCCTTTTTACTACCAGATTTTTTGTTTGAGACGAGTCACTGAGTGTGGCGATTCAGCTGCGGGCTGGATCAAACTGATGAGATTGCCGTCAGGGTCTCTGAGGTAAACCTCCACGCATTCGTCGCCCAGGGCGGGTTCCGACAAAAACGTCACACCTGCCGCTCTCAAGCGCGCGTACTCTCGCTGGATATCAGTCACTTCGAAAGCGACTTTGTTGTAGCCGATGCCATCGAACGGGGTAATGCCCTTAGGTTGAGGTGTTTTAGGGTTCGTAAACTCCCACATCTCTAAAATCATATTGCCAATATCGAACCAGGCAGCCCGAATGGACACATCATCGTAGTCGGCCACTGCATCGAACGTTGGTCCTGACGCGCTGTTAGTTCGTCGGTCGGGTTTTGCATCGAGGAGCAGACCATAAAATGCAATTAATCGATCGAGATCGGGAGAGACAAGAGCCACATGAGAAAACCAAATGGGCCCCTCGAACGGCGCGCGATTCAAGTGCTCGGTCTCAAACATAATGCCGTCACGGTCTCTGGCGTAGGCGTAATAGACCCCCTGCCCGAGTAAGTGAATCGGTTCTGACCCGCGGCTGACCGTCGTTGCTCCCTGCTCAACAAGGCGACCGTAAATGTCGTCGGTCGATGGCGACTGATAACAGACGTGGGTGATCCCGGGCCCTTTCACTGGAAGCGTCACACAGTCGCGCCCCGCCCCCTCGTACTCTGTCACTTCGAGGTAGCCGTTCGGGAACGTTAATACCTCTCGAGCCCGCGGCGTACTGTGTAATCCACCTGCCCGCTCCGCGTTTTGATTGATCTTTCTTTTGGAACGCGCGGTACCCGCTCCCGTTCCTTGGGTGTAAAAGGCGAGGGACGCATCGAGGTCACTGACGGACAGGCCAATGTGATTAATCCCAACGACGCTTGATGCTGTACGCTTCACTCTTTGTTCACTCATTCACTGTCCCTCTGGCGGCTTAACGCTTGCGTTCAAGAATAATTTCATCGCGCCGTTTCTGGTAATCAGCAGCGGTTACCTTGTCACTCTCTTCAAGCTCTGGCGGAACATACCAATGAAGCTGATCCCCGAAATACGCCTCCCATACCGCCTTGGCCACTTCCGAAGGCGCAATAGTGCGAGCACTGTCAGTCCTATCCCAGTTCATTTCCGGCATTTTCGCGTAGTTACCCGCCGGCCGACCCTCTTTATACCGAGTGCCTTGCCAAAGTGGTGTATCGATAATGCCCGGCATTACGTCCGCCACACGAACACCGTACCGCGCAAGCTCTACACTCATTGCGTGAGTGAAACCTTTCACTGCGTATTTCGTCGCCGTGTAGACAGCCATGCCGGCTGCGCCATAAATCGCAGCGGATGACGAAGTCGAGATGCACAGCGAATTTTCCGCCTTTCGTAAATACGGGATCGCCGCATAGCACCCATTGAGTACGCCGACTAAATTAATATTCACCATGTCCACGGTTTTTTCATACGGCACCTCTTCAAAATAACCGCCTGTGGCGATGCCCGCGTTGTTAAACATAATATCTAAGGCGCCATTTCCCTGATCACAAACGTCTGCCAGTGCCACCTCGAGTGCCGATTTATCGCGCACATCCAGACAGATGAAGGCGTTACGGTCTTTAAGGTCGCGACTTAACTGTTCCAGAGACGCATGGTTTGCATCGCAACCACCGATAAACCAGCCTTGCTCGTGAAAGAGCATCGCCGCTGCGCGTCCAATACCACTTCCAACGCCCGTAATAAAAATAGTCTTACTCATCAAAACCCTACTCTAGTAATTTCACACCCCTGCTTTTGCAGCGATTGGCTCAGCGACTGACCGTCAAACTGACGCCACAGGCTTGCGTCCGCCATCACCCCCAATCAAGCGGTAATGGCACCACCCAAACACCTAAGGCCGTTATTATATACACACCCTAATAGTTCGTGCAGCAGCACGCAAACGTTGATCAACAGCATTTCCACGCCTAACTCTAAAGACCGACAAAGCCGGCTTTGCGACGCCGCATAAAAATCTAGGCTATGGTGATCTCGGTAGTTTTCCTGTAAACATCGTCAAATGCCCGCAAAAAACTCACAGGCTTCGACCAAGAGGACTCGTTTGTCGCCCAAAGTGCGACGCGATCAGATTTTGGATGTGGCAAAGCAATATATTCGCCGGCAAGGGCTTCAACAGTTTTCCTTAAAGCAGCTGGCGTTAGAAGCGTCTGTCAGTGAACCGTTACTCTTTCACTACTTTACCTCGCGCACTGAGCTGTTACAGCAGCTGTTAAAACGAGAATTTACACGATCCCTTAAATCACTAAACACCTCGCTAGACAATGCGGTGACCTTGGACGACATTGTCAGAATCTATGTTGCGGTTAACTACGATCAGGCCTTTGAGGAAAGTGTCATCAACATCCTTTTGGCAGAACCCGAAATTGCATTTGCAATTGAAGAGATCCGCTCTGAAAACGAGCGACTTGGACAGAAAATGTTGATCGATACGATCTCTGGTGAGCTGGGTGTCACTCGAAAAAAAGCAGCTATGATCGCCATAATGGCGTCGTCGGCATCGATCTCTGCAGCGAAGTTTTCCCACGAGTATGACGTGCCCCGAGCCGACGCCATTCAAACTGTTATCGACTTCGCGCGGGCGGGCTTTGAGTCTCACCGCACTAAGGAACACTAGCCAACAGATGATCCAACTCACGCGATGACCCAAGGTTACACAGACCACTACTTAGACACACGAGGCTGTCGGCTGCACTACGTCGAGGCGGGTGTTGGGCCACTGATTATTTTCTATCACGGCTTTCCCTCCTTCTGGTTTTCGTTCCATCATCAGATGGCGGCATTGAAGGACCGCTTTCGGGTTGTGGCTGTCGATGGTCCGGGCGTTAACTTATCGTCAAAACCCACGGATATTTCGCTTTATAAGCTCAAAAATTTAGTGCTACAAATTGATGATCTAGCCCAGCACTTAGTGGGTGATGAGCCGTTTTACTTAGTCGGTCATGATTGGGGAGCCGCCCTTTCGTGGTCCTTTGCGCAACACTTTCCCAGTCGGCTACATAAAGTCGTCGCCATTAATGCACCACCAACAAATCAACTACTGGCGCTTCTAGAATCGAACTCGGAACAACAGACTCGTTCGCATTACATGTGGGCAATGCGCAGTGGCGCAACACTCCAAGCCATGACCGAGCATAGTGGGCAAAAGGTTTGGGAGCAGGCCTATGCGCCGTTCAGAGGGCGACCTCACTACACTCCCGAGCACGACACCATTTTTCGAACCGGATTAGGCCAAGCGGGTGCAATAGACGGGGCTATTAACTGGTATCGGGCCAATATTCCCGAACGCGGTAACGTGGACGAGTCAGACTACTGGCCCTCAAGGCACGCATCCACGGAGGTTCCCGCTTTACTGATATGGGGCGAAAACGATCAAACATTTGTTCCCGAATTCATCGATAACC
Organism: Luminiphilus sp.; assembly: GCA_965656285.1. GTDB lineage: Bacteria > Pseudomonadota > Gammaproteobacteria > Pseudomonadales > Halieaceae > Luminiphilus. Next base: position 10,931 of record CBFHJX010000012.1, on the reverse strand, counting down.
TCGGGCACTACGCAAAAAATCTAACCATAAAACGGCTACCCAACGTGGGACACACGCCCATGCTAGAAGATCCCGAGCAAACCAATCTAATACTGACGGAGTTCCTCACTCTTTAAAGTACGCTGGATACGCTTTCCCTGCACGCATCGAGAGACGTAAACAGGTTGAGGACTTGACTGCGCGGGTTCTGAGTCCTCACGCGATACAACGCGTGTCTTACTGGAGCTGCAAACTCGCCAACATCTGCTCAGACATGACAAATTTTTGAATTTTCCCGGTAACCGTCATGGGGTACTCCGTCACAAAGCGAATATGACGCGGCACCTTGAAGTGCGTGATCTGATCGGCGCAATAGTTCTTGACGTCTTGTTCGGTCAAAGTGTGGCCCGCGTTGAGCTGAATCCACGCACAGACTTCTTCGCCCATTTTCGTATCAGGAATACCGAACACCTGCACTTCTGATATCGCCGGATGTTGATAAAGAAACTCCTCGACTTCTCTCGGGTAAATATTCTCACCACCGCGGATGATCATGTCTTTAATGCGCCCGACAATTTTCACATACCCACAATCGTCCATGGTCGCTAAGTCACCAGAGTGGAGCCAGCCCGAGGGATCAATAGTCTCCGCTGTTTTTACAGGATCGTCCCAATAGCCCTGCATTACCGAGTAACCACGGGTACAAATCTCCCCCTTCTCTCCCACTGGGACCACACGGCCGTCTTGATCCACGATCTTTATTTCCACCCAGGGCATTGCACGACCTACGGTTTCAGTCCTTCGCGTGAGGGAATCGTCAGATCGCGTTATGTGGTTGATGGGGCTAAGTTCCGTCTGACCGTAAGCAATCAAAACGCGTTCCATGTGCATTTCAGAAATGACGCGCTTCATCACTTCGACGGGGCATGGTGCACCGGCCATAATACCGGTGCGAAGACTCGACAAGTTAAAGTCTGCAAAATTCGGGTGATCAAGCTCGTTGATGAACATCGTTGGGACACCATGAAGCGCCGTACAGGACTCCTCTTCGACGGTCCTCAAGGTCTCTTCAGGATCAAATGATGGCCCGGGAAATACCATCGTGGCGCCATGCGACACGCAGGCGAGGACGGACATCACCATACCAAAGCAATGGTAGAGAGGAACCGGGATACATAACTTATCCTTGGGCGTCAATTGCATGGCAAAGCCCGTCAAAAATCCATTATTCAAGATATTGCAGTGAGACAGTGTGGCGCCCTTAGGGTTGCCGGTCGTCCCACTCGTAAATTGAATATTAATTGCGTCGTCAGGCTTCAATTGTTTTTGGAGCGCTTGGAGTAACTCAAGCTCGACAGCACCGCCCATGTGACACACGTCATCGAAGTTGTGCATACCGGGGGTATGCGCCGAGCCCATGCGAACCACGTGCTGCAAGTGTGGTAGCTTGTCGGCCTGCAAATGATCCTGCCTGCTCAGTGTTAATTCGGGTGCCAGTGTCGTGATCATCCCAAGGTAGTCACTGGTCTTGAACTGCACATCACAAATCAATACTGAGCAGGACACCTTGTTCAAGGCGTACTCGAGTTCATAGAGTCGGTACGCTGGATTAATGCACACCATTACCGCGCCAATTTTTGCCGTCGCGAGCTGAACGAGCACCCATTCACTGCTGTTCGGCCCCCAAATCCCGACACGATCGCCCGGCCTCACGTTCAGGGCCAATAAGCCACTGGCCAACTGATCAACCCGCGCTTGAAGCTCCCTGTAAGTCCACGAAACCCCTTGGTGGCGGACAATCAAGGCAGGGTTGTCAGGATGGTCTTGGACCATCTCGTCAAAGTAGCCACCGATCGTCTTATAGATAATCTGTGTGGTCGACGCGCCGCAGAAATAACTGTGCGTTAAGGGGGCCATACTGACTCCAATTGTCGTTCTTTAATCCGCTCTGGCAGACAACTGCGCCTAGGGCTTTGTTAACGCGGCGGCGGCCTCCATTGCTTCTTGCACACGTTGCTGTTCGGTCCCGTCAAGACGGGCTTTTAACCCACGATCCATCTCCGCAATGATGCGTGCCGCGTGTTCGTTTTCTTGAATCCGCGCCCAATAAGCTTCCGTCTTTGGATGCCCCACAATAGGGTTAGCCACACCCAGCCTCGGGACTGTTCGGTCACACATGTACAGTGCAGGAACAAGACTGCAGTCGGCACGTGTTAACACCTCTCCCCCAGTCGCATAGCCCTGAGACGGCAGATGCTCTTCCAGTGCAACAGCGCCTCGCAACAGCTGCCCCATGAGCAAATCGATAACACCTTGGTTACGGTCGGGGGTCGCAAGCTGGCCGAGACACAAGAAAACATTGTTTAACAGATAGGTGTCCCCTATCCGTGAGATGACGCGAACGTTAGCACGCTCGATCGGTGTCTGACCCAGCATCGAACGCTCGGGATACATTTCGTCGATGTATTCTGCTATGACCTCCGACTCAGGAATCGCACCGTGTTCCGTTTCTAAAATCGGGATGCGTCCCAACGGTGAAATATCCTTTAAACGGCCAGTGACAAATTCTGCCAAGGGTAGATCGAATACAAAATCGTCAGCGATATCCATCGCGTAAATCTGCATTCTTATTTTTGCACTGTAAGGACTGAGGTCACCACTGAGGAGTCGCATCGGTTATCGCTTCTGAAAGGAATTCGGACCACAATACCAAAAAGCCGATTAATCGACACGCCTTGCTTCGGTTACCAAAACCTCCGAAACATGCCTTCAGTATTTCAGACCGAAGCATGTCGCCAGAGTCACCTCGGTGAGCGGAATAATTCAGTGACACAACCAAAAATACCAGCACTCGAGTGCCGCTTTGTTGGGTATCAAGCCACGCGAAAACAATCACTCTCGGCTCTTAAAACAGGGCACGATAATGTTCGGGAGCAGATCTTGAATTTAATGCACTAACCGCGTCTATATTATCTCAACCTGTAGGTCACTCTGCCCCGATCACAGATCGTATTCTGCACAACCTACACCACCTAACGCGTCAAACTCCGCCTGAACAAAAGCCGCACCGGTAAACAACATTTGATAAGCACGACAATGCTCCTCCTGATCGGCAAAGTTTTTTTCCTCAAAAAATACCTGCTTGAGATCCTGAAGATACAAGCGCTCTGATGACATCCGAATTCCACTATCGAGTTCAGTATCAAGCACCATCAGTCGATCTTCGTCGACACCATTCTCCCAAGCCTGCCACTCAATCTGCTTGCCATAATAGCCTTTACCTGGCTTACCGTAGTGCGCAAAAGCTGCCCAGTAGGACATCATGCTGCGCGACAAAGCGTCTCTGGCCGCACGGCCCGATTTGGGGTGAATAACCTTGCTCATCGACGACGTAAAGTTACCGAAAACGTAAGGCACCTCAAAAGCATGCGCCGCACCGAAGAGCTCCTTTAGATCTAAGAAGCCAAAATCGCGCAAATCATCCGCATCAAATTGATAAGCAAACACCGACTCGCCTTGAGCCTCGCGCATCACGCTGGCTAGGCGATCTACGGCTCTGACCTTCCACAAGTCACTGCTGTATTTGCTGAAGGCCGCGTAGCGCTCAGTGTCTTTAATGCCAATGGGTATGCCCAAAAATTTGTCGACATGATCTGGGCTGAAACTTAAAAACAACTTCATCTCGTCACGATTGGTGCCCATCATCACTGGAACCACGTTGTAATCATCGGCGTTCGAAAACAGCTCCTCCGATGCTATCGCTTTAGGCAGGGTCACGCCGTCGCCGATTAAATCAAGGTTCCCATAGACTTTCCCCCCAGTTTCACTGCGAAAAGCTTGGAGCACCTCCTCTGTGGTTTTACCGCGTAAATAACCGGCTAAGGCCGTTTCCGTCATCCCATCTTGAAGAATCTTGGCGCTGCCGGCATCCGCGGCCATCCCATCTTCCATAAGCAACTGGCTAATAAACTCTCGGGAGCTGTGCTGGTGCCCCCCTTCGTCTCGATAATTTTCGGACACCTCAATGGGCTCAAGATCGAGCCCGCCGCTCTGTACAATGGCGCCATGGAATAGACCCTTTGCCAGCGGCGAGGCCATCAACGCCATAACGTTCCAGCCGCCTGCGGACTCGCCAAAAATAGTGACCTTCGTGGAGTCGCCACCAAATTTTGTAATATTCCTCTGAACCCACTGCAGACCAAGTATTTGATCGAGGGTACCAAAATTGCTCGATGCATCGTCCGGAATTTCTGCAGTGGCGCGCAACGCCGGATGTGACAGCCAGCCAAACAGGGTCAATCGATAATTGATACTCACGACCACAACATCAAACTGCGCTGCTAATTGAGAACCGTCGTAGACCGGATTCGCGCTACTACCACTATTATTTGCACCACCGTGAATCCAATACATAACAGGTAAATTTTTTGCACCTTTAGGCGCAAAAACGTTGAGGTACAAGCAGTCCTCGACACCAGTGAAGTGATTGTTGTCTATTGCAGTCTGACCGGTCTGGCTCGCACAGTCAGGACCAATGGCTAAGGCCTCTTTCGTACCTTGCCAATGCACCGCCGGCCTTGGTGCTTTCCAGCGAAGCTCGCCAATCGGAGGCTGGGCGTAGGGAATTCCTTGCCACACCGACACGCCAAGCGAGTTTTGATAACCAACAATTCCTCCCGTATCGAGCGTTATTTGCGTGGCTTCATACGCCACCGGATCTGACTGGCGCTCAGGTGAAAAATAAACATAAGTCGCAGTGGCAGTAATCACCAGGATGACAACGAGCCAAAGCACAACGCGAATGACGACTTTCATTACACTTTTTCCTCTAATTCTGTGTTGAGCGCACATGGGCGTCGAGCGTCGGCGTGTTGACAGTAATAGCGCGAATAAGCTGCGCTTCAGAAGCCACCTGACATCGCCTTAACGCTGAAAGGCGTCGGAAGGAAAAGCGCTTAAAAGATCGCTACTACTGAAACCAAAACCGACGAATAGTCGATCGCATTTAACAGTCATCATTCTTTTATGCGTTTTATTATAGTTAAGCAACAATAACTTTGCTTGGTGACGTTTTTTGTTGTGATAAGCAAGTGTCGGATAGTGGCGGAGAAGGAGGGATTCGAACCCTCGATACGCGATTAACGTATACTCCCTTAGCAGGGGAGCGCCTTCAGCCACTCGGCCACTTCTCCGGAAGCGCGAAGCCTACCACAAAGACTTCCGCCAAAAAAAGGCGTTTTACTCTGCGGCATGAGAAGAATCTAAAGTTCCATCGTCGACAGGAGATTCCTGCTTTTCAGTAAGCTCTTGTCGGTGCACAGCAACATCCCTTGGGGCATCGACACCAATACGGACCTGGTTCCCCTTGACCCCTAAAATAGTCACCGTCACGTTGTCACCAATGATCAGTGACTCGTTAATTCGCCGCGTAAGAATAAGCATCGTCAACGTCCTTGTTTACTGAATACAAAACCAGCCTACACCTCAGCTATTGCCTTCTCCAGTCTCTTCCTGGTCAAGCCCAAACGCTGAATGCAGCGTCCGAACGGCAAGCTCTAAAAATTTCTCTTCAATAATGACCGAAATTTTAATCTCGGAGGTGCTGATCATCTGAATATTCACACCCACCTCGGCGAGCGCTTTGAACATATTCGCTGCAACACCCGCGTGTGAGCGCATGCCCACACCGACCACGGAGACCTTGGCAATTTTACTGTCTGAGCGCCACTCCATAGCACCGAGGTCATCAACATACGAGTCAAGGATTCCTTCCGCCTTTTCCAGATCGTTTCGTGCAACCGTAAACGTGAAGTCAGTCTTACCCTCGTCGCCGACGTTCTGGAGAATAACGTCGACTTCAATATTTGCCTCACCAATCGGTCCAAGAATTTGGTAGGCAACACCTGGCGTATCTGGAACACCGATCACTGTTAGCTTCGCTTCGTCTCGGTTAAATGCGATACCCGCGATGGTTGGTGCTTCCATAACATTGTCCTCGTCCATTGAGATAAGAGTCCCAGGACCCTCCTTAAAACTACTCAAAACCCTCAGCGGCACCGAATACTTTCCCGCAAACTCGACCGATCGAAGTTGAAGCACTTTTGAGCCCATGCTGGCCATTTCGAGCATTTCCTCGAAGGTAATGCTCTCAAGCCTTTTGGCACCGTCAACCACTCTCGGGTCTGTCGTGTAGACGCCGTCAACGTCTGTATAAATCTGACATTCGTCTGCCTTAATCGCAGCCGCGAGTGCAACCGCAGAGGTATCAGAGCCGCCACGCCCCAGCGTTGTCGTTTCGCCATTTTCATCAACACCTTGAAACCCAGCGACGACGACAACTTTCCCTGCCGCCAGCTCAGATCTGAGTCGACGATCATCGATGCTTTGAATGCGGGCTTTATTGTGGAAACTGTCAGTTCGAATCGCAACCTGACTGCCCTTAAGGGACAACGCAGGTATACCACGCACGTGCAGCGCCATTGAGAGAAGCGCCATGGAAACTTGCTCTCCGGTGGAGACGAGTACGTCGAGCTCTCTTGGGCTTGGGCTAGGCGTTAAGTCACCTGCAAGACCGAGTAATCGATTGGTTTCCCCAGACATGGCTGACACCACCACGATGAGCTGATCGCCCGTGGCGTGATTTTTGGCAATTCGATCTGCAACAGCCTCTATACGCTCCACCGAGCCGACTGAAGTTCCGCCATATTTTTGTACGATAAGCGCCATAATCTTTAAGGAAAACGTGAGAGCCGAGTATTAAACACGGTTTAAGTCGTGACTAAAAGCCGAAACAAGCGTGCAAAATAGCGTTTAGAGCGACTCAGGTAAGCCGATCAGCAACCCATGAGGCTAACTCGCTCAGCGCTGGTTTTAATGCAGAAACATCTGTACCACCGCCTTGAGCCATATCGGGTCGCCCACCGCCCTTGCCGCCCACACGCGCAGCAAACTCCCTCATGACATCACCGGCTTTAACGCGATCAACAAGGTCTGGTGTCACGCCGGCCACAAGCGAGATCTTGTCCCCCTCAACAGCGGCCAAAAGTACGACGCCCGAGCCGAGTTTGTTTTTGCAGTGATCCAGCGTCTGACGCAGCGTCGAGGAGTCGGCACCCTCGACGATGGTTCCAAGCACTTTAACCCCAGAAACATCAACTGCTGAGGCGGTTAGGTCGGCGCCTGCACCAGTTGCCAGTTTTTGCTTGAGTTGCGTGACTTGTTTCTCGAGGTCCCGCACCTCTTTCCGTAAGCCAAGCACCTTTCCTGCGGCGTTGCTGGGGGATGCTTTAACTACCTCACAGATTTCAGCTAGTGCCTGATCCGCCATAGCGACACTGTCAAGCGCCCCCAAACCAGTGACTGCCTCGATACGTCGAACGCCAGCGGCAACACCACTCTCACTGATAATACGAAACAACCCAATGTCTCCCGTGCGCTCGACATGAGTGCCACCGCAAAGTTCTACCGAAAACCGTTCGGAGCCCATGGTTAACACCCGGACTTCATCACCATACTTCTCACCAAACAATGCGGTTGCACCAGCTGCAACAGCATCGTCCATACCCATCTCTTGCGTCAAAACCTCTGAGTTACCCCGCACTTGATCGTTCACAATTTGCGCCACTTCAGAGAGTTCAGCCAAACTAACGGCCTCTGCATGTGAGAAATCAAATCGCAACTTATCGGCATCGACCAATGAGCCCTTTTGCTGCACGTGATCACCGAGAACTTGCCTCAGCGCCTCGTGCATCAGGTGCGTTGCCGAGTGATTCGACTTAATACGCAGTCGCAATGAGTTATCGATCGTGGCGACAACCTGAGTCTCCAGGTCAAGCACCCCCTCGACAACACGGGCATGATGCAAATGATGACCCTGAGCTTTGCTGGTGTCTCTGACCTCTAACTTCGCCCCAGGGGATACTAGATACCCTGTATCGCCCACCTGGCCACCGCTCTCGGCATAAAACGGCGTGCGGTCCAACACCACAGTCACCTCGTCACCTTCAGACGCGGTCTGTTGAGATTGACCTGCGACAATCAAACCTCGGACCGTCGCATCGGCCGTGGTCTGGCGATACCCCAAAAATTCAGTTTCGCCGTCGACAGTGACAACGTTGTTGTAGTCAACCTGGAAGGCACCGCTCTCTTGAGAGCGTTTGCGTTGTTCCTGCATCGCGGCCTCGTAGCCATCGAGATCGAGCTCAAGTCCGCGCTCACGCGCAATGTCATTCGTCAAATCAACAGGAAATCCATACGTGTCATAAAGCCGAAACACAACATCGCCCGGAATGAGTCTGCCTTCGAGCGATGACAACGCCGCGTCAAGAATATCCATTCCCTTATCAAGTGTCCGCGCAAACTGAACTTCCTCAGCGGCCAGTGCTTTGACAATAGTGGCTTGTTGATTCACAAGCTCAGGGTACGCCGGGCCCATTTCAGCAACCAATGCAGGCACCAACTTCGCAAAAAATGGCTCGGTCGCCCCTAACTTATTCCCGTGCCGAATAGCGCGCCGTAATATGCGCCTAAGCACATAGCCACGACCCTCATTGCTCGGTAACACGCCATCTGAGACTAAGAATGCGCAGGCCCGCAGGTGATCAGCAACCACCCTCAGCGATGTGTGAGACAAGTCCTTAACCCCCAACTCACTCGCCGCCGCGGCAATTAACGCCTTGAACAGATCAATGTCGTAATTGTTGTGAACGCCCTGGAGCACAGCCGCGATGCGCTCGAGCCCCATTCCTGTATCAACTGAAGGCGCGGGCAAGGCATGGAGCTCGCCCGAACTGTCTCGGTTGTACTGCATGAACACCAAGTTCCAAATTTCAATGTATCGATCCAAATCATCGTCAGGAGATCCAGGCGGCCCGCCGGGTACGTCAGCCCCGTGGTCGTAAAAAATCTCAGAGCTTGGACCGCAGGGACCTGTATCACCCATCTGCCAGAAGTTATCTTCGCCTAACCGAGACAACCGGTTCGCATCCACCCCTATCTCGTCAATCCAAATCTTGGCGGCTTCATCGTCCGAGGTGTGAACCGTCACCCAGAGCCTCTCTTTGGGGAGTTGCAGATCCTCTGTCAAAAAAGTCCATGCAAAATTGATGGCTTCTCGCTTGAAATAGTCGCCAAAACTAAAATTACCCAACATTTCAAAAAAGGTATGGTGCCGAGCGGTGTAACCCACGTTTTCGAGATCGTTGTGTTTCCCGCCTGCTCTGACACAGCGCTGACTCGATACGGCGCGATGATAATCACGCGTCTCCACACCCAGAAATGTGTCTTTAAATTGGTTCATTCCCGCGTTCGTGAACAACAGCGTGGGGTCGTCGTGTGGCACCAAGGAGCTCGAAGCAACACGCATGTGCTGCTGCCGCTCAAAGTACGACAGAAACGCTTCTCGAATGTCAGCAGTTTTCATGCGTTGGGTCTCTACAAATCAAATAATGTACGGAAAATTATCGCGCCAAGCCCTGAGCTAACTCACCTTCTTCCATGTCGCGACCGGCCAATAGGTGTAAGTGCAAGTGAAACACTGTTTGGCCACCCCCCTCCCCATTGTTTATTACGAGCCTGAAGGCATCGTCGACACCCAGTTGCTCAGCCATTTTGCCAGCAACGAGTAACAGGTGCCCTAGAAGTCCCTGATCATCTTCGCTTGCCGCGCTGAGCATCGCAATTGGTTGACGCGGAATAATAAGAACGTGGGTTGGGGCTTGCGGGTAAAGGTCACGAATGACCACACAGAGGTCGTCCTCGTACAGAAACTCTGTCGGTATTTCGCCGCGTGTAATTTTCCCAAAAATGGTGTCGTCCACTGGGTTCACCCCAACTTCTCATCAGCGCTCAATGCGCGTGCCTCACCCTCGAGCAACACCGGAATCCCATCGCGCACAGGGTAGGCCAAGCCACTCGCCTTACAGACCAGCTCTTGGCGCGCCTCATCGTAATCCAAAGGCGCCTTGGTCACGGGACAGACCAATATTTGCAATAACTTTTTATCGAGCACAAACATCTCCTTTTTGGCAGTGGCCGAGTATACGCGCTTCTGTGCCCTAGGGCATGGGTGGGACGAGCAGCTGTGGATCCACACGTTGATTAAACCAGCTCATTCGCCAATCCAGATGCGGTCCAGTAGCGCGGCCGGTCGCGCCAATCGCACCCATGACGTCACCCACTTGGAGAACGTCGCCAACGCGAACATCAATCCGACTCATGTGAAGAAATGATGAACTCAATCCATAGCCATGATCGAGAATAATCGTACCGCCCGAATAGAAAAGATCGGGCTCAGCCAGTGTCACCACACCCGGACCGGGCGAATGCACCGGTGTGCCCGTCGGCCTGGCTACATCGACGCCGTAATGTGGATTACCCGGTGTTCCGTTATAAAAGCGCTGACTGCCATAAACCCCACTAATCCGTCCCGTCGCAGGCCAACTCAGGCCCGACAGCACCGCTTTTAGGAAGCCTTCATTTTTTATCCGTCGCGCTTTCGCCGTCCGCACCAGCTGCCGCTCTTCACGTATACGCGCTAGCTGCGCTTCAGGCGGCGTCACGGTCCGCTGAGGAACCCCTTCAACCCTCGAAATCCGATACTCACGTGTTGCCAACTCAAACGTGCAGGTCTGTCGCTCGTTAATCACCAGATCAACCTGCGTCGCGGCATCTCGACCCAGCCCCAGAACAAAGGACCCATCGGACAACACCGGCACATCGATCTCAATAAAGCGTAACTGACTCCCAGGCTCAATACGCCCCCAAACTAATCCTCCGGGCAAAAAGTCGCCCTTAAGCGCGGGACATGGACCTTCAGACGCCAAACCCGGCGCTGAACAGAGCAAAAAAAGAAGCGTAAAACCGGTCAAAGATCGCATAATAGTATCCGTTGGGGGTGCTCAATATAATCTCTCAAGGGCGCGCATGAATCCATAGCCATATTCTGGCAGGAC
>CBFHJX010000011.1:20988-33937 GCA_965656285.1 Luminiphilus sp. | reverse complement strand
CACAAGTTTTGGCATTGACTGCGCGGAAGCGGCCACTATCTTCTCTGCCTCTATCAAGGTGATGTTGGCTTGGCTCAAAACGACGTCATCGACCAGGCGCGCTTGCTTGTCGACAATCTCGGACAGCGATTGGAACAGGGTCGCCATTGACTCAGTCGTTTTGATGCCTTCCGAGGCTTCAACCAGACTGGAGTCGAGTGCCAGCACCTGCTCATACGCCTCAAAGGCGTCCGCCCATTCCTCGTTGGCTCGAAGATCAGCCGCTTGCGACAGGAGACGATTTAAGCTCGACAGCGTTTCCGCCTCTTTGAGTTGTGCGAGTGCGCCGGCCACGTCACTTGCGTTCGTTGTGAGCGTGTTGGCACGCTCAAACTCTGCACGCGCCGTTGAGAAATCCGTCGCTGTGAGCGCTGCAAACCCGCGTGTCATGGCCTCTTCAAATTGCTGCTGGGTCAACGCCGCTTCGTAATCGCGTTCAATAGCCGAGAGTCGTTGGTGCACAGGGTCGAGCAACAAAGCCGCTCTAATGTCAGTCAGCGCACGCTGATAGTCCGCAGTATCAAAATGGGCTTGCGCGGTCTCTTCGTAGGTGATGATCTCGGGCATCACTGCGACACGCTCTGATGCGTCTAAAATCGCGTCACTGTCTGGCGCCATCTTGCGCAATACGGGTGCCAGCTTCTGAGCCACCGCAAGATCCCCGCCCTCGATCGCAATAAGTAAGCGCGTAAGGCGGGCTTCAATTGCTGTTGTGAGCTCTCCCTCAAGTACGACCAAGGTGTCGAGTGCAGTCTGATAAACACCCTCTGCGCCACTAAAATTTTGGGTTCGGTAGTACTCGTCACCCTCAATCGCAAGGGCACTGGCGGCTAAAAATGTCGCATTTCCCCACTGATCCACCGCGCGATTTTCAAGGCGGCTTTGTGTTTCCAAGAGTGCCTGTAGTACTTCCTGAGCCGCGCGACGCGTTTTGGCCAACTGAGCCTCGGCAAAGGGACTACGCTCCGACTGTGACGTTTGCGATTGAGCTGCCACTTGCGATTGGACACGGGGCTCAAGTGATGCGTTGGAGACGGTGGGCTCCAGCGGGGGTGCAGGTGCTAGTGAGGGCAAAACAAAGACGACGAGAAGTAGGAGCAACGACCCAATGGTCAAGACGACCCAGAACGCGTTTTGGCTGGCGGGTTGACTGTTTTGTTCGACACCGATGCTTTGGACCTGAGGCTCAAAGGAGGTCGCGCGAAGGGTGTCCAAGCGTTCGTTGTCCATCAATGATTGAATCTCAATTACTGCGCGGGTGTAGCGTTTTCAGTGGGAAGATCGGCAATTTCAGCCGCATAGATATCACTCAATATTTCACGCCATTGGCTGTATTGATCGTCGATCGTACCAGAGAGTTGCACGGTTCGGTCCTCCAGTTCGATGACTTGCGGCGTGATCTCTGCCTCTAGCGACTGGCCTAACTCCTCCAGAGCGAGCGAATGGATATTGGCTTCTGCGCGACGCTCGAGGCCGCTTTTTACGAGGCCGCCACCCGCATAAATACCCACAGCTCCTGCTGTTCGTACATTTCGATCATCGGAGGTTGCAGCTGCAATGCCGGCAAGTACTGACAAGCCTCCAACCAGCAATTGCGTTCGCGCTTCGCTTTCAAGCTGGCGAAGTGACACCGTTTCCTCATAGCTCAGCCGTCGCCATTCCGTGTAAGGGCCGTTCATAGCTCCTGAGAAGTTATCGTAGTGCCCTTGAAGTGTGTCGACAAAGACGTGATTACGTTGCCGAATGGCACCAATGCGCGACATCATTGGGTCACTTTCGGCCGGCAAGCGAACGGCGCGTGTGAGGTCTGAGTCGCTTTCCAACAAGTAGCTTTCAAACGCGGCGGGTGCAAACGTTCGCGCAAACTGGAGTTTGGCGACATCCCTGATTGCGAGTCGCTCGTTCCGCGACAGGCTTTGAAAAACAGCCAGTAAGTCGTTGGCAACGTCACGATAAATGGCTAAGAAGGGGTCTTTTTTGACGCGTTGCGTCTGTTGGTAGGCGTATCGACTCGTTGAACCTGCGTACCGTTTGTCGAGCCAAGTCCTGCCCTGCGCATCGGTGGCTCTAATGTAGAGCGTGAGCGACTCACCGTCCGATTGTTCGATCGTTCCATTAATTAAGACATCCGCGATGTGGTCGCTCGACGGGACCACTCGGCTGGCACCCCAGGCGCCTTGATCATCTAATACCAGTGCTAATTCTCTAGCGATAAATGTGGCTTCGGCCCGACGTATCTCCGGATAGACACTGTTCTCTGAGTCCGTCTCTATCAGACCGGGGTCGAATACCACAACGGCCACGTCCAAGATCTCATCGCTCGCCAATTCAGACGTGTAGGTTTTGAGTGTGGGTACGGCTGTCGTTTTTACCGTTTGCGTGACGCACCCGGTGAGTAGGCCGAGAAGCGCAATGACCGTGCAAACGCGATTAATCATTCGTTGGGTATCTCAAGACCTTTGTATTTTCGGTACTCGTCCCATAGGGCTTCACGGATCTCAGGGTCTGGCTCCCGCATTGCAGCTTCTCTAAGTTGTCGTGCGACGATGTCGTCGTCATTACCGGTGGGGATGTCCTCGGGTGCCTCGTAGACCGCAGGTGCCTCCGGTGGGGCGCCCGAGCGTCCGCCAATACCACCACCAACAGATCCACTGCCACTTTGCTCTGCACCCTCATAAGGATTTCGACCACTTGATTCTTGTTCAGTTCCCGAATCGACCGAGCTTTGAGTGGCTGCGCCTTGCTCGCGGCGACTGGCTCGTTGTTGGCGCTGTTCTTCTCGAATAATCGCATCGAACACGCCAGTACTGGCTTCGAGTTGTCTGTCTAATACGGCGACCCGCTCTGCAGTAGTCATCGTGTCAGTGGAACCCCAGTCGGGCTCCATTCCGTCTTGAGCGCGCGTGCCGTTGGCAGAGCCGCTGCCCGACGTGGTTCGTGCGGTTGAGGCGCTCTCGCCGCCGTCCCCGCTTGCACTGACGTTCCCCCCTGACTGTCCTTGTGACCCAGAGTCGCCCGTACTTTGCGCATTCGCGGACGAGGAACCACCACTGTAAGTAGGGACTTCGTCGATGAGGCTTGGAAGTGAGAGGTCACCAGTTGCCGAGTCGCCAAATCCGGGGTCGCTCGAACTGGCACCATCACTTCCATCTCCTGAATTTGGACCGCTTGGTCCACCAGCGCTCGCGTTCGCATCGCCGCCACTACCCGACGTACCTGCCCCCGGTGAGGCCCCACCGGCTGAGGGCGCAGGCGCGCCGCCTGCGCTTGAAGATCCACTTGACCCGTTACTGGCCGATGACGACCCACCTCCTGAGTTTGACGATCCGCTTGAGCCGCCACTGGATGACGACGACCCACCTGAGCTGGCGCTTGATCCCGAACTACTCGACGGTGGCATGGATGCAGAAGGTGAGGACGGTGATGACGGCGCGCTGGCCGAGGGGCAACCCGAGAGCAGCGGTAGGAGCAGGCCGACGGCGAGTAGCTCCAGATAGATCGCGCGCTTCATGTCGATGTCTCCGTATTGGTTGCACTGGGCGTGGCCCAGTGTTTGGGCTCAAATGTCCACGTAATCACGTCGCTTTCAACGGGCTCACCGTTTAAAAATACTGGGCGAAAGCGCGTTTTACGAAGCCGTCTGATGACGCGCTCGGGTCCGCGAGGGCCCGTTGTGACGGGCAGCTGAACTCGCTCAATATTAACCACTTTGCCCGTGGGACTGATATTAAAACTCACAATTAAATCGTCTTCTGCGGGTTCGCTGGTCTTGATATCAAGCACTGGATCAAAGCCGGCAATCGCAGGCAGCGCGACGGGGGCCTCGAGTATGCGAAACGTTGGATAATCGGGTTTTTTTGGTGTGGTGGTGGCTTCGTCTATTGGGGCATTGTCCGCGGGCTCTTGGTCTGTTTTGGCGTTAGCTTGTTCTGTCTCAGCGGTGCGCGGTTGTGTCGTCGCGGCGTCCTCGCTTTCGTCGGTTTTGGGCATAGTGGACTTCGGGGCGGTAGCCTCAGGATCTAAAGATGCATCCACTTCGGTCAACGGTGAGGTCTCATTGGCAACCGGCTCCAGTGACTTCCCATTTGCGAGTGCCAGTGCCGTGTTGTAAAAGTCTAAGGCGTAGTTTCGGTTGCCGGTCCACCAAGCCCAGTCGGCGATTCGAATTAGGTCCTGGGCCTGTATTTCGCGCGTCACGCTCAGTCGGTCGCGATTCAGTTGCTGCATGGCAACCAGCACTGAGAGGCCTCGTTTGAAGGTGCTCTTTCCGGCGGCGAAGTCGCGTCTCTCGCGGTTCATACGACCCGGCATGGACGCACCAATACCACGGTGCCCCGCGAGGAGGTATTGCGCCCGCACCATACCCTCGAGCGCAGGCAACAGCTCTGCGGAATCTTCTCCGTAGGCTGCGATTGATTCATTTAATGCGCGGCGATAAAAATTCCACGCCTTGCCCATACGTGCGGTTGCTTCTTCGTCCTCGTCAATATCTTCAAGCAAAGCAAATTGATGCCACTCTGCTTGTCGCAGCAGCGCAGTTATTTTTTCGGGGCCCGAGGGGATGGCGCTGGCTTCAATCCGCGACAAGTAGGCGTGACGCTCGTCGGCGACTACAAATTGGTTGAGCGCTCGATGACTTGTAATTTCGGCGCGCACGAAGGGGAGCTGACTTTTAGCGTCTAGACCATCATTAATGCGACTGAGGTGCGCGGCGCGTTTAAACTTTTCGATGGCCTCTTGGTGGCTGCCGTTTTGCTGAAGCTCGATGGCCTCGTTCCATAACACGTCTTGCAGCCGCGGGTCATAAGCACCAAAGAAGTCGGTCTGGCCAAACGCTTGCGGCGCAGCTACGAAAAGCAGGGCGTATGTCAGTGTGGTCGTTACTGCGAGACCTGGCGAAAATATTTTCACGAATCAGTCCTCTGTTACACCTCAGTATAGAGATAATTTCTTACTAATCTCTACGTCTTAAGATAAGCCATGTACACTTCTGCCGCGCCAATGGGCTGGGCGCGATCTGGACAGTCAATATTACTAGGTGTGGAAATGGGCAAATTTGTAAACGACACAGCATTGGTTTCGCTCGGTGATAACCGATGGCAGGCGGAGCTTCACAAGGGCTGGCGAATTGGGAAAGTGCCTAATGGCGGTTATGTCATGGGTATTATTGGCAGGGCGATTTCACAAACCTTAAACGATGCTGACCCGCTATCGATCAATGCGTTTTACTTAGAGCCCACCACGCTTGGACACGCTGAGATCGACGTTGAAGTGCTCAGAGAGGGCAAAGGCACGCAGTTCGCAGCGGCGCGTCTGTATCAAGAGGGTGGACTGAAGTTGGCTGCTAACGCCGCCTTCACGGATCTTGATCGCCTCAAGGGACCCACTAATACGCTTTTACAGCCACCTCAGGTTCCAAAGTTTGATCCAACCCAAGCAAAGCCCCACGGTGGACTTGAAATTCACGACACGGTGGATATTCGCGTTGTAAAAGGGGGCGAGTTCTTTGAGCGTCGCGAGCCGACTAACTCGGGCGAGTTCATCGCGTATATGCAGTATTCAGACGGGGCAGAAATTGGAACGCTCGACCTATTGATGTTCGTCGATATGATGCCGCCGCCGGCCTTCACACTGGTGCCCAATGTCGGTTGGGTGCCCACGGTTGAATTGACGGTCCAGGTGCGAGGAAAACCGGCTCCAGGTCCCATTTTATGTCGCGCACGCTCCACAACACTGATGAGGGGTGTGACTGAGCTCGACTGTGAAATTTGGGATGTAAACGGCGCCCTTGTTGCACTGGGGCGCCAAACCATGAAAGTTCGCTCAATGAGCTGAGTTACCAGGTCGCCACGTGCCCGCCAGGGCGTCGAGGATCGGCGTAACCGTAAAACCAGCCATCCTCGATTTGCACCGAATTGACACGTCCAATGGTGCTGTTTGAACGGAAAATCTTGTGGTTGCTCGCTTCTAATAATTTTACCGTATCGGGTGAAATACCTGGCTCGACCATTGCCACATCTGGCATCCATTGATGATGGATCCGCGGTGCGGACGTTGCCATACCGAGTGTCATATCAAATGCCATGACGTTCAGCAGTGTTTGTACTACCGCAGTAATAATTCTCGAGCCACCTGGACTCCCCGTCGCTATCCACGGTTTGCCGTCTCGGAACACGAGTGTCGGTGTCATTGACGATAACGGCCGACTGCCCGCCGCCACGGCGTTCGCTTCACCTTGAACCAACCCATAACCATTAGGGGACCCGGGCTTGGCTGCGAAATCGTCCATTTCATTGTTCAGTAGCATCCCGGTTCCGGGAACAACAATGCCAGAGCCAAAACTAAAGTTAATGGTGTAGGTGTTGGAGACCACATTCCCGTATTGGTCAGCTACGGAGTAATGTGTGGTCTCTGTACTCTCTGGGTCGTCAAAAGAGCCGGGACGAATTTCACTGGAGGGCGTCGCCCGATCACTCTTGATCATGGCCCGCCGTGTGCTCAGGTAGACCTCACTCGTCAGCTTCGTCATCGGTATTACTGTTCTGTCGGGATCTCCCAAGTATTCGCTGCGATCCGCATAAGCGAGTTTCATGGCCTCGATCAGCACGTGAAGGTACCCGGCGCTATTGTGGCCCAGTTCCTTGAGCGGGAAGGGCTCTAAAAGCGTTAGAATTTGCGAGACGTGGATGCCACCCGACGAGGGTGGTGGTGCACTTACAAGCTCATAACCTCGAAACGTTGAACGCACGGGTTGGCGCTCGAGTGCCCGATAACTTGCTAAATCTGAGCGCGTTATTAGGCCACCGTTACGCTGCATTTCCTCAACGATGAGTGCCGCAGTCTTGCCTTTATAGAACCCATCCGTGCCGTTGTCTCTGATGCGTCTAAGCGTTGCTGCCAGGTCGGGTTGTTTAAACAGACTGCCCATCGCCGGTGCTGTCCCGGTGCCGGCTAAATAAATGCGGTTGGCTTCTTCGTTACGTGCAAGCCGTTTTGTGGCTGCGCGGAGGTTTAAGTGCAATGCAGCGGGTACCTTAAACCCTTGCTCAGCGAGATTAATAGCAGGTTGTATTACGGTCTTGAGGTCCAGCGTCCCATAGTTTTCTAGCGCGTGAATCATACCGGCAACGGTACCCGGAATACCCGCAGCACTGGGACTGTTGTAGGCCATTTGCTTGTTCACGGTGCCGTCCTCATTGAGGAACATGTCTCGTGATGCGTTCGCGGGTGCCATCTCTCGGTAATCGATGAAGACTTGCTCGTCCGTTTTGGCCAGGTGGACTAACATGAATCCACCACCTGCAAGATTGCCCGCGCGCGGTAGCGTCACCGCGAGCGCAAACCCCGTCGCAACAGCCGCGTCAACAGCATTGCCACCTCGCTTAAGCATGCTTAGTCCTGCCTCTGATGCAAGCTTCTCAGGTCCTGACACCATGCCGTTGGCGGCGATCTCGGGTATGAATCGCGTTCCGTAGTCGATTAGAGGGCCCCCTTGGTTGGCCGTCTGAGCGACAGCGACGAGCGGGCTAAGGGTCATCGCCGTGGCGAACAATAAGCTGGCAAAGCGCATTGAAAATTCTCCAAAGATGTGGGAGTGGAACGCTACCACAAGATGCCGTTTACGCAGAGTACCTTCGACATCGATTACCATAGGGTCACGAGGAGGCGCTATGGAACTAAAAGACTATCGCAGGCAATACACAAAGGGGGGGCTCGCGCGCGCAGCACTTCCTGAAAATCCCTTGGACCTTTTTGGGCAGTGGCAGTCTGATGCGGCTCAGGCGGGGTTGGCCGACCCCACGGGTTGCGTTATCGCGACGGTGCAGCCAGATGGGTCTGTCCGTCAACGGTTTGTGCTGTTGAAGGGCTATGACGAACAGGGGTTTGTCTTCTTCACGAACTACGAGAGCGATAAGGCTGTTGCGCTTGCGCGGTACGGACGAGCCTCGATGCTTTTTCCTTGGAACGAGCTCGACCGACAAGTCAGTGTATCGGGCGAAGTGACGAAGATTTCTGAGGAGGCCTCTGACGCTTACTTCTCAACGCGTCCTCACGCGAGTCAAATCGCCGCGTGGACGTCTGATCAGAGTAGACCGATAGCCAGTCGATCGGATCTCGAAGCGCAGTATCAAAGGGCTCTTGAGCGATTTGAGGACAACCCTGTTGCGCGTCCAACGCACTGGGGCGGCTTTAGATTGAAGCCCCAGCGGATCGAATTTTGGCAAGGTGGGAGTGACCGGTTACACGACCGGTTCGTGTACGACTTTGACGCGGCATGGGTTCTGACGCGACTGCAGCCTTAAATTACGCGCTGCGATGAACGAAGCGCTGAATGTAGTGTGGTATTGGCGGCAGTTCGAGCAGTTGTCGGCGCATTAAATCTAAGCCGATCGCGGCCACTAGAGTTTGGAAGCGATCGCGTGTCCCCGGAACTTGCAGTCTGACCGCACGATGTTGGTCGTGAGTGCCCCATGCCATCCAAACAGTGCCCACGGGCCTGTCGTCGCTACCGCCTCCGGGACCTGCAACGCCTGAGACCGCGATTCCGATGTCTGACCCTCCATATTTGAGTGCGCCCAAGAGCATTGCACGTACGACCGGTTCACTGACAGCACCGTGCTTGACGAGCGTGGCTTTGGGCACATCAAGGATTTTGTTCTTACTGGTATTTGCGTAGGTAATAAACCCGCTGCCAAAAACCTTGGAGGACCCAGGTTCTCGAGTAATCAACGAGGCAATGAGACCACCGGTGCAAGACTCAGCCGTGGTGACGGTCATATTCTTCGTCATTAACGCGCGCTGCAGTGACAGAGCAAGCTGATCATTGTCTTCGCCAATAATATGATCGCCGATCAGTCTGTGCAGAAGCCGCTCTGCCTCAGCTCGTTGCTTGAGGAAGGCTTCATTATCGACCTGGAGTTTGAGTTCCAGCTGCGGCAGGCCTGATCTGAAGCCGAGCGTCACCTGGCTTGGCCACTCCTCACTGCAGGCGTTGACAAGCTCTTGGATCGTTGACTCGCCAATACCAAACGTTTGTAGTCGGCGGATAAAGGCGGTACCACCACCAACTCGAGCGGTGATTCGCTCACAGATTTCAGGCAGCATGGCGGTTAACTCGACCGGTACGCCGGGCGTGGCGATGACCAGTGCTCCTTCGATTTCAACGGCAAAACCAACCGCACTACCGAGCGGGTTGGCCACGAGGTCAGCGCCCTCGGGCAGGTAGGCTTGCTTTAGGTTGCTGGCATTGAGTTCCAGCCCTCGACGCTCACACCAATGCTCTAGGTGCGCAATGGCGCCGGGGTGTTCGACTAACTTACACCCGAGCACCTCGGCGACAACAGCGGCAGTTAGATCATCTTCTGTCGGACCCAGACCGCCGTTGATGACGACAGTGTGAGACTCACTGCATAAGTTACTCAGACTCGCGGCAAGCAAGTGAGGCTCGTCACCGACCGTAATTTTCTTGGCAATGCCGATTTTCTTCTCGCTCAGCGCGAGTGCGATACGTGACGAATTGCTGTCGACCGTATCGCCGCTCATCAGCTCGTTACCGGTGAGTAACAGTCCGACCTGTGCGCGCTTATCCATGGTGAGCCCCTGAAGTCCCGTCTTTAAAAATCGGCATTTCCGGGTGTCCTTGGAAATGGAATTACGTCGCGCACATTTTCCATGCCTGTGATGTAGGCCACAAGGCGCTCAAATCCGAGACCAAAACCTGCGTGTGGAACCGTTCCATAGCGTCTGAGGTCGCGATACCACCAAAGTGTGTCTTTAAGGGCTGGGTCCATGCGCGCATCGAGTATATCGAGCCGTTCTTCTCGCTGGCTTCCGCCAATGATTTCACCAATGCCGGGTGCCAGTACATCCATCGCAGCGACGGTGCGCTCATCATCGTTCAGTCGCATGTAGAAGGCCTTGATGTCGCGGGGGTAGTCGGTCACAACAACTGGCGCTTTGAAGTGATCCTCGGCCAAAAACCGCTCGTGCTCGGACGCCATATCGATGCCCCATTGCACAGGGAACTCAAATGACTTCCCTGACTTTAATAAAATATCGATGGCGTCGCTGTAGGTGACCCGGACAAACGGCTGGTCCACAATATTGCTCAGTCTGTCCATCACTGTGTTGTCGATACGTTGCTGAAAGAAGCCCAAGTCGGTTTCGCATTCGTTGAGCACGCGTTGAGTGACCGACTTTAATAGTCGCTCCGCGAGGTTGGCGTTGTCGTTTAGGTTCGCAAAGGCCACTTCGGGCTCAACCATCCAAAATTCGGCCAAATGACGCGAGGTATTGGAGTTTTCTGCTCTAAAAGTGGGCCCGAAAGTGTAAACCTTGCTCATCGACAAACAGTACGATTCGACTGCGAGTTGCCCAGAGACCGTCAGGTAGGCGTCGCCACCAAAAAAATCGGCCGTCGTATCGACCTGGCCTTTTTCATTCATGGGCAGATTATTGAGATCAAGCGTACTCACTCTGAACAACTCTCCTGCCCCTTCACAGTCACTGGCGGTAATGATCGGGGTGTTTACCCAATAAAAATCTTCAGAGTGAAAGAAGTCGTGGATTGCATTGGCAAGGACGTGACGAACTCGGGTGACCGCACCAAAGGTATTAGTGCGCGTTCTCAGGTGCGCTTGCGTGCGGAGGTACTCAAACGTGTGTCTCTTTTTCGCGATCGGGTAGGACTCAGGATCATCAACGTCACCCACAAGGTCCACGGCCGTGGCCTGAATTTCGACAACCTGCCCCCCGCCTTGTGATGCAACGAGCTCCCCGGTTATAGACACTGCGCATCCCGTGGATAACTTAAGAATAACGTCCTCATAGTTAGCAAGTGCATTGGCAGCGACGCACTGAAGACTGTCAAAATGGCTGCCGTCATTGACGGCTAAAAAGGAAATGCCAGCCTTCGAGTCTCGTTTACTCCGCAACCACCCCTGAACAGTGACGCTTTGGCCAACCAGTGTGTCGTCGGCTAAGAGGTTTTTTACCGGAAAGATGTTGGACATTGTTGTTAGATCCTAAGACGTGTTACGAATCAGTGAATGAGACTGTCATGACTATAACGCTCAGAGCCCCGTATCCAGTGCCGTAAATGCAGGATGTTCGCCGCGGGGCCTCTCGTTCGTGACGTATTGCACGCGAACCCGCTGCCGAAGTTGGTAGCGCTTGGATGGGCTCGTTAAGGCCATTTCCCATTTATCGAAACTAAATTTCTCACTGTCTTTGCGCAGATCAACGACACCTTCCAGCCCTAAGTCGTCAAGTTTCACCGTAAATCCGGAGGTGTTGATGTGCACAATTTCGCCGTCAAATTGAGACGTATCGGCAGCAGCCTGAGCGTTTAAAAAATTGCAGGTTAGCCAGTTATGAGCCCCATTGACCGCTTGGCGGTTCTTTGCGCTGGCTTGGTTAAGCAGGTCAAATACAGCGGCTGAGGCCGGCTCTACAGACGTGTCTCCGAGCATGGCTTTGAGCTGCAGATGGACGCAGTAATCCAAGGCTTTTCTCAGTGGTGACGTCCCGTTCGTATAAAGTGATAAGGCCATTCCCATGTGCGGCGCGGGCTTGATGCTTAAGCTTGCGCGTGCCATTAGGCGATTAACCATTGAGCGCAATGGTCGTTCGTCGCTTGACGCATTAAGTGTGGTGATTAGCGTTCTAAACCCTTCCAATGTAGAGAATTCGAGGCCCTCTAAATCAGGCTGATAGCGCTTTAGAAACTCCTGCGCTTCCTCGGCGCGATCTCGTCGTATTCCCGCGTGTGTAACGAATGGGCCAGGCCTCTGAGCCTCTTTGAGCGCGTTGGCAATCGCTCGATTGGCGGCGACCATACATTCCTCAACCAGCAGCTGTGATGACTTCTTTTCCACCCGTTCAATGCTGGTTATCTGTTTTTCATCGCTCATAATCCAGCGGTGCTCTGGTCGATGCTCGATCACAAGCTCGCAGGCTTCGCGCCGCTGACGCAGTGCTCTGAAACAGTTTTGCAGATGCGAGAGCTCGTCAGTGAATGTGTGCTGGGCTTTTTCTTGAAGCACATCCTCAACTTCGGGGTAGCTTAATTTTGCCTTCGACTGAACGAGTGCAAGTATAATCTCGGTCTCTGTTACCTCACCCTCTGCGGAGACCGTTAGGCGACAGACTACTGCATTGCGGTCTTCCAGCGGTTTCAACGCTGAATGTTGCGACAATGTGTCGGGTAACATCGCAATGGCTGTGCCATGAAAGTAATGAGAGGTGCCACGTTTGGAAATTGCGGCCGTAATGTCAGCAGCGTGCCCAGTGACTGCTGTCGGGTCTGCAATGGCGACGGTAAGTTGCCAGCCGTCATCAAGCGGTTCGGCGCAAAGCGCATCATCGATGTCCACGGTATGGACAGAGTCGATACTCACGAGCGGCAAGTGCGTTAAGTCTTCCCGAGAAAGGGCGTTCTCTGGAGTCGTGCTAAGAAGCGACTCAATTTGATTCAAAACATTTTTGGGAAGTTGACGATGAATGCCGGCGCGAGCCGCGCAATACTCATTTTCAAGTCCGGGTGTGCCCTCCGGGCCAAACGATCGCAATACTTTGACCGATGGCTTCCCGTCGGCGAAAGGGTGGCGGTTTAGTTGACACTGAACCAGATCGCCTTGCTTCGCGCCTGATCGCGCATTCGGCGGAATGAACAGCCAACGTGAGAAATGCATCAACTCAGGAATGTCAGGTGCTACAAAAAATGCCTTGCCCTTCTGTACGACCTCGCCGACGAAGGTGTCGACCGACGTCGTCAGTAGCGTCTCAAGCTCGCCTGCGGTCTGTGCGTTACCTGATTTGTCTTTTCCCGAAACGGGTTTAATCGTAATCGAGACCCTGTCTCCGGGCAGTACGCGCTGCATCTCATCCGGTGGCAGAAAAATCTCGCGCG
>CBFHJX010000011.1:0-20978 GCA_965656285.1 Luminiphilus sp. | reverse complement strand
ACCAAAGCGACTGCGTGTCGCTTTGACCGTTCCCTCGGCGGATTCTTTCTCTGCTTCTATTTTGTTTTTAAGGCCCTGAAGCTGGTTTAGGGCATTTTTATCTAACATACACCGAGAGGTCTCTTGAGCCTGATTTTAACTGCGGTAGCGACAGTTGCGACTTGCCGGACAAATCCTAGCTGACGGGCCCCAATTTTTCACGCTTTTGTAATGGCGAAAAAAACTACCAATCGATGATTGACATCAGTTG
Organism: Luminiphilus sp.; assembly: GCA_965656285.1. Taxonomy (GTDB): domain Bacteria; phylum Pseudomonadota; class Gammaproteobacteria; order Pseudomonadales; family Halieaceae; genus Luminiphilus. Next base: position 20,728 of record CBFHJX010000011.1, on the reverse strand, counting down.
CGGTCATGGCTTTACTCATTTTTGCCCGAAATAGAAAGAGTAGGACGGTCTATTGGTAATGATGTTTGCTGGTCACACCTTGACGCTCGACATCGCCGTTAACCGCTGTGGACCTGCAGCGACGCTCTCTTCTTCCTCATCCGCTAATCAATGCCCGCGGTCTCCTCGGAGTGCAGTGGGGCAATGCTTTTATTTTTGTGTTCTTGGGGGACCGCATGCCGCAACCAGTCGAGTTGGTCAATGATGTTACATGTCTTGAGTCTGCAACGGTGAAGACCTACGTGCTGGATACCAATGTGCTTTTGCACGATCCGACGGCAATAGCGGCGTTTGCGGAGCACCGTGTGGTGATTCCCATGACCGTGCTCGAAGAGCTCGATCACATTAAGGACCGTCGCGACAAGTCGGTGAGTCGCGAAGCGCGGATAGCGATTCAGATGATCGATAAAGTAGTCGGCTTGGCATCACCTCAGGCGATACAAGTCGGTGTGGACATTCCGGGCTCAACCCTCTCGGGTAGCCTGGGGCGACTGGCTATCTTTCCCGATCAGCTATTGGGTGCCAATGAGAACGTACCGTTTTTAGACAGCACACAAGATCAGGCGAATGACAATCGCATTATTAATGTGGCGTTGAAATATCAGGTCGAACACCCTGGTGAGTTTGTGTGCTTAGTGACCAAAGACATCAATATGCGAATCAAGGCAAAGGGATCGGGTCTTTTGCATGTTGAAGACTACCGTCACGATCGTGTACTTGATGACATTGATTTATTGGCTACGGGCTACCGGCGCAGTGACGGTGAGTTTTGGGGGGGTATCGATCGAGTCGACACTGTTCGCGAGGGGAGCATTACCCTTCACAGAGTTCCCAAGCCGGAGCTCCCAGACGCTTACCCGAACCAGTTTTTATATGACGACAATGGGTTCATGGCGTTTGTTGATCATGTGGATTCGGAATACGTCTTTCTTGCCGTGGACAGTCGCGATAACTTAATGAATCAGCGTTTTTGGGGTCTCGCACCGCGTAATCTTGAGCAAGCTATGGCGATGCGACTGCTTGACAATGATGATCTCGATATGACCGTACTGACGGGGCCTGCCGGGTCGGGTAAGACTTTGCTGGCGCTTGCTTATGGACTGCACGCGATCCTTGAGCAAAAAAAATATAAGAAGCTCATCGTTGCGCGATCAACCCCGCCGATGGCGGAAGACATTGGCTTTCTTCCGGGTACTGAAGAGGAAAAGATGGCGCCGTGGCTTGCCGCTTTTGACGATAATTTGGAAATCTTGCACGGTGCGGACGAGTGTTCAAATGGGAGCATCGACTACGTGAAGGAGCGCGCGAATATTCAATTCAAGTCACTGAATTTCATGCGCGGAAGATCATTCAATGGTGCCTACATCATTATCGATGAGTCTCAGGGACTGACTCAGTTTCAGCTAAAGTCGATCATTAGTCGTGTGGGCTCGGACTCTAAAATTGTCGTGCTGGGTAACTTGGCGCAAATAGATAATAAATACATCTCTCCGTTGACCTCGGGACTGACGTATTTAGTCGAGCGCGCGAAACCTTATCCGCATGCGGGCATCATGCACATTAACGGCATCGTTCGATCGCGTCTGGCAGCGTTTGCGGAAGAAAATCTCTAGCACCCGGCAGGTTTTAGTCAAAGAGCAGTAGTTCTATTCGAGCCTCGATAGCCCAGGTGGCCTCTCTGTTGGAGGCGGGACTGTCGATACGGTGGTTTAGCGTCGGCTCCAATTCAAAAAACAGGAACTCACGAATGGCTTGCGCACGCAAGCGCAGGCCTAATTGATAGTTCTCAACGTCGTCTTTCGGTTCGGTATTGCCTTTCGCACCAATGTAGACGTAGGCCGCTCGTTCAAACCCGTTAGTGACGGCCCACTGCCGAACAACGCCGACCCGGGTCGACCATTCGACGCCGTCTGTCTCCTCACCATAAAGCATGCGATTTTGCGTTCTAACCAGCGAGCGCTTGGACAACGCATAGTCGAGGTCGATTTTTGTGGTCGCGAAGGCTCCATCATCAAAGTCGTACTGAGCACGTTGCGAAAATCGGAACGATGTTTTCGGATTCCATATGGTTTTATACCGGTAGTTGATACCCGGCTTGGGTCCTGAGCTCGATAGGCCGACCGTGAAATCCGTTCGGTGATTGCCGGCAGCGCTCTCATCGACAAGAACCTGAAGACCAATTTGGCTTTGAGAGGGGTCCTCTTTATCACCCGCTATGAGCTCGTCGGGGTCATCACCCCGGAAAACAAGATCGACACGGTTCGCAAGCCGAGGGAGGTTGACCTTACCGCCGACGCTCACGCGAGTCTCAGTTCCTAGTCGATCATCCCAATCGGTCGTCAGCTTTAATCGCAAACGCGATTCTGCAATTTCGGTGTCGCTGTCGACATCACCGAAAAAGCCGTCGACCCAGCGTGTGAGCGCCAAAGTTCGATCGGTTGCAAAGCGGTGACTGGTGTCTACCCACGCGGGGTCTTTTCCGCTGTCCTCCCCTAAGACCTCGTCTTCTGTCAGTCGCTCGACAATCGCCGGCGCATCGGCAGCTTGTGAAGCCGGGGTTAGCGCCTCGAAAGCGGTCATCGGGGCTAGAGCCGCCGAAGTGGTCATCGGGGCTAGAACCCCCAAGGTGCAGAGCGTGACGTCTGAAAAAACACGTTGGATGGTCATGCGCTCAGTCTACGGGACGGTCAAGGGCCTTAGTAAGTTTTCTGAGGGATATCGCGCACAATACTGACAAAACTGTCATACCGGTCTGCGCCGATATCCCCGCGCTCAAGCGCCGTTAAGACAGCGCAGCCCTGCTCCACGAGGTGTTTGCAATCTCGATATCGGCATTGACCCAAAAACGGCCTGAATTCTTCAAAACCCGGGGCGACGAGCGCTGGATCGATGTGCTGCAACCCGAATTCTCGTATACCCGGTGAGTCAATAATACAGCCCCCCTCCGGGCGCTGAAAAACCTCGGCTGTCGTGGTCGTATGTCGGCCTTTTAAAACGCCTTCAGAGAGCTCGCCCACACGGAGATCCTCGTCCGGCAGCAAGCGATTAATGATCGATGACTTACCCACACCGCTTTGACCGACGAAGACTGTTGTGCGTTCCCCCAGAAGGTGGTTCAGATTTCGTGTAGCACTGGCGCTCGGATCGATTTCCAGAACCTTCAGTCCAATTTCTTTGTAGCGGTTGAGTAAAACTCGGCTCTCTGGGTTTATCGCCAATAAATCAGCCTTGTTAAGAATCACAACGGCCTCGATGCCGGCAATGTGCGCGGCGACCAAATAGCGATCGATCAGATTTGCAAACGGCTCGGGCGCGGGAGCAATCACGACTGCAATGAGGTCCACATTGGCGGCCACCGCTTTTAATTGGCCGCGTGCATCGGGACGATTTAGCTCTGAACGGCGCTCGAGTTGCGTTGATACGGCGGCACCAGTATCGCTGCGCAGCCAAAATACGCGATCGCCCGCAACGAGGTGAGCGAGGTTGGGTCGGAGATGACACTTGTGCGTGTTGCCGGCCTCGTCTCTGACGATCGCCGTCTTACTGTAACGGGCAACGATGGTGCCGAGCGCGTCGTCATTGTTTCCCGCCATTGAGCTTTTTCGCCGCTTCGTCTCATTGTGATCAATGCGTCGCTTCTGTTGCTCTGTCAGTCGTCTATTCGCCATAAGATCAGTGTACCCTGTCCCGTCGGGGAGTGATGTGCTTTGGACGCTTTTGTGAGGGCGAGGATTGATGAGTAAGCAAACCAGGCTTGTTTGGGTCGATATGGAAATGACCGGATTAGATCCGGACACTGATCGCGTTATTGAGATTGCAACCATTGTCACCACGCAGGACTTAGAGGTGCTCGCGGAGGGGCCGGTTATAGCACTGCGTCAGAGCGAAGCGGCTATTGCTGCAATGGACGAATGGAATACGCGCACGCATACCCAGTCTGGATTGGTGGATCGGATTCGTTCCAGCACCATCGATGAGGCTGAGGCCTCTGCCAGAACGCTGGCGTTTCTGGAGCAATGGGTTGAGCCCAACAGCTCGCCTATGTGTGGTAATTCGATCTGCCAAGACCGTCGGTTTATGGTGAAGCACTTGCCAGAGCTGGCAGGCTTTTTCCACTATCGAAATTTGGACGTTACGACGCTCAAACTACTGGCCACTTATTGGCGAAAAGATCTGCCTGCGGTGCCCAAGCGCAATGTTCACGAAGCCTTGGCCGATATTCGCGAGTCGATTGAAGAGCTTCGTTATTACCGTGAACATTTAGTGAAAATGAGTGGCTAACACCCGTGTTGGGTGAGGGCCCAAGCAATATGTTCTCTGACCAGTGGTGACGATGTATCGAGCTTTGAACGCAATGCGCTAATGATTTCTTGCGTTGTTTCAGCGTTGCCCAACGCAACCGCAATATTGCGAAGCCATCGTTCGTGGCCGATGCGGCGAATGGGAGAGCCTAAAAGTCGCTCCTCAAACTCGCTTTCAGTCCAGGCAAATAACGCGACCAAATCGGGCTGATCTAGGCCTTCGCGTGGCGCAAAGTCAGGTTCAGGACTGGGGGTTGCAAACTTGTTCCACGGACAGACCAACTGACAGTCATCACATCCATAGATCCGGTTGCCCATCTTAGGTCTCAGTGCCTCGTCGATGGATCCTTTGTGTTCGATCGTGAGATATGAGATGCAGCGTCGAGCATCGAGCACAAAAGGCGCGACGAAGGCGTCGGTTGGGCAGGCGGTCAGACAGGCAGAGCAACTGCCGCAGTGTTTTTCTTCTTTTGGATCGGAGGGGGTGAGGGGAATGTCGGTATAGATCTCGCCCAAAAAAAAGTAAGAACCCGCTGACTCATTAATCAACATGGTATTTTTGGCAATCCATCCCAATCCAGATTGCTCGGCGACAGCGCGTTCAAGAACGGGGGCACTGTCTACAAAGGCTCTGAAGGTCCCAGATGCAAGTTCACCGCGAATACGTTCCGCCAGTTTTGCCAGACGAGACCGGATGAGTTTGTGGTAATCGCGCCCCAGCGCGTAACGAGAAACAAATCCTTTTTCGGAATTTTCTAGGATCTCCCATGCATCTGCGGCTTCGGTTCGGTAGTCCATTCGACACGAAATTACCGTACAGGTCCCAGGCACCAGTTCAGATGGGCGACTGCGCTTGCTACCATGACGGTCCATCCAATCCATCGTGCCGTGGTATCCCGCTTGGAGCCACTTTTCTAGGTAGGCTTCGTGTTCGTGAAGATTGACGCCTGTAAATCCAATGTCTTGAAACCCGAGCTCGCGGGCCCACGCTTGAATGGTCTTAATGATTGCAGTGTGGTCACGTTTATTCACGCTAACAGTGTGACAGATATGAGCTCGAGCACGGTACACTCTGCGTATGACTAGTTTCGGTTTAATTCAGACGTTTCTTGCAGACGAGGCTGCAACCGTGGACGTGGGCGCCAAAATCGGTGCGAGTTTGACCGCTGGAAACGTGATTTTTCTCGAGGGAGAGCTCGGTGCGGGTAAAACCACCTTTACGCGCGGGGTCTTGCGTGCCCTCGGACACACGGGGGCGGTCAAGAGCCCAACCTACACGCTCTGCGAGCCTTACGATTTAGGCGACACTCACCTCGTCTGTCATTTAGATCTGTATCGATTGTCTGACCCAGAAGAGCTCGAGTTTCTGGGATTTAGAGACTATCTGGCCAGTGGAGCGATCGTATTGATCGAGTGGCCAAGTTGCGGTGAAGGATGGCTGCCTAATCCCGATTTAAAAATCGAATTGAGTGAGACTGGGTCGGGACGAGCGCTTCGCGTTTCGGCTTTGACGATTAACGGATCCCAAGTGCTCAGCGGCTGTGGAGTGGATCATGTTGAGTAGGCGTGGCAGCCCCTCTGTATTACTTTGTCTTTTGGGACTGCTCCTCGCCCCTTTCGCTGTCGCTGCGGTGGATGTCGAGGACGTCCGGCTTTGGCGGGCGCCGGACCACACGCGCATCGTGCTGGATTTGTCTGGACCTACCGCACACACTATTTTGGAGCTCGAAGACCCATTGCGTTTGGTGTTGGATGTAAAGAGTGCATCTTTACTGGGTGCGCTTACAGATCTGCCGCTTGAGGGGACGCCAGTGGCGCGCGTCAGATCAGGTGTTCGTCAGGGCGACGATCTTCGTGTTGTTTTTGATCTTGCTGCCAAGGTTAAACCGAAGAGTTTTCAACTGTCCGCTAATGCGCGGACAGGGCATCGGTTGGTGTTGGACCTTTACGACGCCAATGCGGACGCAGTACCTGCGATCGTCACACCGCCAAAAAGCGTGCAGCAAGTCGATCGTAGGCGGCCAGTGGTGGTGGCGATTGATGCGGGTCACGGTGGTGAGGACCCCGGTGCGTCGGGCCCTAATCAACTTCGCGAGAAAAACGTTGTCTTACAGATCGCGAACCGATTAAAGCGGCAGTTTGAGACCTCACCTGCGTTTACTCCGGTCATGATTCGCACGGGTGATTATTACATCACTCACAAAGGACGCCGAGATTTGGCGCGTAAGAATCAAGCGGATTTGTTTATCTCTATTCATGCCGATGCTTTTACGCACCCGTCGGCGAACGGCGCGTCGGTCTATGCTTTGTCGACGCGAGGGGCCACTTCTACTACCGCGCAGTACCTTGCTGATAAAGGTAACGCCGCTGACTTAGTTGGTGGCGTTGCAGTGTCAGAACTGGACGACGTCTTGGCCGGTGTGCTGACAGACTTGTCCATGACCGGAACACTAGACTCCAGTTTAAGCATTGGGACAGAGATCTTGGGCGAGATGGGTGACGTGGCTCAGCGCCTCCATAAAAAGAAGGTCGAGCAGGCGGCGTTTTTGGTGTTGAAGTCTCCTGATATTCCGTCAATCTTGGTTGAGACGGGTTTTATATCCAATCCGAAGGAGTCTGCGTTGTTGGCCACACCGAGCTATCAAACCAAAATGGCGGCGGCTATTTTTGTCGGGGTCGAACGTTGGTTCAGAGCGAACCCGCCACCGGGCACTGTTTTTGCTCGTGCGTCATCCGCCCGCATGCCAGCCCGTCGCAGTGTGAAGGTTGTGCGAGGCGATACCTTGTCAGGTATCGCCTCGCGCTATTCAGTGACGCTTGAGGCTTTAAAGTCAAAAAATGACCTGTCCTCTAATAGCATTAGAGTGGGTCAGGTCCTTATTATTCCGGAGTCGGGATGACATCAACGGGCAAAATTCGGCAGCTTGACAGCAGACTTGCCAACCAAATTGCCGCCGGCGAAGTGGTTGAGCGTCCGGCATCTGTCGTTAAAGAGGTGTTGGAGAATGCGCTGGATGCCGCTGCCGACAAGATTTCGATTGATATTGAATTGGGCGGTGTGAAACAGATACGAATAACCGACAACGGTATCGGTATCGCGAGCGAAGACTTGAGTCTCGCTCTCGCGCGTCACGCCACGAGTAAAATTGCGTCTATTGACGATTTAGAGGCCGTTGCCACACTGGGTTTTAGAGGTGAGGCGCTTGCGTCCATTGCATCGGTTTCAAAGTTTTCGATCACGTCTAATACAACAGACCAACCCAGTAAGGGGCATGTGGCGCGGTGTGAGGGCCGTGATATGAAGGTTAGCGTCGCCCCCGCCGCGCATCCCCAAGGCTCTACGCTTGAGATTCGGGACCTGTTTTACAACACGCCTGCGCGACGAAAGTTCTTAAAAACTGAGCGAACCGAGTTTGCACGTATTGAGGAGGTGGTCAAGCGGACTGCGCTTGTCCGACCCGATGTGACCTTCGTACTGTCGCACAACGGTAAGGTGACTCATCGGATGCCCGCCGGTACCTCCGAGCAGGATCTTCAGCGGCGCGTTATTGGGATCTGTGGTGAGGGGTTTGCGCATCAGAGTGTGGTGGTTGACCGGGTCGCTCACGGCCTGTCTTTGCGAGGCTGGGTTGGATTACCGACATTTTCGCGGTCACAGGCGGACCTGCAGTACTTCTTTGTCAATGGGCGAGTGGTGAAGGACAAAGTAATTACACACGCTGTTCGTCAAGCCTATCGAGATGTTTTATACGGTGGCCGACACCCGGCGTACGCACTATTTCTCGAGCTCGATGCCAGTCGAGTCGATGTCAACGTGCACCCCACAAAGCATGAAGTACGGTTTAGGGACAGTCGATCTGTCCATGGGTTCGTGTTCAGTACACTCGGCCGAGCCCTCGCTGAGGTGAGACCGGAGGATCAGACGAATTCGGCGAATCTATCTGAGATTGCATCGGCCCAGTTTGAGCAGGTCTCGATGGGGCTCGAAACGCCGCGTCAGGCCCTGACTACTGGCGTTTATGGGGTCGCTGAGCACTCATCGGAGACGCTTGAGCCCTCTCGGTCCTTTGAACGTTTTAGCTCAGGTCTATCGGATCGTGGCACGTTTAATTCAGGAGTCGGATCTGCAGGTGCTCATAGAGTGTCGGAAAATCAGGCTGCCGAGGTCCCACCCTTGGGATTCGCGGTAGCGCATCTACACGGCGCCTATATTGTGGCTCAAAATGCACATGGAATGGTTTTGGTTGACGCCCATGCGGCCCATGAACGGATTACCTATGAGCGGTTAAAGGCGGCGAGGGCCACACAGACTCTGGCCAGCCAACCGCTGTTGGTGCCGTCGGCATTGTCGCTTTCAAGCAGCGAAATGGCGGCTTTTGAGGAGTTCTCGAGCGAATTCTTGCGACTGGGTCTTGTTATCGACAGTGCCGGTGAAGGTAGCGTGGTGATCCGTGAGATCCCGGTGATTTTGGCGCGCGACAACGCCGAGCGACTTGTACGTGATGTGCTATCAGACCTCTCCGAAGTGGGGCACAGCGATCGACTCGCGGCACGTATGGACGAAATATTGGCCACAATGGCTTGCCATGGCTCAGTGAGAGCGAATCGGTCCTTGTCGCTCGCGGAGATGAACGCATTACTGCGGGACATGGAGATCACAGAGAACTCTGGGCAGTGCAATCATGGACGACCGACATGGGTGCAGTTAAGTCACGATGAGCTCGATAAGTTATTCTTGCGTGGGCGATAAGGTGAGTGAGCCGCTGATTTGTCTCATGGGGCCAACTGCGGCCGGAAAGACAGACACCGCAATTGCCCTTGCTGAAACCTTTGACGCGGAGCTTATTAGTGTCGATTCGGCCTTGGTTTATCGCGGTCTGGCGATTGGCGCAGCTCAAGTAAGCTACCCGCATCATTTGGTGGATATAAGAGATCCTGCCGACGTTTACACGGCAGCTGACTTCGTCGCCGACGCCATTGAGGCTGCCAAAGCCGCACGATCGCGCGGTAAACGGACAATTTTGGTCGGTGGCACCATGATGTACTTTAAAGCGCTCATCGAAGGACTGGCGGAGATGCCCGCCTCGGATCCCACGCTGCGCGCCGAGATAGAAGCTGATGCTGCCGTGCGTGGCTGGCCCGCGTTGCACCGTGAGCTCGAACTGATTGATCCTGCTGCCGCGGCACAATTGCACCCGAACCACAGCCAGCGTATTGCGCGCGCACTTGAGGTTTTTCGGCTCAGTGGTGTGCCTATGAGTCAGTGGCGAGCGGCGTCAAAGCAGTCAAAAAAAGAGGCGATCTGTGTGGCTTTGGTGCCTGCCGAGCGTAAGACGCTGCATGACCGAATTGAATCTCGTTTTGACACAATGCTGGCGCAAGGTTTTGTTGATGAGGTAGAAGCGTTGTATCGCAGAGGCGACTTACATGTGGATCTTCCAGCTGTTCGCGCGGTTGGGTATCGCCAGATTTGGTCACATTTGTCGGGTGAATGTTCTCTCGCTGAGGCGCGCGATAAAGGCATTGCTGCAACGAGACAGCTCGCAAAGCGGCAAATAACCTGGCTCAGGGGCTGGGCTGATCTAAACTGGGTAGACAGTGCGGCAGAAAATGCGCAAGAACAGGTCAAATTTAAAGTAGGGAACTACCTGGCACCACCGCAGTCGTAGTAGACTATATACCCCCCCATTCTGGGGCTTTGGGTCGCCTCATTTTTGCGACCGCCAATTTTTTTAAGGAGCTCACATGTCAAAAGGGCAAACGCTACAAGACCCTTACCTCAACGCACTCAGGAAAGAGCGTGTTCAGGTGTCAATCTATCTCGTCAATGGTATTAAACTTCAGGGCCAAATTGAGTCATTTGACCAATTCGTTGTGCTACTGAAAAACACGGTCTCGCAGATGGTCTACAAGCACGCAATTTCGACCGTCGTGCCTGCGCGGAACGTCCGAATTCCGATTGAGCCCAGTGAGGAAGAGGCTGCTGCATAAGAGCAGTCGCCAGCTCCCCGGCCTTGACCGGTTAGATAACTGTTATGTTCTTTGATCTCCACGACGGTGGTGAGCGCACTGTACTCGTCCAAATTGCAATCGATGGCGGAAGACACGAACCCGATCTGGGTGAGTTTATTGAACTCGTGCGCTCCGCTGGTGGCGATCCAACCTCCATCATTAGGGGCTCGCGGCGAGCACCCATGGCGAAATATTTTATTGGCCAAGGCAAGCTAGATGAGATCAAGGCAGAGGTCGACCGCGTTGAAGCCGACTTGGTCGTGTTCAATCATGTGCTGTCGCCCAGTCAGGAGCGGAACCTCGAAGCCTTTCTTTGTTGCCGTGTGATCGCGCGCACAGGACTGATTTTGGATATTTTTGCGCAGCGGGCGCGAACGCATGAAGGCAAGCTGCAAGTTGAGCTGGCACAACTTAAGCACATCAGCACTCGGTTGATCCGTGGTTGGACACACCTTGAGCGGCAGAAAGGCGGGATCGGATTACGTGGCCCGGGTGAGACGCAGTTAGAAACTGACCGAAGACTGCTGCGCGAACGTGTCAGCACGATTGAATCTCGCCTCGATAAGGTGCGCCAGCAACGCGCACAAAATCGGCGGGCACGTCAGCGAGCAGAGGTTCCGCTGGTTTCACTCGTGGGTTACACCAATGCGGGGAAGTCGACCTTGTTCAATACGTGGTCTGAATCGATCGTTTATGCGGCGGATCAGTTATTCGCAACGCTAGATCCAACGCTTGCACGCGTGGAAATAGACGGTCTGGGTGAGGTAGTTATTGCCGATACGGTCGGCTTTATTGCAGACCTGCCGCACACGCTTGTACAAGCGTTTCGTGCAACGCTAGAGGAGACGCTCAACGCGTCGTTGCTTATTCACGTCATTGATGTGGCCGCGGACGATCGCGATTTTTTAAAGTCTGAGGTCGAGTCAGTGCTGGAGGAAATCGGTGCAGGTGATATCCCTCAGCTTTTGGTCTACAACAAAATCGACCTTCTCGAACGCGAACCAAGGATGACTCGCGACAGTGACGGACGTCCCGATACGGTCTCTGTCTCGGCCAAAACCGGTGCAGGGCTCGATCTGCTTAGAATGGCGATTGGCGAGCGTCTTGCGGGTAATTTTTTCAATGCTTATATTGAGTTGACCCCTGCGCAAGGGAAGCTCCGTGCTGCGCTTTATGAGCTGGGGGCAGTGAAGTCGGAAGAATGGCTTGCGGCGGGTGGCAGTGCATTAAACATCCATTTGCCAGAGGCGGATTGGACGCGGTTGAAGGCCAGGTATAGTTTTTGACGTTATCGCGTCGATGATACCCCCTTATCATCACAGGTTTTGTTAGACTATCGCCACTATTTATCGAGGAATCAGATATGTCATGGAACGAGCCCAATGGAGGCAATGGCCCGCGCGATCCTTGGGGTGGCAAGGATCAGGGTCCCCCGGATCTTGATGAGGCCCTTCGTAAACTGCAAGCACAGCTGAACGGTTTGTTTGGCCGAAGGTCCGGTGGTTCAGGTGGCGGCAGCGCCAAGGGAATGGGCGGTCTCGCCGGCATTGTCGCGATTGTTGCGCTCACAATTTGGGGGCTCTTAGGCCTCACTCAGATTGGCGAGCAGGAGCGTGCTGTCGTGCTCAGACTCGGCGAATACAACAAAACAGCACAGCCGGGCTTGTTTTGGTATCCGCGGGGTATCGACACACTGACACGCGTAAACATCACCCAGGTTCGTTCTGCTCAGTTTAGAGAAACCATGCTGACACAGGACGAAAATATTGTTGATGTCAGCATGTCGGTGCAATACGTCATTAACGACCCCAAAAACTTCGTTCTTGAAGTGCGTGACCCGGAGCGATCACTGCAGCATGCGGCGCAAAGCGCACTGCGTCACGTCGTTGGTGACGGCACGATGGCACTGGTGTTAACGGAAGGTCGTGCTGAAATTGCCGTGAAAGTGAGAGAACGACTGCAACTGTACCTGCGAAACTACACGACTGGTATTAACGTGCAGAAGGTCAACATTGACGATGCCAGTCCCCCTACTCAGGTCCAAGAAGCGTTCGATGACGTGATTAAAGCGCGGGAGGATGAAGAGCGTGTTAAGAACGAGGCAGAGTCCTACGCCAACGGCATTGTCCCCGAAGCACGAGGTCGTGCGCAGCGAATTGAGGAGGAGGCAGAGGCTTACCGACAGCAGGTAATTGCGAAAGCAACCGGCGAAGCGAAGCGATTTGACCAGCTGCTTGATGAGTATTCGAAGGCGCCCAAGGTAACGCGAGAGCGCCTTTACCTTGATGCCCTTGAGTCTGTGCTCGCAAAGACCAATAAAGTCATGGTCGATGTTGAAGGCGGTAATAACGTGATGTACCTGCCGCTCGATAAGATGGCCCCGTCTGCCGGCAGCGGTGTTTTGCCAGGCGCAACGAGTCGTGGCCTGACGTCTCAGCAACTTCGTGAGGTCACCGACGCTGTAACAGAGCAGCTTCGACGCGACCTCAATGGTCGTAACCAGCGAGGAGGTCGTTAACCATGTCTCGACAAAATATAATTGGAACGCTGTTCTTTTTGGGTTTTTTCATTCTCAGTAACTCGATCTATGTCATCAGTGAGACACAGCGTGGAGTATTGTTGAAGTTTGGAGAAGTGGTGAGGTCAGATCTTGCGCCCGGACTGCACTTCAAGGTGCCTTTTGTGGATTCTGTTAGAAAGTTCGATGGTCGTATTTTGACGGTCGATTCAACGCCTGAGCGTTTCTTTACTCAGGAACAGAAGCAATTGATTGTGGATTCCTACGCCAAGTTTCGTGTGGTCGACACCTCCAAGTACTACACAGCAACCAATGGCGAGGAATTTAGAGCGGCGGCACTGCTGTCTCAGCGCATTAACGATGATCTCAGAAACCAGGTGGCGGGTCGCACAGTTCAAGAGGTGGTGTCTGGTGAACGAGACCAGCTCATGGAGGCGGTGAAGGCGCGACTTAACGAAACGGTGTTGGATAGACTGGGTATCGAGGTCATTGATGTTCGCGTTAAAAAAATTGACCTCCCTAATGAAGTGTCTCAGTCGGTGTATCGACGAATGAACGCCGAACGAGAGAAGGAAGCTCGAGAGCTTCGCTCTGAGGGTAAGGAGGTCGCCGAAGGCATGCGTGCTGAAGCGGATCGAAAGGTCACCGTGCTCGAAGCTGAGGCAGTGAGAGATGCGGAAATTATAAGGGGTAGCGGCGATGCCGACGCAACGCGCATTTACGCTGAGGCCTTTAATCGTGATCCCGAGTTCTACTCGTTCGTCCGAAGCTTGAACGCCTACCAAACGACGTTTGCGGGTGGCGGCGACATTATGCTGTTGCAGCCGGACAGCCAATTCTTTCAGTATTTGAGAGACCCGAAAGCCGGTCAGTAATCTTCTGCTGTAACTCTGCGGCTGTACCGGCGATAATGCCGGTGTACAGTCACAGGGTTACACGCGACCCCGGCCTTCAGCCTTTGGACTAATAGATGGGTGATACAACACGATGGTTGCTCCCTAACGGGATCGATGAGCTTTTGCCTGAGCAGGCGGGCCGAGTCGAAGGCTGTCGACGTTTGTTACTAGACACCTGTGCGACGTGGGGCTACGAATACGTTGAGCCGCCGTTGGTGGAGTTTACCGATTCATTGTTGGTCGGGCTGGGCGCAGACCTTGAAATTCTGAGTTGTAAGTTTGCAGACCGAGAGACAGGAAGAACGTTGGCTGTGCGCGCTGACATAACGCCTCAAGTTGCTCGTATCGATGCACACAGTCTTGGCCGAGCCGGCGTGTCACGACTGTGCTATGCAGGTTCAACGCTCAAAAGTGTCGCGAATACGATTCCCGCCGATCGAAGTCCAGTGCAATTAGGGGCTGAAATATTTGGCTGTGCCGGCATCGATGCAGATATCGAGATCGTCGAGTTAGCGCTGTCTTTGGTGCGCAAAAGTCATCTTTCCGAGATTACCTTCGATATTGGACACGTGGGATTTTGCCAGCTCGTACTTGATTCGGCGGGTTTAAGTGCTGGGCAGCAGGAAGAAATACTGGCTCTGCTCGCGCGCAAAGCCAACTCCGAACTCGGAAAGTTATTGATTGGGCTTGATCAAGACCAGCAACTGAAAGTGTCGCAACTGGCATCGATGCACGGTGGTCTAGACGTACTCAGTCGCGCGAAAGAAGTGTTTGGCGATCTTACCGGTGTCAATGAAGTCATTGGCGATTTAGAGGCTGTGCTCAGCTGCTGCGAGCGAGCGGACAGTGGTATAAGCGTGTATATCGATCTAACAGAAGCGCACGGCTATCGGTATCACTCAGGCGTTGTCTTCGCCTTATATGCCCGAGAGTTAGGAGCCGCGATCGCCAAGGGCGGGCGTTATGACGGTGTTGGCGAGGTATTTGGTCGCAAACGACCGGCAACGGGTTTTGCGATCGATCTCAAAGCGTGGTCGTCGCTCGCGCATTTGGTGCAAAGTCAGGTCACCTGCATTTCATCGCCAGTCGACCCGTGTCTTGGGTTGGTGGATAAAGAGTCCGAGCTTCGAATACAGGGCCATGTGGTGGTAAAAGCCGTCGGAGGTGAAATTGACGCTCGATGCAGTCACCAGTTGGTAAATCGTGAAAGTGGATGGCTTGTGGAGCCAGTGGAGAGCAACTAATGGGTCGTAATGTCGTCGTAATAGGGACGCAATGGGGCGATGAAGGTAAAGGTAAGATCGTCGATTTGCTGACTGAGCAGGCGACCGCCGTGGTGCGCTTTCAAGGCGGTCATAACGCCGGTCATACACTTGTTATCGAGGGTGAAAAGACCGTTTTACACGTCATTCCGTCGGGTATTTTGCGCGAAAATGTGGAGTGCCTTATTGGCAACGGCGTGGTTCTGTCGGCAGCGGCGTTGTTGAAAGAGATTAAGCAACTTGAGGAGCGCGGTGTTCCTGTTCGAGACCGGCTTAAAATTTCCTCCGCCTGCCCCTTAATATTGCCGTATCACGTTGCACTGGACCAAGCGCGCGAGGAACGACGGGGCAAGAAGAAGATTGGCACCACAGGTCGAGGCATTGGGCCGGCGTACGAAGACAAGGTCGCAAGACGTGGACTACGATTGGGTGATCTTAGAGACCGACAAAAATTTGCGGATACCCTGCGCGAAGTTCTGGAGTACCACAATCAGGCGTTGGTTCATTACTACGGTGCTGAACCCCTTGGATTTGACGATGTACTCGCCACGAGCCTAGAGGAGTGTGAGCAGCTGCTACCGATGATGGCTGACGTCACCTCACGTCTGCACGAGCACCGGATTGCAGGTGAAAATATTATGTTTGAAGGCGCCCAAGGGTCGCTTCTTGATATTGACCATGGCACTTACCCGTACGTGACCAGCTCAAATACGACCGCGGGTGGCACGGCAACCGGTTCAGGGTTTGGCCCGCTTTACCTCGATTATGTTCTAGGGATTACAAAGGCGTACACGACACGCGTGGGATCAGGCCCTTTTCCGACCGAACTATTCGACGAAGTGGGACGTCGTTTGGCCGAACGAGGCCATGAGTTCGGTGCGACAACAGGGCGACCACGGCGGTGTGGGTGGTTTGACGCGGTCGCGCTTAAGAGTGCGGTGCAGATTAACTCAATTTCGGGCTTGTGTTTGACCAAGCTGGACGTACTGGACGGTCTTGATGAGATTTCAGTGTGTATCGGATACACCGATGCCGAGGGTAAGTCGGTCATGGGCAGCACGGAAAATTACGCGGATCTGAACCCGGTCTACGAGCAGCTACCCGGCTGGCATGAGTCTACCGTTGGCGCGCAGCGAGTCGAAGATTTACCACTCGCCGCGCGAAACTACATCGCCAGAGTAGAAGAGTTAGTGGGTGCCCCCATTGATATTATTTCGACAGGGCCCGACCGTGCGGAAACGATTGTGCTGAGGAGCCCGTACGCCTGATGCTCACGGTGACGAAAATCCTATCGCTTTTCGTCTACCCACTCTCATTGGGTTTGTTTCTTATTGGACTCTCGCTGTGGGGGCAGCTGCGCGGTAACCGAGCAGCGGCGGGTCTTTGCACATTCTTGGCCGTGGCGGTGCTGTATTTCCCATCGACTCAAATGGGGGTAGAAATGATTGCGGCGCCCCTTGAGGCGCGCTATCCGGCGTTTTCTCCTGAAGAACTCCCTAACGGAGACGTCATCATTGTTCTCGGTGGTGGCATTGAGGCTGAGGGTCAGTTCGGTCGTTGGGGCGATTTGAATGACGCCGCTGATCGAGTATTTGTTGGCGCCGAGTTGTGGAAGGCCCAGAAAGCACAGCGGATTGCGGTGAGCGGCGGCCCGTCTAGAGGGTCTGTGCCCGGCGCAATCAGATCGCGTGACGTTCTTCTGCGATTGGGCGTACCGTCTGAATCAATTTTGTTAGAAGAGACAAGCTTCACCACCCGGGCCGAAGCGGAAAATTTAGTGACACTGTTGGCGGGAGCGCGGCACGTCCTATTGGTCACCTCAGCGCTGCACATGCGTCGCGCTGCGGCCTTATTTGACGCGCAAGGTTTCAAGGTCACCGCCGTCCCAACCGATCACCGGGTTCATCAGTATTCAGGATTGATACCGGGATGGATGCCCACGGTCGATCACTTGAACACCAGTACAGCGGCTATTCACGAGTGGGTGGGTTACTGGGTCGACGAGCAACTGGGGCGGCTAGAGCCTGCCGACGCCGAACCTTCCTTGTCAGATAAGCAGTAATTTAACGTCACTGTAGTTTCTCCCGGTCCATCGCCGAAAGGCACGATAAAAGCTGTTGACCTCGGCATAGCCCAAGTCCCAGGCGAGACATTTGCCCGGTACCCATTGATCTGCTAAGGACTCTTCGCAACGATACCGTCTCACCGAATCTAGAATTGCTTGATAGTTCAGACCATCTCGGCTCAGACGTCGGCGTAACGTTGTTGGGCTAATTCGCAGACTATCAGCGAGCGTCTCTGACCGAATTCGGGCGAGATCACCCGTTAACAAAGCATCGACCACCTTGCGTGTCGTGTGGGAAAGTCGCGCTCTGTTTGCCGAGTCTAAAAACTCAAATAACCGTTTTGGTGGTTCGGGTGGTTGATCGCGTAGCCGCAAGGCAAATACGTCACAATCGCGGCCCCAAGCGAGCCGTGCGTTTGGGTCAAGCGCGTCGGCAGTCTGCACAGTGCTCGTGGGTTTAGCTGGTGTTGTTTCTAGCGTTGTTTCTAATGGCATGGTCACGTCCTTGTGTGTAGTGCACCCCGATCCTTGGGGACGTTTAAACATAGCGCATGAACTTTAGTCTGTCAGTGATTGCGCGTATTTGATGATCTTTGGTTATTTGCTCGCTCGGTTTTCGATTGATACGCAATGCAGGTGCCGACATAAATACTCAGAACCCGCTCAGAACAACGCTGGATATTTGAGCAAATATCCTTCTGGGTGGCTTTGAATCGTCGCATCACTTGATTGTGGGGGGGGCGAAGACCTAGGGTGTAGCTGGGCAGATAAAAATAAATAGGGAGTCAGCATGAAGCCGCTTGAATCAGTAACAGTTCTGGAATTTTCAACCATGATTACGGCCTCTTTGGCATCAATGATGATGGCCGAACAAGGCGCACGGGTGATCAAAGTTGAGCCTATGACGATGGGAGATCCTATGCGTTACATCGGTGCAAAAAAGGGTGATATCTCGGCGCTATTTGCCAATTGTAACCGCGGTAAGGAAGCGCTTCGTATCGATTTAAAGTCAGAGGCGGGTGCGGCGATAATTAGAGACATGATCCCGTCAGTCGATGTCGTCATTCATAACTTTCGTCCAGGAGTAATGGATAAACTCGGTTTGGGTTCAGAAGCGCTTCGCGCGATCAACCCACGGCTCATTTACACCGCCATCTCAGGCTTTGGTACTGAAGGTCCCATGAGCGCTGCACCCGCTTACGATCCGATTATTCAGGCACACGCGGGTATTGCGGCGACTCAGGGGCAGGGTGACCAGCCAGCGTTCATGCGCACCCTACTCTGCGACAAAATTACAGGCTATACCGCTTGCCAAGCCGTAACCAGCGCACTGTTCATGCGAGAAAGGGTCGGGCAAGGCCAGCATATTGATCTTTCGATGATCGACTCTGGTTTATTTTTTATTTTTTTGGACGGCTTCCAAAATCATACGTTACTCAGCGATGACCACGAACGTGCGGGACTGCTCATTGATATCCTGTATGACCCCTGGGTCTGTTCAGACGGTGGTGTCATTATTTCCGCCGGTAGTTATGAAATGCAAAAGCGCTTTTTGACTTCACTGAACATGCAGCACCTCCTTTCGGATGAGCGCTTTGCCACGTTCGAGAATCAAATGCGCAACATCAAGACCCTAAAAGCACTGGTCTCTGAACGCAGCAAGGCGTTGAGTTGCGATGAAATGGTGGGTCTTTTGCGCGCGGTCGACGTCCCCTGCGCGAAGGTGATGACTCGGGAGGAGGTATTGGCCCAAGATCAACTGTTAGCGAATGGTACGGTGGATGTTTACGATCACCCGCTCGCGGGAAAATCCCGGCGCGTATTGGCACCGCCGCTATTTGCTGGTGAGCGCCTTGAACCGGGTTGGGGTGCACCCAGCCACGGTCAGCATACCGAACAAGTGTTGTGTAGTTTTGGGATCAGTAAAGAGGCCATTGACGGACTAAAAAGTAGTTTTGTCGTCGCCTAGTAGCACAAATGGGTAAATGGACTACGTTGTCTAAATTGCCACATCGCTGATGCACAGTTTTGACCGAATTGCCACGATATCAGGACGTTTATTGGAATGGGCATAGGGTGTACGCTATACCTCACTTGAGACGGTTCGCCGTCTTTTTTGCATTCTGTATTCGGATGAGCACTGTGCAGAGAATCTACATTGTCATTTTGCTGTCGCTCTCGAGCCTGTTGTTGCCTGTGTGTTCGTGGGCATCACACGGCGCTTCGCTATTGACGCAAGTTCGTATGGACGGGCCTCGCCTGTCTGTTTATGGGCAGCAACTTTTTCGCGACGTTGACCACCGGGTCTATTTTGGTGCGAAAGACGCGGATAATTTCCTGGAGCCAAGGGTACTCAAGGTGGACTCTCGCCGGATCGAGGTCCTGCTCCCATTCCAGCCGATTTCAGGCGATTACTGGTTCACAATTGGACCGTCGGTGGACGCTCCCGTGTTGACCGCCTTGCTTCGTGTTGAGAACAATACCATTCGCATTGTGTCTGAAGACTATGAACCGGAGTTTGACCGCTTGGTTCAACATTCGTCGGTCCAAAAAAACCGTGAGGTTGTGCTTGCAAGCGGAGCTGGCGGATCCTGTTTAGATGACGAGCCTGATTGCGGTGAGGCTCAAGCTGTTGCCGTTGGCCCGACTTTTTGTGGCGCAGCGGCCGACTTCGATCCGTTCGAAGGATCACAGGCGATGACGGTTAAAGGGACAGAAGAGCTTCATCTCGATGAGTTTTACACGATCGAAGCGCGGGTGTTTATTCGCGACTACGTGCGTTCTGGCATTATCGTGGATAAATACTCGGGTGGCGGTCGCGGACGCGAATATCGTCTTTCCGTAAACAAAGAAGGCCTACTGCGCAGCTGGTTTTCCATTGACGGAACACTCAATAATGCCCGTATCGTACTCTCAGCCGTTCCCGTCCCAAAAAATAAGTGGGTGCATGTAGCAAGCGCGTTTGATGGTCGTTACGTCAGATTGTTCATTGACGGGGAGCAAGTGTCTGAAAGGCGAATTGCTGGCCGTCCGGCCCAGCTGGGCTATCAGAATATCGCGATTGGTGGAAATAATTGCTGTCGAGGCTATTACGAAGTACTCAATGGTTTGATCGACGAGGTCAGAGTGAGCACTGTGGCACGCTATCGAGAGTCATTTGATGCACCGCGTACCGAGTTTGAACCAGATGCGAATACGCAGCTTCTTATGCACTTTACCAACGGTGGCGAAAACTTAGGGGCCATCGGTGGCGCTGTCGAGTTGACTGAGCTCAACCGAATCACTGCGTGTGGTGAGCGTTAGGACACGGCATAAACTGCGGTCGAAATTTTAAGAATAACAAGTCACCGGAGGCAACATGATGGAGCACGATACGCTGCTGGCGTACCTCGACCAGTGGGCATCTGAGAAACCTGACACCGTGTGGCTCAAAGATCTAAGGGGTAATGGTAGCGATGACTACAGCTGGGCAGAGTCTCGCCGACAAGTGCGCTGCGTGGCTGCCGCGCTCGAGGCGCGGTTTGAAAAAGACACCAAAATCTTATTGCTCTCGCGAAATCGGGCACACTGGTTTTTCGCCGATCTTGCGATTATGGCGTCAGGCAACGTCAGCGTCGGTTTGTTTACAACGCTTA
>CBFHJX010000010.1:23469-37332 GCA_965656285.1 Luminiphilus sp. | reverse complement strand
GCGCGCTTTGGGGTCTCCTAGATCGGCATGGTAGTCACCTTCCTTTAAGTCAATAACGACAACACGGTGTCCTTGAGCGTGAAGCTTTTCTTTGATGGCTGCGCCGATACCAGTAGCGCCACCCGTTAAAACGTAAGTTCCCACTTTTATCCCCTATTTTGGTCAGTGCCGGCTCAATCCGAAATGGTCCGCGCGATATTAGCTTCGATTGCCGTGCCGGGTAATGCCGCCATTCCGCCATCCACCTCTAGTATCTTTCCGCTAATAAAGCCTGATGCGGCAGACGCTAGGTAAAGCGCCGCGAGTGCGATGTCGTCAGGCTTCCCCAAACGTGCTTGAGGTATCCACCTGACGGTCGCGTTATACCTATCTTCATTTTCTGTGATGAACGCTGTGCTCGGCGTTTCTATGGCGCCGGGAGCGATGCCGTTGACACGAATACTGGGCGCTAATTCATAAGCGAGAATCCGCGTCATTTGATCCATGCCGGCTTTCGCTGCGCCGTAGGCCGCAAAATTTCGATCGACCATCCAGCCTAATGCTGAAGACACGTTAACGATGCTCCCCTTTGGTGCTGCTTTGAGCAGCGGTAATGCAAGATGAGTGAGGGTATAGGCCGAGGTGAGGTTGATGTCGATAGTGTTCTCAAAACGAGCCTTGTCGACCTTTTTTAGTGAGCCATAGCCCTTTCCGGCTGCGCCAGCGTTGTTAATGAGGATGTCGAGAGATCCCCAATTGCTTGTCAGCTCTTTGACGACGCCTTCGAGCGCAGTTTCGTCAGTGACATCGCAAGCAAAGGTCAACGCCTCCTTGCCCAGAGTGCGCACCTCACTGGCAACTACATCCAGGTCACTTTGAGTCCGGGCAATAAGTGCAACATCGGCACCCATTTCGGCAAAGGCGGTTGCGATACGAGCACCGATGCCTTTACCTGCACCGGTAACAAGCGCTTTTTTTCCTTCGAGGCTAAAATAGTCTGTAATCAAAATGGCTTCCTTGATGCCCGGGGTTCATCGATCCAACGGCTCTAGTCCATTTGGGCTTGTGGACAGCGCTGTGCACAAGATAGAACGAAGCGTGCGAGCAAGGAATAAGCGTGCGCGTGGATACTTAGTCTAAATTGACCATTACAAAAAGCAGGTGGTAAGCAGGGTGGCAGAGCTAGCAGGAAAAACATCATTAGTGACGGGTGCGGGCGTGGGCATCGGACGTGCGATTGCGATGAAACTCGCAAGCGAAGGTGCGCGCGTGCTCGTGGTTGACTTTAATGAAGAGACAGCAGAACAAGCGGTGAACGATATTGTAAACGCGGGCGGCGAAGCCAAGACGTTTGTTGCCGACGTTAGTGACGAGACTCGAGTGGCCAGTATGGTTAAGGCAGCTATCGATCAGTGGGGGACACTCGATATCGCGTGTAATAGCGCAGCAGTCAGTCGAGGCTCGGGTCCGATTCACACCTTTGACAAGGCCGTATTTGATCAAACGCTCGATCTCTGCCTGACCAATACCTTCCTCTGCATGAAATATGAAATTGAGGCGATGCTGGAGCAGGGCTCGGGCGGCAGTATTATCAACATTTCATCCAATGCTTCACTGCGCGGTCAGCCGTATAACACTGCCTATGCGGCCGCTAAAAGTGGTGTGAATCTGCTCACTAAAAGTGCTGCAGCGGAGTACGGACACAAAGGAATACGGATCAATGCCGTCTCGCCGGGAGTGATTCGAACACCCGGCGTCGAAAAATATTTTGAGGAGCAACCCAAAATAGCTGAAGGGCTCAAACAGTCAGCCGTCATGGGGCGGCTAGGGGAACCCTCTGAAATTGCCGAGGCGGTCTGTTTCTTTGCGTCTGATCGAGCGTCTTTCATCACTGGGCAACTGCTCAGCGTGGACGGCGGTGGCGCTATTAAATAAGCGCGGCGCCGTGTCGTCCTACCCCATGTTGACCTGACCGCCATCGATCGCGATGGACTGACCGTTGACGTAGCGCGATTGGGGTGCGCAGAGCATCGCGACGAATTCCCCAATATCATTTTCGCAGTGACCCAGGCGTTTCATTGGCACTGTTTGCTCGAAAGCGGCGGCTTCTTCAGGGCGCCACTGTTCCCACATCTCCAGAGCAGGGGACTTCGCTAATGGCAAAATACAGTTGGTGCGAATGCCCATCGACCCCCATTCGCAGGCAGCGCCGCGCGATAATGCACGGATAGCCTCTTTCTGGGCTGCGTAAACGCCGTAGGTTGACGTATCCCAGCGCTTCGCCGCTGCAGTCGCGAGATTAATAATAGCGCCATCCCCTGACTTTGCGAGGTGCGGTTGAGCCAGCTGCATCAGCCGCAATGTGGCCATAGGCCCAACCCTAAGTCCCAGTTCAAAGTCCTCCAGCGTGGTGTCCATTAATGGATTGATAGTTGTGGTCACCGCATTATTGACAAGTATGTCGAGACGCCCAAAGGCGACCACTGTGTTTTTCACGAGCGCGTCGAGCGCGTCCAGATCGCCAATATCACACTCAAGGGCGATCGCCTGCCCGTCAAATCGCGTTTTAATCTGTGAGACGGTAGTTTCACATTTACTGAGGGTTCGGCCGGCAGCGACGATTGAAACGCCGCGTTTTGCTAAAGAGAATGCAATGCCCTGGCCGATGCCTTGGCCCGCACCCGTGATGAGCGCGACTTTTCCCTTTAGGTCATCGCCTATACTCTGATCACTCATTTTTTATCCTTGTGTTATCGAAGTCGTTTGTCGGTCAAGTGAATGACCGATGATTGTGCGAGATCGAGCACGCGCTCACTGCTTTGAGTCAGAAGATGGATGTGGTGCATCATCTTCTCTTCGTCATGACCGTCTGCGAAAAATGCGGTGAGTGAGTTGGCGGCTTCAAGCGGAAATACCTCTTCGACAATGCCGTCGAGCGGGTCATGGGACGAGCAAAGAACTCGATTTTGTCGATAGCCCTCGGTGTTCTGTGTGGCGATGGCGATCTGTGTGTGTTCATGGAACCAAATGTGCTCGAGCGCTTCGTCGCTGAGCCCTTCGGCTCTTTGAAAGCAGCACAGCTGGAGGGTGCCGGTAAACTGTTTCCCTGGTGCTAGCGCGAGCGGGATCGGACTGGTGCCTAGGCACCAGTGTGCTTCGGCACACAGTTGCATCGCTAAGCGCTCGCAGGTCTCCCATGGAATGTCGTCGGTTGGGTATTCAAGCGCGAGCCTTCCTGTGGGGAGTCTACCGGTGGGGTTTCGTGTCCACATGGAGGCTTGGCAACTGTGGTCATCAAGTCGCGCAAAAAATACATTGCTTGCAATGGGCAATAAGCTGATCGCATGCTCAATCTCGGAGCTCGCCGGCATCTCCTCATAAAACAGGAAAATAAGCCTATAAACCTGATCATTACCGCGCAAAGTAACGATCCTTTATGGCGGCCTTGAGGAGTTTTTGAAGCGCGTTACGCTCGAGCGAAACATCCGTAAATACAATGTGCTGTGGGACCTTAAACTGAGCGAGTCTCTCCGCACAAAATGCGCGCAGTTGGTCAGCGTCTGGAACACCCGAGGCATCAAGTTTGATCACAGCGCCCACTTCCTCACCCCAGCTCACATGTTCAAGACCGACTACGGCGACCTCATCGCACCCTGGGTACTCCAACAAGCAGGCTTCGACTTCTGACGGGTAAACATTTTCACCGCCGCGAATGATCAGATCTTTAACGCGACCGCAAATGTAAAGCAGCCCTTCATCGCTGATGTAACCAACATCGCCTGTCGCCATCCAGCCTCGGATGGGGTCATCATCCGCACTTCCGCCGGAAAAATAGCCCTGAATAGCAGCGGAAGATCGAACCCAAATTTCACCGGGCTCACCCGCTGGGACGGGTTGCGCATCCTCATCTCGAAAGCTGAATTCGACGATGGGGCTTGGGAAGCCTGAGGCGGTGGGCCGGTGTGTAAAAAAATACCCGGTGAAGGCGGCGCCCGAACCCATCGTTTCAGTCATACCCCAGCCACCGCCAGAGAGCGCTTCACCTGTTTTAGAGGCATAGAGCTCAGTCAATAATTCAGGTGTTGCGGCACCACCGGCACTGACATTGGTCAGATGCGTTGCGTGCGTGTCACTGAACTGCTCGTCTTTTAGCAGTTCAAGGAGCATGACTGGCGCGCCCATCAAGACGGTAATCTGCTCGTCTTTGACGATCTTGATCGCCTCTTGAATGTTCCACTTGTACATCATGTATAGGGCACGGCCGTGTCGCAGGTTGATCAAGGCCTGTGACAGTAAGCCGCTGATGTGAAATAGCGGCACGGCCAGTAATGTTTTAGGGGTGGTACTGCTGGCCAGATGTTTGTTCATTGCCTCGGTATTGGTCATGTACGTACCGGCGCCAATGAATTCAATATTCATTAAGGCCTGACAGCAGTTAAAGTGGCTTAAAAGAGCGCCCTTAGGTCGTCCAGAGGTGCCGGAGGTGAACATTAAAATGGCAGGCTCGTGCGCGCCGACCTCAATGCAAAGCGGCGCATTGGGTACGAAGCGGGCCTCAATTTCTGACAGCGGCGTGGTGTTTTCTCCTGGCTCAGCGTCGACGGTGACTGCCGGTAATTCCGCGCGGTGTTCTCTTATCAAAGCGAGTCGTTCTCGGTCGCAAAACACAAGACACGCGTCGCTATCATTGAGCCCCTGCGTGAGCTCTTGGGCTTTGCCCCAGCTGTTGAGCGGCACCGCTACGGCACCGACCATGATCGTGGCCACAAAGCCCAGCAGCCACTCGGGTCTGTTGCGCATGGCGATCGCGACTTTATCGCCCTTGACGATTCCCTGCGAATGAACCATCCAGTCACAGAGTTGATCAACCGTCTTAAAAAACTGAGCGTAGCTGCAAGCGTGTCCCTGATATTGGAGGAACAATGCGTCCCCATGATTTCGCCCCGCTGATAAATAGACACCGAGGCTTGTTTCGGCGTTTTTGAACGCTTTTAGAGGCACATCATCGACGTCGACAGTAACGACTTCAAAGGGCGCGGTCGGGGCTGTGAGTTGGGCGACGGCGTCGAAATAGGGTTTTGTGAAATCACTCATGTAAGGTACGTCGATTGTGTTTCCACTGACTCTAAACCAGATACTGGGGGTGGCACAGCCTCTGTGTTATCCCCATAGTCTGATCAGCCTATCGTGCCAGAGGCTCTGTGATTGCAGTAAAGTATGGCTTCGATAATGTGCCGGTATACCACCATGCGAGATGCGTTATGCAAACCCAGTTGACCAAGCTACTCGGCTGTCGTTACCCCGTTATTCAGACAGCCATGGGTTGGGTGGCCGACGCGCGCTTGGTCGCGGCAACTGGGAACGCCGGTGGCTTTGGATTTTTGGCGGGCGCGGTCATGACCACATCAGAGATCGAGCAGGGTATTTTAGAGATCAAGGCGCAATCAGATGCGCCGTTTGGTGTGAACTTTCACATGTACGTGCCGCACGTTGAGGACATTGTCAGTCTTTGTATTGAACACCAAGTCCGAGCTGTCAGTTACTCGCGCTCACCATTGGCGGCCACAGTGGAACGACTTAAGGCCTCGGGCATTGTTTGTATTCCAACGGTTGGTGCACATCGACACGCCGTCAAGGCTGTGGAAATGGGTGCGGATGCGCTCGTAATACAAGGCGGCGAGGGTGGCGGTCACACGGGCTCTGTTGCGACCTCGATCTTATTGCCTCAAGTGAGGGACGCTGTCGATGTACCCATCGCGGCAGCCGGTGGCTTTCGTGATGGGCGCGGATTAGTTGCCGCGCTTGCCCTTGGCGCTGACGGTATTGCTATGGGCACGCGATTTTTGCTGACGCAGGAGTCGCCCGTGCCGCAGGCAACTAAATCCATTTATTTGGCGACACCGCCCGAGCACATCGTTGTGAGCACTCGACTTGATGGACTGCCACAACGAATGATTGCGAATTCCTATTTGAAGCGTTTGATGAGTGCGTCGCAGCTCGGACTGCTCGTGCGTGCGGTCAAAAATGGACTGGCGTTTAGTCGAATGACCGGGGGATCGTTGTTGGCGACCTTACGAGGTGCTTGGAAAATGTATCGCAGTGGTGATCTCTCACTGGGTCAGACGTTGATGGCCGCCAACGCACCCATGATGATCCAAGAAGCTATGGTTGAGGGACGACCGGCGGATGGAATCTTGCCATCGGGCCAGGTTGCAGGGCTCATTGATGATTTGCCGAGTGTCGACGTGCTGATGAACCGTATTATCTCTGAGGCGAGAGCATCGTCGGCATCAGTGACTCACATGATAAAGAGTGACCCGAAGTAACAAAAAAAATAAGGTTTTAGTTATGGCATTTAGTTCTTCAGTCGACGCAGGCATTGCGCAACTTGTCTTCAACAAGCCACCCGTCAACGCGTTCAACAGTCAAGAGTGGGGTGATATCGCGTCCTGCCTTCGGACCCTCGGAGAGCGGGATGACGTTCACGTCATCGTCGTGCGTGCTGAAGGTAAAGGATTTTGTGCCGGAGTGGACATTAAAGAGCTGGGTGCTGACCCTAATATGATCGTCCCGGTGAACAAGGGAAATTACGACACCTTCGAGGCCATCCATCGAAATCCGAAACCTGTCATTGCCGCGCTTCATGGCTTCGTACTCGGGGGAGGTATTGGCATTGCCGGCGCCGCCGACATCATTGTGGCATCTGAATGCGCGTCTTTTGGCGTGCCTGAAGTGGATCGTGGAGCCATGGGCGGGGGAGCTCATCTGCAGCGCATGTTCCCGGTACAAAAAGTGCGCTACATGTACTTTACGGGCGAATTTATTAATGCGCACGAGGCGCATCGGCTGGGCGCCGTGGAGCGCGTGGTTTCTCGTGATCAATTGGTAGATACAGCACTCGAAATGGCGGCAAAAATTGCTGAAAAGAGTCCCGCGATGATTTCCTTGGCAAAGGAAGCGCTGACGAGCATTGAAGATGGAAATCTTGAGGACAAGTACCGACGCGAACAAGGTTTCACGCTCGAAGCCTATCGGCATAAGGACTCTCAAGAAACGCGAGACGCCTTTAACGAGAACCGAGAGGCAGACTTTGATTCCTAATGATAAAAACGGTGATGGAGGGTTGTTATGATTGACTACGAAGAGGCTCAAGCAGCCTGTGAGACCTATATTCGCTCGCTGGCGGCCAGCGACGTGGAGACGTTGTTGGCGCTTTTTGATGACACTGCGTCCATTGAAGACCCAGTCGGGACGGAGCTGCGCGAGGGCAAGTCCGCGCTTAGAGAGTTTTACTCGGTAGCGTGTGAGGGGGTGTTATCGGCAGCACTGTCAGGCGCTCCGCGTCTGGCAGGGAACGAGGTGGCTTTCCCTTTTACCGTGACCGCTGGGACACCTGGAGAAGAGCTGACGATCAACATTATCGACGTGTTTAAGTTTAATGAGGCCGGGAAAGTAATTAGCATGCGCGCGTTTTGGGGGCCGAACAATATCGGGAGCTAGGAGTAGGTAACGACACTCTTAAGCAATAGGCTGACCAGCATACTCTGACGAGATACACCGGTTTTCGCAAAAATAGAGCGAAGTTGCGCACGCGCAGTGTTACGCGCAATACCCAATGTTGCGGCAGCCTGATCAAGGTTGGCGCCTTCGGCAAGCAACTTTGACAGTGCGACCTCAGCTTTTGTAAGCCCGTAGAGCGACATTAAAATGCGCGTTTCAATTTGGAAACTGCGCTCAGGCTCGTTAATAAACACAATCATGTGGGGTGTGTGCCCTGGCTCGACTGTTTTGTCGATCATCATGGGCTTGAGTAAAATTTCTAGGTCGGCCTTTCCCGAGGGGCGTTCTACCGACAGCGCGTTAGTCGGCGCAGGGTCCTGATTGCGCTGAGCAACGACGATATCTTCGATAAAACCGTTAAGCTTTGCGCGGGCTGAGGGACTTTCCAGGTGGAGTTGATCGTTGATCACCGACAGTCCGTCTTTATCGCGTATCAACTGATCAGCCACCGCGTTTCTGGAGACAATTTTCCCGCGCTCATCAAGTGTGACAACCCCCACCGACTGTTTTGCAATCGTAGAGCTGTAAAGTTTTCGCTCCTTGTCGATTTGGATCAGCTGCATGCCATTGGCAACCGCGCGTTGGATATGACTGGCCAGCATTTCGAGGAACTCACGTTCCTGCTTCCCAAAGTTCTCTGCAGTCTTAGGTCGACAGAAGCGAACGCTAAACCTCAGGCCGTTGGCGTTTCTTAGGTCTACCCCAATCATGTGGTAAATATCGATTGGTGCCATGCAGTATTTGTAGAGCTCGGTTCGCTCGAGCGTTCGATAGGGCACACACTCGTCCAGAGAGACCACCTTACCCCAGGGTAAGTTAGTCATGAGGTTAGAGGTGTAATAGCGGTCGGTATAGGGATTGTTGTGATCGTCAACGAACGTTTTTGCCAGTGCTTCGCACGAAACAAATAACAGGCCGCCATCATCGCCCTGAGGTTCACGCATGGTGATCGATGCGAAGTTTGAATCAATCATCCGGCGAGTCTCTGCAAGAAACGCACTGTACGGGTCCTCTTCGATGTGTCCATCGTAAAGAAAGCCAATGAGCTTCGAGAGTTCTGTGATATTCGGTTGATTCATAGGGCTACGTACAGACATCCCGCTTATGCGTTTAAGCTAACTAGTTATCAGAAAGTCCAGATTTCGTCCAGACTTAGCGTATCTGAGCGGCCATTTCGATCGCTATTTCTTCAATCAGATCTTCCTGCCCACCCACGGTTTTTCGGCGCGCCATTTCGAGCAGAATCTCATGAGAGGGCACGCCGTACTTATCTTGTGCGCGTTTGGCGAATAAAAGAAAGGACGAGTAGGCGCCGGCATAGCCCAATACCAGCGCATCCCGACTCAGACGCACAGGCTCGTCCATGATCGGGAGTACATGGTCCTCTGCCGCGTCTGCTAATTTAAAAATATCGATGCCGGTGACTGCGCCCATTCGCTCAAGCACTGCAGCCATCGCCTCCAGCGGGGTATTTCCGGCACCTGCACCGAGTCCCGCTGCAGAGCCGTCTATACGGTTAGCCCCCGCTGCAATCGCCGCTAGCGAATTCGCAACGCCCATCGCGAGATTATGATGACCGTGAAACCCGACTTCCGTATCGCTCTTGAGCCTCTTTTTAAGAAGGGCGATGCGAGCTGTGACGTCTTGAGGCAGCATGTAACCCGCAGAGTCGGTGCAATAAATGCAATTAGCACCGTAAGACTCCATAAGCAGCGCCTGTTCCACCAAGGCGTCCTCGGAAACCATGTGTGCCATCATGAGGAATCCGACGGTATCCAGACCCAAGTCACGGCTGAGATTAATGTGCTGGCGCGAGACGTTGGCTTCAGTGCAATGGGTTGCCACGCGAATCGTTTTCACGCCGCAGTCTGCTGCCATCCTCAGGTGATCGACCGTACCAATGCCTGGTAGCAGTAATGCCGAGATCGCAGAGTACTCGACACGCTCGACCACGGCGCGTAAGTAGGCCTCATCGCTGGCCGCCGGGAAACCGTAGTTCACCGAGGCGCCACCTAACCCATCACCGTGGGTCACTTCAATCAGAGGCACGCCGGCCGTATCCAGCGCGCCGGCGATATCGACCATTTCATCGACGGTTATCTGATGCTGCTTGGGGTGCATGCCATCGCGAAGGCACATGTCGTGCAGCGTAATCTGTCGACCTTCAAAATTCATAGACTAATCCTCGAACTTGGCCGTCGCTGAGCTATCATTTCCGCGGTGCGAAGGCCTGCGGCCGTCATAATATCGAGGTTGCCCGCGTACTTAGGCAGAAAGTCACCCAGCCCTTCGACCTCCACTGAGATGGTGACTCGATGACCG
Source organism: Luminiphilus sp. (assembly GCA_965656285.1). Classification (GTDB taxonomy): domain Bacteria; phylum Pseudomonadota; class Gammaproteobacteria; order Pseudomonadales; family Halieaceae; genus Luminiphilus. Next base: position 27,471 of record CBFHJX010000010.1, on the reverse strand, counting down.
TCAATAATGGGTGTGTTTTTGAGCCTGTACCCTGGAACGTAGCGCTGAACTTCGGCCACCATAGCGGTAATCGAGGCTCGAATGTCGGCCTCGTTTGGCGCTTCTGTGGTCAGGCAATGGATCGTGTCGCGCATGACAAGTGGCGGCTCGGCGGGGTTAATAACAATAATGGCTTTACCCTTGTCAGCGCCGCCAATTTTTTCGATCGCTGAGGACGTTGTTCGGGTGAATTCGTCAATATTGTCGCGCGTGCCCATACCGACGGACTTTGACGCCACGGTGGCAACAATCTCGGCGTAGCTCACAGACTGCACGCGACTAACAGCTGCCACCATCGGAATCGTTGCTTGGCCCCCGCAAGTGACCATATTGACGTTTTGCGTGGGACCTCGATCCAATAGCTCTTGTAAATTAACCGGCGGTATACAGAAGGGCCCAATTGCCGCAGGTGTGAGGTCGATCATCGTGGCGCCCAGAGCAGTGACTTTGCGACTGTTTTCAGCGTGCACGTAGGCGGACGTTGCATCAAATACGAAATCCACTGGGCTCTCCGAAAACCCGGAAACCAGACCATCGACACCGTCTGTTGTGGTCTGCAGACCAAGTGTCCGCGCGCGCTGGATGCCTGCTGAATCTTCAATTCCCACCATCCAAGTCGCTTCTATCAAGTCGCTGCGCTGGCACTTCATCAGCAGATCAGTCCCAATATTTCCTGGACCGATGATCGCCGCTTTGGCTTTAGTCGTCATACGTTACCTTAATTAAATGAATTGACAGCTGACACTGCACTCGTCAAAGCCGTGGCCCGTCATGACCAAATGCATCGCATCACCTTGATGAACGGGTTCGAGGGGCACCAGAGAGCCTGACAAAATAACCTCGCCGGCTTCCAAATCGATACCGTAGGCGCCCAGTGTATTGGCAAGCCAGGCGACGGCGGTCAGTGGATTACCTTGAACGGCACTGCCCATGCCTGAACTCAAATGCTTTCCGTTTTTCGTTACATCAATGCGAAGATTGGGGAGGTCAAGCTGTCCTGGATCGAGCTCCGCATCGCCAAGAACATACACACCGCAACTGGCATTATCAGCAATGGTGTCTTGGATAGCGATTTGCCAATTTTCGACTCGGGAATCGACGATCTCAAAGCAGGGAATAATACATTCGGTCGCAGCCAAAACATCGTCTTCGGTATTGGTGGTACCACAGAGCGTTGATTTCAGTCGAAAGGCGATTTCTCCCTCGGCGCGCGGTGAAATCATCTGTCCTGCAATGCGAATGTCTGATTTGTTGGCGAAGCTCATGGTGTTCGTTAGGAAACCAAAGTCGGGTTGGAAGACACCGAGCATGTTTTGGACCGCATCTGATGTGACGCCAATTTTCTTGCCGACCACTACTTCACGGTCACGTTCAAGACGGTGTGACAACATCGCCCGCGATATTTGATACGCATCTTCGACGGTGATCGTTGGGTGGGTTTGGGTCAAAGGTTGAATCGGTGTGTTCACGCGCATCGCGTCGTAAAGTATCCGTCCCAGCTGGGCGTGATCAGTGGCAGAGAGACTCATGGTCACGCCTCATCGGTCAAAAACGATAAGCAGCGCTTATTGAATAAGTCAGGGTACTCCGACATGACCCAGTGGCCACACTGATTTAAGATCTCGGCTTGAACAGGCCCCTTCATTTGCAGCACTTTCCAGCATCCCGATGCTGGGCAAAATCGGTCTTCGCTGCCCCAAAAGACCAATGTGGCAATGTCAATCTCTTGCAGTCTGTCGGTCATATCGGGAATATTCATGGTGGCTAAAACGTGCGGGTTTTGAGTCTCGAGCGTAGCCCAGCGTTCATCGACTAACGCGGCGTCGACCGCCGAGGGATCATAGACGAGTTGCGTCAGTAATGCGGCGAGCACGTCTTTGGTGAAGTCGGGTGATCCCATGGGGTGTTTCACCATGGCTTGAATGCCAGGCATAGCGAAGTAGACTTCGCGAGACTCAATGCCACCGGGCGCCATCAATATCAGCTTCTCGACGCGATTTGGATCGCGTAGTGAGAGGCCAAGTGCCACGGCACCGCCGAGCGAGTTGCCCACAAGGGTCACGCGGTCTAAACGCAAAGAGTCTAGAAGTGAAACCAAGCCGTCGACAAAGAAATCGAGGGTGTGATCTACATCTTGAGGTTTTGACGTCTTTCCGTAGCCCCACTGATCGAACACGATGCAGCGGTATCCGCCGTCCTGAAACGGGGCGACGTTATGCTTAAAGTTGCTCCAGCCACTTGCCCCTGGGCCACTCCCGTGAATAAATACCACGGTCCCTTTTTCAACTGCGGTTGCAGCATGATCGGTGTAGTGAATCGATCGTCCGCTGCTGACCTCATGATAGAGCGACGCTTCGGAGTAGGCGTGCATTAGATAAAGACGTCCTTGTTCTCCATACCGAGCGCCACGCTACCAAGATTGCGTGCAAACGCGGTGGGGTTGTTGGCGACATGGCAGCGTGCAATGTGAATGTCATGCCACAACTGTTGAAGCGGATGCCCATTAAAGACAGATCGCCCGCCGGCGACCTCAAAGAGCGTATCAATGGCTTCAATGGCTTTGTCGATCACAATTGATGCCTGGTATCGGTACATAATCCGATCTTCCAACGTTGGCTTCCAGGAGGCGGCCTCCATCTTGTCAAAGTTGTGATACATGACTGCTTCAAGTTCGCCGATGGTGTTGAGCACCTTGGCCAGTCGCTCCTGCGTTTCGACGTCGCCGGCAAATTTAGTCATGTCGGTCGTTGAATTGCCTTGCTTGGATTCGACAAAGACTTTTACCGCTTTTTTTAAGGCGCCAATGGCTGCTGAATTTACGACGCGCACAAACGTTTGCGCCCATGACAGGTCATACATCGGATTGTCTTGGTCATTCACACAGTTAAAGCCGTCCATTTGCTTATGTGTTCGGTGATCTGGGACAAAAATAGGATCCGAAATGACTACGTCGTTCGAGCCCGTACCCTGAAGACCCATAACATCCCAAGTGTCCTCAATGTCGTATTGGTCTCGTGGAACTAAAAATGTTCGGTAGCCGTCACCGGGTATCACACCGCCCAACAGCGCCCAGCTGCAGTGGTCGGAACCTGAACTCCAACCCCAGCGACCGTGCAACATAAACCCGCCTTCACACATTTCGGCACGTGCCCCAACGGGATTATAGGAGCTGCTGATCAGTGTGTTTGGGTCCGTTTCGTAGACTTCGCGTTGTGCCTCTTCGGACATCAGCGCGAGCTGGAAGGCGTGGACCGCTATGATGCCACCGGCCCAAGCTGTGCTCATATCAGCCTCGGCTATTCGCACTTGCTCTGCGAAAAATTCCTGTGGCTTGCGCTCGAGCCCACCCCACTGCTTAGGCAGTAGCATCGTAAAAAACCCGCAGTCCTTGAGGGCGTCGACCACCTCTTTGGACATTTTGCGGGCCTCACGTTGGTCCGCGGACTTACTGGCAATTAGATCGAGAATTTGCTGTGTTACAACAGGTTCGTACGTGCTCATGGCAATAATCCTATGGCTGTGTCCGTCTTTAAGCGGTTTTAAGGCATTGCATACATCGTTGCAAAGCCGAGGAGTCTCGACATACCTCGTATGTACTAACTGAAGAATTACCTCTAATCCTGCTGGCCTACGGAAAAGTCGTGACCCCAGAAACTGGGGACGGTGCTCTCGAAGACCTCGTAACGAGACCAGTCGTCGACAGTGCGCCCCTCTGCGCCATATTCAATATCGAATCCGGCAGGGCTTTGCATGTAAAAACTTACCATGTGGTCGTTAGCATGGCGCCCCAGCGTCCCTGAGAGCTTAATATCCGCTGCAATTCTGCGATCATTGCAGCGGCCGACTTCGTCGATGGCGTTGACTTCGGTCATGACGTGAATACACCCCGCTGGATGAGGGATTTCAAGCAGGCCCAAGCTGTGGTGGCGTCGGTTGCAATGCATAAACCAAAGCCGTTTTATG
>CBFHJX010000010.1:0-23459 GCA_965656285.1 Luminiphilus sp. | reverse complement strand
TCGGAGTTTCATGAGATCTGAGAGGCCAAAACCCAATATTTCGGTAAAAAACTGGGCGGTTTCACTGAAATTAGGTGCGGGGAGAACCACGTGGCCCAGTCCTTGATCTGCGGTCACAAAACCGGGTACGCCTTGGGGAGAGTTGAATGCTTTGAAGTCTGACACGACACCCCAGTAGGCCTCATGCTGGTTACCGGCAGGGTCGGTGAAAGACAGGAGGTTTTGAACTCGTCGTTGGGCAATAAGTGCTTGATCCGCCCACTCAAAGTGGACGTTGGCCTCGGTCAATGCCGCGGCGACTTCATCAAGCCCTTTTTGATTGTTGGTTTCCCAGCCACACACCGCCAGGCCGTCGTACGCTGAGTGTTGAACGAATAGGCGGTAGGGGTGGTAGTCCATTTTGTAAAACTGGGTTTGCGCGTCGCCAAGGTCACTTGAGACATCTTGCAGGCCCATGACGTCGCAGGCGAAGTCCCGCCAGTGATCAAGTTGGGTCGAATTAACGCCGATGTATCCAAGGCTCTGAATCGTCATAGTGTGTTCCTTGTTGTTCTTCTTTTGATGAGTAAGCTGGCCGTAGTAGACACCGCGGTCAAAGTCGCTGTCTTAGGACGGTCTTTAGCACTTTTCCTGAGGCGTTCATGGGTAACGCGTCTAGAAATATGATTTTCCGTGGGACTTTGTAATTGGCCATAGTATCGCGGCACCACGCGATCAGCGCGTCTTCGGAGATACTGGTGCCGGGCTTGTTAACCACGAAGGCCGCACCGACCTCTCCCATTCGCTCATCGCTCATTCCAACCACGGCTGCCTGAGCGATTGCGCCATGATGCAGCAGTTGATTTTCGATCTCTGCTGGATAGCAGTTAAACCCGCCTGAAATAAACATGTCTTTCAGACGGTCTGTAATTCGTAGATTGCCAGACTCGTCGAGAGTACCGATGTCCCCGGTGTGCAGCCAGCCTTCCGGGTCGATCGTCTCGCGTGTCGCGCGTTCGTCATTGAAATAGCATTGCATGACATTGAAGCCCCGGACAACAATCTCACCCGCCTCATGAGGTGCGGCCAGAGTGCCATTTTGACGCATGATGCCGACTTCAACGTCTGGAATCGCGCGCCCTGACGTTTGAGCAATCACCTCGGCAGGGTCGCCTTGACGACACATAGTGACCAGCCCGCAGGTCTCGGAAAGGCCGTACGCGGTAATGACTGTGTCAATCCCGAGCGTCTCGCGCATGTCAATGATCAGTTGTGTTGGGATGATCGCTGCACCCGTGGTGGCCTTCGTTAGCGAGGACAGGTCACTGTGTGCAAGATCGGCGTGCACCAGAATGCTCTGAAAGAGCGTCGGTGGCCCCGGCATGACCGTGATTTCATGTGTTTTGATCGCAGTAAGAACCTGTGGGACATCGAAGGTCGCCATGGGGTATACGGTTGCTCCGCGCAACAGTGCGGCCAACCAACCCGCCTTGTAGCCAAAACTGTGGAAAAACGGATTAATAATCAGGTAGCGATCGTCGCTTTCAATGCCAAGAATGGATGCGAACGTGCCGAATGCCTTCAAGTTCTGACCGTGCGTCGTCACAACCCCCTTTGCGCGCCCCGTAGTGCCTGACGTGAACAGAATGTCAGAGACGGTATTTTCATTTACCCGACGTCGCAGCGCATCTCTGCGAGCACAGATCTCAGGCGTCGCGACTGCGCCTTCTGATATCCAGGTCTGGATGCCATCTGGGGATGCAGAGCCCGGTGCTCGTATCGTCACGATGTGGTGCAGGTCTTCTATGTTTTGAGCCGCCAAGTCGTCGGCGTAATCGCTCCCCAAAAATTGATCGACCACAAACGCCACTGAGCTTCCACTGTCGCGGATGATCTGACTGGCCTCGGTTGCTTTGTAGCGTGTGTTAACGGTGACGAGTGTGCCGCCCACGTATTGGATCGCCAGCGCTGCAATAATCCATTCGGCGCAGTTGGGCGCCCAAATAGCGGCTCTGCTCCCGTACTGAAAGTCTCGTGCTGCGAGTGCTGATGCCAGCGCGCGAACACGAGTTGCGACATCGGTGAAGGAAAGCGCGTGGGCTCCGTCGACGATAAACACCCGATCGCCATAGACCTGAGCGGCATGCTCGACGAGTGCGGCCGTTGAGTTGGAGGTGCTGAGAGACAAATTGATACCCTTTTTTGAAACGTCATTAGTCTTTTTGTGCACGCTAAGTGGCTTCGCTCGAGTTGTCATAGTCTCTATGGGGGATGCTGGTGCGAAGGCCGACTTTGATACTGCTTTTAATCTAACTGGAACGATAGGAAATGTGCGCATGAATAAGTGCGTCAGCGCCGCGGATGCGGTGTCTGTTATTGAGAGCGGTATGACCATCGGAATTGGTGGTTGGGGGCCGCGGCGCAAACCCATGGCGCTGGTGCGCGAGCTTCTGCGGTCCGACGTCAGTGATCTGACGGTTGTAGCCTATGGCGGAGCGGATGTCGGATTGCTTTGTGCAGCCGGAAAAGTCAGAAAAGTGGTGTACGCGTTCGTCTCTTTGGACTTTATGCCCTTAGAGCCCGGGTTTCGAAAGGCTCGGGAGACGGGAAGTGTGGACGTTCGTGAAATCGACGAAGGCATGATGCTGCTCGGGTTGAGAGCTGCGGCTTGGGGTAGTCCCTATATTCCGACTCGGATTGGCTTGGGAACCGATGTGATCACACGCAACCCAGATTTGCAGCTGGTGGACAGTCCCTATGATGATAAAGAATGGGTGGCGATGCCTGCTTTAAATCTTGATGTGTCGTTGCTGCATGCAACGCGCGGAGACGCCCGTGGCGTGTGTGAGATCGCGAGTCCTGATCACTACATGGATGACTGGTTTGCCCGCGCCGCAAAGAAAACAGTGGTTTCTGTCGACGAGCTCGTACCCTCGGATTATTTCTATAACGCTGACGTAGCGCGACGCGTTTACTGGGAGCGAAATCTGACGTCGCACGTTGTTCACATTTCGGGTGGTGCACATCCGTCGTCGTCTGATCCGTTGTACGGGTACGACGTGAGGCAGTACAAAGAGTATGCAGCCGCATTGGCTGAGGGCGGCTATGACAGGTGGTCGGAAGCTTATTTAGGTGATTCTGAGTCGAGTTACCAAAGCAACGTGGGTGGCTTAGAGGCCATTCATGCCTTGCCACTGCCGGTTTACTAGGAGAGTCTCACGATGACATTTTCGCTCGCTGAGCTCATGGTCTGCGCCGCCAGTCGCAGTTTCGAAAACGAGGGGGAAGTCCTTGCCACCGGAATTGGCTTGCTACCGCGTCTGGCTGCAAGCCTTGCGATGCGCACCTCCAACCCCGACATGATGATGACAGACAGTCAGTCGTTTATGCTTTCTATCCCGAATCCCGTCAGCGGAATGGCCTCACACAGCGGTCAGGCTAATGAAAACTGGATGGGATTTGCGCGTATTTTCGATAACGTCTGGAGCGGCGCTCGCCACGCGCTTGTGGGCCCCAGTCAAATTGATCGCTTTGGACAAACAAATATTGCTGCGCTGGGCGGAAGTTACGAGGCGCCAAAAGTGCAGCTGCTCGGTGTCAGGGGGTTTCCCGGTAACTCGATCAGTCACGCGAACTCTTTTTTTGTGCCCAAGCATTCGACGCGTGTGTTTGTAACCGGTGAATGTGATGTGGTGTGCTCGATTGGCTATAACCCAGACCGCTTGCCGCGGGGTTATACGTTTGACGACATTGATATCAGACGGGTGATTACCGATTTGTGCGTCATGGATTTTAACGGACCCGATAAACAGATGCGGGTTGTAAGCCTTCATCCGGGGGTGCCGCTCTCTGAGGTGCTGGAGAATACTGGATTTGACGTGGCGGTGGCCCCCAATATGACTGAAACACCGGCACCATCGGCCGAGCAGCTAGCGCTCATTGCTGAGCTTGATCCATTGAACGTGCGGTCCAAGCAGCTCAAGGACAATCCCCCGGGTGTGCGTAACCCTAATTAGGAGTACTGGATATGACTGAGACCACAGAGGCAATGGAAGAGACCGACATCGTGACTTACGAGGTGGTGGACGGTGTCGCCTGGGTGTCGATGAATCGACCCAAGTACAACAACGCGCAAAATGGTCAGATGACCTATGAGCTTGATGCCGCGTTTATGAAGGCAGTGGCGGACGATGACGTCAAAGTGATCGTTTTGCGTGGAGAGGGGAAGCATTTTTCTGCGGGACACGATATCGGCACACCGGGGCGCGATGTTCATTTGAGTCAAGAGCGTGTAACGAGTTGGTACGATCACGCGAACAAACCGGGCGGTGAGTTCCTATACGTCCGAGAGGCTGAGGCGTATCTGGGCATGTGCCGTCGTTGGCGAGACATGCCCAAGCCGACAATTGCAGCTGTTCAAGGCGCGTGTATTGCCGGTGGTCTGATGCTTGCTTGGATTTGTGATCTGATTGTTGCGACCGATGACGCCTATTTTTCCGACCCGGTGGTTCGGATGGGTATTCCTGGCGTCGAATATTTTGCCCACCCCTACGAGCTCAATCCCCGAATTGCAAAAGAATTTCTCTTCACCGGGAATAAAATGGGCGCGGAGCGCGCCTTTCAGATGGGTATGGTCAATCAGATCAGCACACGCGACACCTTGCTGGATGACGTGACCGTTCTGGCAAATAAGATTGCTGCAATGCCGCGACTGGGGCTGGCCTTAACAAAGCAAGCGATCAATAACGTTGAAGATCTGCAAGGGAAGCGTCAGGGCATGGAGGCCGCCTTTGCCTGGCACCACTTCGCACATGCGCACAATGACGTGGTGTCGGGCGATAAGTTAGGTGGCTTTGACGCTAAAGCAATGGCCAAGGCGAATAAGTCGCAGGACAGTTGATTCGATGGATTTAATCTACACACAAGAGCAACAGACGTTTCGAGCAGAGGTCAGGAAATGGCTAACCGCTCACGTGCCGAGCGAGCGATTGCCTTCTTTTGATACTGCGGAAGGCTTCGAGGCGCACCGCCAGTGGGAGCGTACCCTCGCGAAAGGTAATTGGGGGATGGTCACTTGGCCGACTGAGTTTGGAGGACGGGGCTGCAATCTCATCGAGTGGCTGATTTTTGAGGAAGAATACTATCGAGCAGGTGCACCTCTGCGCGTGAATCAAAATGGTATTTTCTTGCTAGGTCCGACCTTGATGGAGTACGGAACGCCCGAGCAAAAAGCGCGCTTCATCCCGGCTATGGCCAGTGGCGATGAAATTTGGGCCCAGGGTTGGTCTGAGCCGAATGCGGGTTCTGATATGGCGGCGATACGTTGTCGCGCAGACCGCGACGGTGACGAGTTCGTTATTAATGGCCAAAAAATTTGGTCAACACGCGCCGTTTACGCAGACTGGGTGTTCGGTCTATTTCGAACCGATCCTGACTCTTCACGACACCACGGCCTGTCGAAACTGTTAGTACCGCTTAATTCCGATGGCGTCACGGTAAGACCTATTGAGCAGCTCAATGGACTTCCGGGCTTTGCCGAGATTTTCTTTGACAACGTTCGCGTCCCCGCCTTTAACCTGCTGGGCGGCGAAGGGGAGGGCTGGCGTATTGCCATGGCGACTGCGGGTTTCGAGCGAGGCTTGATGCTCAGAAGTCCGGCTAGATTCCAGCAAGCGTGTAAGCGATTGGTGCAGCTTTATCGGGAGAACGGTTCTGATGTGATCAATCCACAGATCGAATCAGCCGTGGTGCGTTGCTACATGGACGCTGAAGCGTATGCGTTGTCGACGTATCAAACAGCGTCGAAGTTGTGTTCGGGTGGAACAATTGGTGCGGAGGCGAGTTGCAACAAAATATTTTGGTCTGAAATGGACCTCTTGATCCATGAAACAGCAATGGATTTACTGGGTGCTCATGCGGAAATAGAGCCGCAAACTGCCGCTGAATTTGCTGAGCTTGGCTCGTGGCTTGACGGATTTATGTTCGCGCAGTCGGGTCCGATTTACGCCGGCACGAACGAAATTCAACGAAATATTATTGCCGAGCGCGTGCTCGGTATGCCGCGAAAGTGAGGGCAGAGCTATGAATTTTACGTTCACCCAAGACCAGCTTGATTTTCAGGACGCCATCGCCAGCATGCTTCGCAGTGAGGTGACGGCCGACGCTATTCGCGCCCGGTGGGTTACGACGACCGGTGTCGACGAGCGTTTCCTCTCGCAAGTGCATGAGTTCGGACTTAACAGCATGCTTGTACCTGAAGCGCTCGGCGGTCTAGGCCTCGGTATCACCGATTTTATTTTGTTAGCGGAGGCGTGTGGCGAGGTCGCATTACCGGAGCCCGTGGTGGAATCTGTGATGGTGAGTACGCCGCTACTTGTGGATATTTTAGATCAAGGCCTGGGTAATGCCGATATTCAAAAAGTGGTGGATGGTGTGCTGGCGGGAGACCTTCGAGTCTCGCTCGGACACGCGATTAATCCCTGCATTAACTACGCAGACTGCGCCGACTGGTTTTTAGTTTATGAGGGAGATGGCCTCTATTTGGTTCCAAAAGAAGCGATCTCCTTCAAAGCCCGAAAAAGTGTCGATCCTTCCCGCCGGCTTTTTTCGGTGTCTTTTGATCCCCGCGATCACGTTCGAGTCGCGGACGGCGACGTAGGTGCGCGTTTGCAACGTTCAACACTCAACCGTGGGGCATTGGCAAATGCTGCGCAATTAGTTGGCTTATCAAAAGGGATGTTGGATCAGAGCGTCCGATACACCACGGACAGAGAACAGTTTGGTCGTGCCATTGGTGCGAATCAGGCGGTGAAGCACTTGTTAGCCGATGTCGCTGTGCAAGTGGAATACGCAAAGCCGGTTGTTTATCGCGCTGCATACACGGTCGGTGTGTCACCTAATCGTGCCGATTTTGCGGTATCACATGCAAAATCGGTGGCGACGCGTGCGGCCTTAATGGCATCAAGGCATTGCACTCAGGTGCATGGCGCCATGGGCTACACCTGGGAGTGTGATTTACAGATCTGGGCCAAACGCGCTTGGGCCTTAGCGCGCGAGTGGGGTGACGAAGGCTTCCATAACAATCGAATTCATGAATGGTTACTGCGCAAAGATGCGTTGCTGGGGCCGGAGTTTACCTTCGGTCGTGGATCGATCACGGATCTCGAGAGAGCAGGCTAAATAAAAAATCTAAGTATCAGAGCGGAGAGAGTTATGGGACAGCGAGCAGAGGCCTACATTGTGGATGCCATCAGAAGTCCGACAGGAAGGAGGCGCGGTTCATTGGCCTCTGTTCACGGTGCGGACTTGGGGGCTTTTATCCTTAAAGCTTTGGTCGAGCGTCATGATATTCCAGATCATGAATACGATGACGTGGTCTTTGGTTGTTTGGACACCATTGGGCCGCTGGCGGGTGATATTGCGCGGACGTGCTGGCTTGCTGCTGGGTTGAGCGATGTGGTTCCGGGCACGACGGTTGATCGTCAGTGCGGGTCGTCCCAGCAAGCGGTGCATTTTGCGGCGCAGGCGGTGATGTCGGGCACCATGGACGTTGTGGTGGCTGGGGGGGTTCAAACGATGTCATCAATCCCCATCTCCTCAGCGATGGCCGCCGGTCAGGCTTACGGGTTTGATAACCCCTTCACGAGCAGCGAGGGATGGGTTGCACGATACGGAACGCAGTCGGTTTCACAGTTCAAGTCGGCGCAAATGATTGCAGACAAGTGGAAAATTTCTCGAGAGGAGATGGAGGCGTTCTCATTAGAGTCGCATCGTAGAGCGCGAGCCGCGACAGACGCGGGCTATTTTGAGCGAGAAATAATCCCGTTTGAGGGACTCAACGCCGACGAAACCATTCGTAACACCTCCATGGAGGCAATGGCAGGTCTCGAGCCGTTGGCACAAGGTGGCACCATAACGGCGGCGGTCTCCAGTCAAACATGTGATGGATCTTCAGCGGTCCTCGTGGTGTCTGAGGAGGCGCTCAAGCGCTACAACCTGACGCCGCGGGCACGCATTGCCCACATGTCTGTTCGAGCGGACGACCCTATTTGGATGTTGACGGCACCCATTCCTGCGACCGCGCATGCGATTAAAAAGTCGGGGCTGTCGCTTGCGGATATCGATATCGTAGAAATCAACGAGGCGTTTGCCTCGGTGCCCATGGCATGGCTCAAAGAGTTTGGGTATGCCCATGATCAGACCAACGTTAACGGCGGCGCGATTGCACTTGGGCATCCTTTAGGCTCAACAGGTACGAAACTGATGACGACGTTACTGCACGAAATGGAGCGTCGCGAGGTGCGCTACGGTCTTCAAACAATGTGCGAGGGCGGTGGCCAGGCGAATGTCACTATTCTTGAGCGCGTCTAGGGGGTTGTGATGGGAATTTGCGATCAGCGGGTCGTCATTGTGACGGGGGCGGGTGGCGGCCTTGGTGCGGCTCATGCGCGAGTGTTAGCTGGCGAGGGCGCGGCGGTTTTAGTCAACGACATTAACAGCGACGCTGCCCGCGCCGTTGTTGACCAAATCACGGCAGCGGGTGGTCGCGCCATCGTTAATGAATCTGATATCACGAATTATGCAAGCAGTGAGGAGGCGGTCGCTCAAGCGATCGACGTTTTTGGTGATCTGACCGGGGTTGTCAACAACGCCGGGAATAACCGCGATCGAATGTTTGCCTCACTGTCTGAGGCGGACTGGGATCAGGTTATTTCGGTTCATTTAAAGGGGCATTTTTGCATCGCCTCGCATGCAGTGCAGTATTGGCGGCACCAATCAAAACTGGGTAATCCCGTATCAGGCCGGCTGGTCAACACCACGTCGGGCGCCGGACTTCAGGGCTCGGTCGGCCAATCAAATTATGCTGCGGCAAAGGCAGGCATTGCAGCGCTGACCCTCAACCAAGCGGCTGAGCTTGGACGGTACGGTGTTACCGCGAACGCAATTTGCCCTGTGGCTCGCACAGGGATGACCACAGCGGTTCCTGCTATGGCAGAGCGCATGGCGGTTCCAGATGATGGGTCTTTTGATCATTTTGCGCCTGAAAATGTCTCTTCGGTCGTTGCGTGGCTGTGCTCTGAGGCATCGCATCATGTCACCGGGCAAGTGATTGAGGCTGAGGGCGGTCGTATTGCAATTGCTGACGGCTGGCGCAGTACTGTGGGGATCGACAAAGGGTCTCGGTGGTTACCTGCTGACGTCGGTCGTGCCTTGGACGAGTCCCTGGCGACTGCTGTCCCGGCTCAACAGGTCTGGGGCACGTAGGGGCTATCGTGAAATTCGCCTTCACCGATGAGCAGCGCATGCTCAAGGATACTAGCCAGTCGTTCCTTGCGGCTAAGTCTGACTCAATGGCGGTTCGGGCGGCATGCCGCTCGTCACAGCATTTTGATGCTGCTCTTTGGCGCAGTGTTTGTAACGACATGTACTGGCAAGGCGTTTTAGTACCGGAGGTCCATGAAGGTCTGGCGCTTGGGTGGGTTGAGATGGCAATCATTATGGAGGCGGCGGGAGAGCGTCTGCTCACGTCCCCACTGTTTGCCGTGACACAAAGCACAGCATTACTCAATGTCTGCATGCAGAGCGCGGTGCGCGATCGGTGTCTAGAGGACATTGCGAGTGGGCACATTGTGTCAGTTGCGCTCACCAATGCGGTGGGCAGCTGGCATGCCTCAGGTGTCTCTGTGAGCGATTCGGGCGATGGATTGACGCTCTCGGGCGAGGCTCGATTCGTCCCGTTTGGCTTTGCGGCGTCCACGTTGTTAGTCGTCGCTACCAATAAAGATCAGAGCACTTCGATTTGGGTCGTTCAGTCGGATGCGGTTGGCGTGAGCATCGAGCACACACCCACTTTGGATCAAACACGTCCGATGTCAGAGGTCCGCTTAGAGGCGGTGGCTGTCGGTGAGGCACAGCGGCTCTCCAGCGACGCCGGACAGTTGATTGAGCAAGTTGTTGCGCTGAGCCGCATTTTGACCGTGGCCGATCAGGTGGGGGTGGCGCAGGCCAGTCTCGATATCAGCGTTGAATACACAAAGGATCGCTCGCAATTCAATCGCTCCATCGCCTCTTTTCAAGCGATTAAGCACAAGGCAGCCGACATGATGGTCAAAGTCGAGTCCGCGCGGTCGTTACTCTACTTTGCCGCGTGCATTGCGGATGCCTGGTTCGCGCAAGAAGCAACTGACGCAGCGCTTCAGGAGGCGGCGTATATGGCCAGTGCCTGCGCCAGTGATGCGGCATTTTTTAATGCAGGGTCAGGCATTCAGATGCACGGTGGTGTCGGGATTACTGAGGAATACGACATTCAGTTGTACTTCAAACGCGCACGTTCTACCGAAAGTTACCTCGGCCGGCCGCCAGAGATGCGAGAAGCGATTGCCTGCCAATTGTTGGATGGAGGTGAGACATGGAGTTGACGTTCACGGCCGCCGATGAGTTGTTTCGACAAGAAATTGCGCAATGGCTTGACGAGAACCTGCGGGATGAGTTCGCAGAGGTTCGGCATCGAGGCGGCCCGGGTGACGAGCATCGCTTTGTGGATGAACGTAAGGCTTGGGAGCGTCGTCTCGCCGAAGGACGCTGGACCTGTATCGGGTGGCCCGAAGCGTGGGGCGGTCGAGGCGCCTCGATTGAGCAACAAGTGATCTATCACGAGGAGTATGCGCGTGCGGGCGGACCGGGCCGCATGGGACACATCGGTGACACCCTTACGGGACCCACGTTGCTGGCTTTTGGTAGCGAAGATCAAAAGGCCCGATACCTTCCGGACATTAGAAGTGGGCAGGCTTTCTGGAGTCAGGGGTATTCTGAACCCGGTGCGGGCTCTGACCTTGCGGCCATTAGAACACGGGCTGAATTTGACGACGGCAGTCATCAATGGAAGATAACAGGGCAAAAGGTCTGGACCTCTCTGGCACACGAATCGGATTTTGTTTTTGTCTTGGCGCGAGTTGATCGTGACAGCGTAGGCCATAGGGGATTGGGATTCTTTTTGGTGGCTCTCGATCAGCCCGGTGTCACTGTTAGACCGATTAATCAGCTGACGGGAACAGCAGAGTTCAACGAAGTGTATTTTGATGAAGCGGTCTGCGCGGTGGATGACATTGTCGGCGCACCGGGCGATGGATGGAAGGTCGCCATGGGACTATTAGGCTTTGAGCGAGGCGTATCGACCCTGGGTCAACAGATGCTGTTCCAAACCGAGCTCGACGAGATCATCCGTCTCGCAAAATTAAACGGTGCATCACGAGACCCGGAGATTCGCCAGCGGATTGCCGAGGCGCACATTGGTCTTAGGACCATGCGTTACAACAGTATGCGCACACTTTCTGGCGGTGAGGACGGCAGTCTGAGCAGAGAGGCGATGATCTATAAGTTGTATTGGTCAAGTTGGCACCGCAACTTAGGTAAGCTAGCGATGGACGTGTTAGGCCCGGATGCTGAATTACTTGAGGAGGGCCCCTATGAGCTCACTCAATTGCAGTCACTCTTTTTATTCACGCGTGCCGACACAATTTACGGTGGTACGAATCAGATACAAAGAAATCTCATCGCCGAGCGAGCGCTCGGTATGCCTAAAGAGCCGCGCGGTTCTGGCGCGCACTGACACAGTGAGAGCACTATGAGTAAGGACACTCCAACCTACGTTGAAGGGCATAATTTGCTCGCAGGCAAGACGGTCCTGCTGACTGCAGCCGCCGGTGCTGGGATTGGCTTTGCTGCTGCAAAGAGGTCGGTTGAAGAGGGTGCGCGTGCCGTTGTGATCAGCGATGTACACGAGGGGCGACTCGCACAGGCGCGCGACACGCTGACCGCTATTTCGGATGATTGCATTGTCAGTTCAAAGCGTTGTGACGTGACCAATGAGCAAGAGGTCTGCGACCTCGTCGAGTTTGCGGAGACGCAGACAGGCGGTGTTGACGTGCTGATTAATAATGCGGGTCTGGGCGGTTCCCGGCGTCTGGTCGATATGGAGGATGACGAATGGGCACGCGTGCTTGATATTACACTCACCGGTACGATGCGCATGAGTAGAGCGATGCTTCGCTGTATGCAACCACGAGGGCGGGGCGTCATTATCAATAACGCGTCCGTTCTGGGCTGGCGAGCACAAGAAGATCAGTGTCATTACGCGGCCGCTAAGGCTGGTGTAATGGCGCTGACTCGGTGCTCGGCCATGGAAGCTGCGGACTACGGCATACGCATTAATGCGGTATCCCCAAGTATTGCAATGCACGAATTCCTGCGCAAAACCTCATCGCCCGAACTGTTAGAAAAACTGACGTCACGCGAGGCATTCGGTCGTGCGGCGGAGGTTTGGGAAGTGGCAAATGTCATGATGTTTTTGGCGTCTGATTACGCCAGTTACATGACGGGCGAGGTGGTGTCGGTATCGAGCCAGCGCGCATAAGAGTGCGCGATATAGGGTAAAACAAAAAGAACTGAGGGTCGGGTAGATGAGTGAAGTAAACTGGGATCGTGAAGTTGATCTGCTGGTCGTCGGCACGGGTAACGGCGGTTTAGTGGCCGCTGTCTGCAACTGGGAGTTGGGTACGAAAGACGTACTCATTATCGAAAAGCAGGACAAAGTTGGGGGCACGAGTGCAACGTCTGGAGGCGGCATTTGGGTGCCCAACAGTCACTACGCGAAAGCCGTAGGTGCTGAGGACAACCCGCAGGACGCTAAGCAGTACCTGATGAACACCCTGTTCGGTGAGGATGTTCCGGAAGAGATGATCGACACCTACCTCGAAAAGTCACCTGAAATGCTCCAGTTCCTGCACGACAGGACTGATGTGCGTTACGAGTCTTTAGCCGAGTATCCCGATTACTACACGAACGTTGACGGTGCTCGAGAAGGTCATCGATCGCTAGAGCCTGCACCCATTATGGCCTCAGATTTAGGCGAGCACTGGAAGAACATGACATGGACGCACTTTATGATGCGCTTGTTCAATCGCATCCACTTTACCCAAGTTGAGGCGCACCTGCTGATGGTCCAACTGCCCGGATGGAAGAGATTGATGGCGCGTTTGTTGTGGGACTACGTCAAAGACATTCCGTGGCGGCTTAAGACACCCATATCGCGCCGCCTTGCCTGCGGCTCGGCTGGTGTGGCGCGGCTTTACTTGTCCGTACTAAAGCGCAACATTCCTATCGAGTTCGACACACGCATGGTAGAGCTCATCGCCGATGGTGGTCAGATCTTGGGGGCTGTGATCGAATGTCAGGGGCAACGGCAAAATGTGCGCGCTGCGAAAGGGGTTGTTCTCGCCTCGGGTGGCTTTGAGAAAAACCAGGCCTTACGAGAGCAGTATTTGCCCGCGCCGACGAACACCACTTGGTCCGCGGGTAATCCAGCAAATGAGGGAGATGCGCTGTTAGCTGGACTGGCGCTTGGCGCCAAAACTCGGCTGATGAATGATGCTTGGTGGACCACCACGCTTTGTGTCCCGGGAGAGCCTGCGCCTCGATTAGCGATTATGGAGAAGTCTTTTCCCGGTTCGTGTGTTGTGAATAAAGACGGTCAACGCTTTGCCAACGAATCGCAAAATTACATGGCATTTCAGAAGGATCTGTTCAAAACGCACACGCCTGAGCATCCGAATGCACCGGCATGGCACGTTTTTGACACGACGTTCCGAGAGAACTTTATGGTCGGACCGCTAATGACCAAGAGCATGAAGCCCGACTCGCAAATACCCAAAGTATGGTTTGAAACCGGCTTTGTGGCCAAGGCGAACACCATTGAAGAACTGGCCGAGACACTGGGAATCGATGCGAGTGGTCTCCAAGAGACTATTACGAAAATGAATCGCTTTGCACAGACCGGCAAAGATGAAGACTTTGGCCGCGGCGATGCCGCGTACGACCGTTACTACGCGGATCCTGCCGTTAAGCCTAATCCCTGCCTTGCGCCCATCGTGAAGGCGCCATTCTACGCCATGCGTATTGAGGCGGGCGATTTTGGGACGCTGGGCGGGCTCGATACGGATACGTTGGCGCGAGTCAAGAAAGCAGACGGCGGCGTATTTGAAGGGTTGTTTGCCGTTGGCAATTGCTCGGCGGCGATCTTACCCACCTACCCAGGACCGGGTGCGACGCTGGGGCCTGCGATGACCATGGCCTATCAAGCAGCCTGTCACATTAATTCCTAAGGAGCACCCATGTTGGACTTAGAAGCGATTGAGCTCATAAAGCAACTTAAGGCGCGGTATTTTAGATTTCTCGATACGCGAGATATTGATGGACTCAAAACGGTGTTCACAGTGGACGCGACCGCCGCGTTTACCGGAGGTGATTACGATTTTCAGCTTAACGGGTGGAGCGAGCTTGAGGCATTTTATAAAAAATCATTCAGCGGGCAGTCGTTCGGCATGCATAACGGGCACCACCCTGAGATTTGCGTTGACGGAGCCACGGCCTCGGGTATTTGGTATCTCCAAGATATTTTTGTATCCCTGGAGCACGGCATAAATATTACGGGTAGCGCTCTCTATAACGACGAGTATAGGCTGGAAGAAGGGGAGTGGCGGATCGCTAAAACCGGGTACAAACGCCTTTGGGAAGAACACCATAAACGAGGCCCCGATATTAGTTTGCGTGTGAAGCCCATTGCGGATTAATCCAAACGAGATCACAAAGGAAGCACAATGAAAGACGTAGTCATCGTAGACAGTGTAAGAACGGGCCTTGCCAAATCATTCCGCGGCAGTTTTAACGACACGCGATCAGACGATATGGCGGCGTTCCTCATTGATTCATTGATTGATCGTAATCCTCAATTTGATCCTGGCGAGGTTGACGACATCATTTTGGGTGCGGCCAACCAGTCGGGTGAGCAAAGTGGAAATCTGGCGCGTATGGCGTCGTTCCTCTCTAAGCTACCGATTCAAGCGACGGGCACCACCGTCAATCGCTTTTGTGCATCTGGCTTGCAAACGATTGCGATGGCGGCGAATCAAATAGGCTCGGGTTACACGGATGTCATGATGGCCGGCGGTGCTGAGTCAATTTCCATGCGCGTGCGACAAGAGCAAGGCGCATTTCAGCAAAACGCTCTGCTGTTGAACAACAAGCCTGAGGTGTACATGGAAATGGGCAACACGGCAGAGGTTGTTGCTCGTCGCTACAAGGTGACGCGAGAAGCGCAAGATGACTACGCGCTTCAGAGTCAGCAGCGATATGCACAAGCACTCGACGCCGGCGTTATGCGTGACGAGATTGTGCCAATGAAGGCCACCATGAAGAAGGTGAACAAGGAAACTGGAGAAGAAAGTTTTCATGACGTGGTGGTTGATCGTGACGAGTGTAATCGCTCAGATACCACACGCGAGGGATTGTCTCTGCTGCGTCCCGCGTTTGAGCAGGACGGCAGTGTCACGGCCGGCAACTCGTCTCAACTTAGCGATGGTGCATCAATGACCTTAATGATGAGTGGCGAGCGCGCTGAACAGTTGGGTGTTCAACCGTTGGGCTACTTCCGTGGGTTTGTCACCGCAGGTTGTGAGCCTGACGAGATGGGTATTGGGCCTGTTTTTGCTATTCCCAAGCTACTCGAGCGAGCTGGGTTGAGCCAGCAAGACATCGATTTATGGGAGCTCAATGAGGCCTTTGCGTCGCAGTGTGTGTACTGTCGCGATGTTCTTGGAATTGATAACGAAAAGTACAACGTAAATGGAGGCAGTATTGCCATTGGCCATCCGTTCGGCATGACCGGCTCGCGAATGGTGGGCCGTGTACTGCGCGAGCTCAAACGTACGGGCGGCCGTTACGGCGTGGTCACCATGTGCGTCGCGGGCGGGCAGGGCGCGGCGGGTCTCGTCGAAGCGTGTTAGCGCTCTGAAGGATCGCCTCAGAGCACGTGCACCGGATCAAATTAAAGGATCGGCGGCAGCTGCTTGGTCAGCGGCATTCGCTCCTTAACCGCCTGTCCTGTCAGCGCAAATCCGAGTAACTCCCCCGCGGGGTTGTGAAACAGCGCTTTTAAGTCCGGAGCCTCACCCTCAATGGTCCATGCTCCGACAGTGTCGCGCGCCACGGGAGACACACAAACCGGACAGGCCGGCGTCTTAATGGTGACTGGCATCGCCGGGTAGACCACTTGCGTCGGATTTCCTGTGAGGGTGGCGGCTAGGGCGCGTGCTGCCGCCATCAAGGGGGCGACGTACACCAGAACCTGACCATCGACTTCGGCGCAATCACCAATAGCATATACATTGTCGACGTTAGTTCTGAGATAACGGTCAGTCTTGATGCCTCTACCGCTCTCAATACCGGCATCGACTGCCAGTTGCGTTCTCGGCCTCACCCCAACGGCAGACAAAACCGCATCCGCCTCAATCGTCTCGCCGTTATTCAGAGTCACGGTGTACCCCTCTGCGGCGTGGTCAACGTCCGTAGCAAGCGGGCCAAAGTGGAAGCTGGCGCCTTTGAGTTCAAGCGCGTGTTGTACCGCTCGACCAGCCACCTCGGGGAGTAGCGTTGGCAAGCAATAGTTCATGGGATCAACCGCCTCAACGGTGAAGCCCCCATTGAGTAGATCATTTGTGAACTCACAGCCGATAAGGCCGGCGCCAATCACCGCGACTTTACGACCGCCTTTGGCCGACAACGTATCACGAAACTGTCGATAATCATCAAGGTCATTGACGCCCATGACGTCCTCGACCGCATTGCCCCCCATGGGTGGGCGGATCAGTTCTGCACCGAGCGTGAGGACTAGACTTGAGTAGCCAATCCGCTCGCCGCTCTGGAGTATCACTTCGCTTTTTGGCGTGTCGATTGCCGTGACCACGGTCCGTGTCCGCACCGTAATGCCGAGATTTTCGGACATGTTTTCTGCGGTCTGTGTTGCGAGCTGTTCGGCTTCAAATTTTTTGGTATACCCTGTCGAAATCATGGGTTTTGAGTAGTTCTCTCCGCCGTCTCGAGTGACGAGCGTAATCATGGCATCGCCGTCGAGTTTCTTTATGGCATTGGCGAGGCTGTAGGCGGCCAAACCTGAACCAATGACGAGAATGTGGTTGGTGAGGGTGGCGACCGCAGCCGGTGCGTCAGCTGTTTGATCTGACGCGTCCTCAGTGCCTGCAATGAGTTCAAAGTCGTCTTTACCCACACCGCAGTCCGGACAGGTCCAGTCATCTGGAACATCAGCCCATTTAGTCCCGGCTGGAATGCCGTCTTCGGGCCAGCCCTCTTTTTCGTCATAGATTAATCCACAAACGATACATTCCCATTGGGCCATGAACATTCCTTAAATTGCGTGCTGGTGTTTAGACGAATACTCAGCGATGAGTCCAGTGGAGTTTGCCTAAAATCGTGGCGCTCGTCATCCGCTTGTCGGACTAACGAACGGCAAAGGGTAAAAAGCGATCACAAATTGAGGATCCAATACAGACTGGCAGTGCTCAACGCCGTCCATAACACAAGCGCCATCGTGATTAAGCGCGGGCAAATGGTGCGCAACGACTGCAGCGACATCTGTGACCCAATAAGAAAGAGCGCAAGACAAAAGAGACTCTTACTGATCATTGAAAATACGGCCGCGGTCGATGGCGCAAACTGAAAATAACCGCCAGCGAGGCTGGCCAGGATAAAACCAAGTACGAACAAGGGGACACGAACTTCATTCGCGCTGATTCGCTTCATCGTGTAGCTCGCAAGGATGATCAGTGGGATAAGCCACAATATTCGGAGTATTTTGAGCGCTGCTGCAGTCTTGAGCGCTTCATCACCATATGCGGCGGCCGCGCCAACCACGGAAGATGTGTCGTGAATGGCCATCGCTGCCCAGAGGCCAAACTGTTCTTGGGTTAAGCCTACAGCGCTGCCAATAGTCGGGAAAAGCACAATGGCTATTCCGTTAAGCACGAAAATAATAGTCAGCGTTTGAGCGACTTGCTGGTCTTTGGCGTTGATCACCGGTGCCATAGTGGCCACCGCGGTACCGCCGCAAACCGCTGTACCACTGGTCAGTAACTTACCGCTGATCTCATCGACGCGACTGAGTTTCATCAAGGCATAACCACTGATCAACGTCCCTAAAACCATGACCGAAACAATAACGCCGTTGGCTGATCCGAGTGTGACCACCTCGCGAAAGGGGAGTGATAAACCGAGGATGACGACACCGCTTTGCAAGGCGCCTCTGGACATCGTTGAGGCGTTGTCCAGAGGCGCTTTACCGATCACGACCGCAAGCGCGATCCCTGAGAAAAGTGCGAGTGCCGCTTGTTGCGAGAGAACCGACAGCATCGCGGCGATCGAGTAAGCAATAAGGATATTCTTTTTTGTCATATGGCTAGTATGACAGGGTCGTCACGACTTTCCAGTCTTAAGCGCTGTCGTGCTGGCGACCCGAGTCGTGGTGAGCGGGGGGTGTTCGTTAGTACGGATCCTCCCGCGCCTCGTCCTGAGTTAGTCGGTAAATAAGGATCGCCGCACGTTTAATAGCCAGCGCCATAGAGTCTAGTTCTAGGCTTTCATTGGGTGTGTGTCCGCCCTTGCCGAGCGCGCCCAATCCGGCTAATGCGTCGGTATAGGGCGCAACAAAGGAGATATCCGCAGCTCCGCGTTTAAGTGGATCCCAGATCTGCATTGTTCCGCGTCCCAGTGCCTCATTGACTGCAGAGAGCTTCTGCGCGAGTTGCCGATTTCCCGCTGACGGCGGCATCGGGGGATAGCTGTCGACGAAACGGATGGATGCAGAGGTTTGAGGGAGGTGCTGAGCGACCACGGACTGCATTTTTTGCTTGGCACTGGCGAGTTGTTCCACGGAAAGTGCGCGTATGCCCCCGTGTACGACCGCCTGATTAGGAACGACATTGGTCTTCCCAAAGGTGGTCCCTCTATTTTGACTACTGTCATAGGAAACAGCGGTACCGCCTTGAATGGTCCCCGCGTTGAACGTGAGACCGTAGTCACCTTTTACTTCGTCGTAAAAGGTGTTGAGAATACGCGCTGCTTCATTAATAGCACCGGCCCCCACTGACGGGCTAAAGACACCTGATGAGTGCGCCTGCTTACCCGAGACCTCGAGCACCCAGCTACTTGAGCTGCGTCGAGCAATGGTTGCCCAGTCAGTTCCCTCCGAGGTAATTCCACCCTCAAAGCCCAGCGTAATGTCGGCCCATCTGCCGGCGTCGATCAGGTCTTTTCGGCTGACGGAGAGTGGCCGCCCGGTTTTCTCCTCATCACCGGTGTAAGCAACCGTTACGGCAATATCGTCAAGGGCGCCAATGCTTTGTAGCGCTTTGAGTGCGTAGACGATCACGGCATTGCCGTCTTTCATATCGGCGATACCCGGACCCTGGCCAATATTACCCTCGCGCGTGAAGGCTTGAAACGCATCATCAGCTTCAAAAACCGTATCTAAGTGCCCGATAAGTAATAGCTTTTTGCTTTTCCCAGGCTTGCTTGAAAACAGGTGGCCTGCACGGTTGATCTCCGGTGGCATCTCGATCCAACGCGACGAAAGCCCGAGCGCATCGAGCTCTCGCGCCATGACGACGCCGACTGCTCGGACACCCTCATGGTTCATAGTGCCACTGCTAATATTGACGGTTTCCTCGAGGAGGGCAATGGCACCCTCTTGGTGAGCGTCAATCCAGTCGACCATTGCGCTTTCATTTACCGATAGCGAGGTCTCAGGCAGTCCGGTTTCAGGCAGTGTGGTCGCCTGAGTGTAAAGTGGGGTGAGGACTAGAAGCGCCCCGCTAATAAAAGTACTGGTCTTTAAAAAAATCATAGAATGGTTCCTGCTTTTTACCGAATGCTATGTTGCGCTTGACCATGCCACCAGATACGAGGGGCCTCCGCATTGCCCGTGACGGTCTCAGCAAGGTCCCTGGTGCGATAAAGACGGCCATTAATCATCACGTGTGTGATTTGATCGGTCGTTTTCACATTGTCCAATGGATTACCGTCCACAATCTGTAAGTCTGCCAGCTTACCGGGCTCCACCGATCCCAAGTCGGCCTCCATTCCAAGGTACTTTGCGGGATTGATGGTGGCTGTCGATAACATTTGCATCGGACTCATCCCGCCTTCGTAAAAGCTCCACATTTCCCAGTGCGTGGCAAGACCTTCACGCTGTCCATGAGCACCTGTATTGACAATGACACCCAACTCCATCAGTTCTTTGGCAACAGCGGCCGCATCGTCGTCTCGAAAGTCAGGTTCGGGCGCGGTGACGCGTCGCACTGAGCGTGGTTGTAACACGGTAGGGGGCACGAACTGGGCGAGCAATGGATGTTTCCATACCTCGGTATCCCGATAGTAGCGGTCCTCTGAGGTCAGACCGCCGTAGGTGACGACGAGCGTGGGCGTATAACCGACGTTAGTGCCTGACCAAAACTGGCGAACGTCATCGTAAATCTTAAGCGTGGGAATATTGTGTTCGATACCCGTTGAGCCGTCTGCGATCAGGTTCATGTCCATGTTGTAAAGCGAGCCACCTTCCGCGACAACCAGCATCCCCGCATCTCGGGCCGCTTCGATGACCATTTGTCGTTGCGCACGGCGCGGTTGATTGTAGTTTTTCACACTGATGGCGCCCTGAGCCTTTAATCGATCAACTACCGCTTTGGCGTCATCCAGCGACTCTATGGGATCAAAGCCCGTGCTTTTCGCACCATAAATGATTTCACCTGTTGAGAAGATGCGCGGTCCGAGTGTCACCCCGGCGCGCTGATATTCTGCCGCCGGAAAGACCTGCGCTGCGCGACTTGAAGGGTTGTGAACGGTGGTGACGCCGAGCGCTAGGTGTGCAAGGAGTGACCAGTTATTCTGCGGGATAATGTCGTCCCGCGCATAAGGACCGTGCGCGTGAGCATCAATGTAGCCTGGCAACAGGGTCTTACCAGCGAGGTCAATAACCTTTGCCTCGCTGGGTATCACAATCTCCCCCGTGGGTCCGACCGACTCGATGCGATTTTCTCGAACCACGACGACACCACTTTCGAGTGTGTCACGGGCCTCATTCATGGTGATCACACGAGCATTGATGAATGCAACGAGGCCCTTGGGTCTGTCGGACTCGACGCGAAGACTGAGATCGGCAATTTGTGTGGGTTTGTTGGTGGCTGTCCCCAGTGAGTCGTCAATGGTATAGCGCATAAAGCGTGGCCCAACGCTCCAGGTCAGCGACCCACCGTCACGACTCCATTGGACAAATTCACCACCCGGTGCGCTAATGCGCTCGGTCACAAAAGACGTCGGTCCCGAGGCGACAGTGTGAACACTGGATAGAGCAATTGTCCGTCCGGTCATAGGGAGCGCAGCGAGGTAGAGACGTCCTGCTTCTCGATAGGCGACATGGGTGCCTGTTGGCGAGATGCGAATGACCGTTGCGAGCGGAGAACTGGCGTGTGTGCGGACATCCTCGCCGTCAGTAGTCATTGAAATAAGTGCGCTTGAGGCGTCGTCGCTGCCCCGACCCACGGCCGAACTGACTCGCTCGGTCGCGTAAATTCGACCATTGGGCCCAAAGTGTGGAGATCGTCCCCGCGGGCTTACAAATGCAAGCTGCTCATCTTTCAAATCGTAGGTGTAGAGACCCGGCTTTTTTCCCCAGTAAGGACTTGTCAGCGAGCTGCCACTGAGTTTGGAAAAGAGCAGTGTTTGTCCGTCGGCGGAGACACTCAAGTCGACGTAATGTCCCGGTGTGGCCAATACGGGTTTAGACCGACCCCCTCGCGCACTCACCTTGCGAACGGAGCCCAGCTGGGCATCTGACCAACTGATAAAATAGACGTCTTTCCCGTCGGGTGAGAATGCGGGCGAAAACTCATGAGCTGACTGGCTGTCGCGAGTCAAACGCTGAGCATCTGCGCCATTACGCTGAATATAAAGTCGTCCCATAGATTCGAATACAATTGACCTTGAGTCAGGGCTCTGTGTCCCAAATCGGGGCATGCTGGTCTTCAAGGTATCGGGTGCAACATCAACGGCGACCTCAACTGCGGGGTAAGCCGTGCGACTGTCATTGACCGAAAACGGTATGTTGTTTATCGCTCCTGAGGCGACGTTGACTCGCCAAATTTTCCCTTTAGACCAATAAATAATCGTTTCCCCATCTGGCATCCAAGCCATGGTGGGGTACGCCCCTTGAACGGCCCAGGTCTCCTGCATGTCAGGATCTAGATCATCCACGAGCATGGTTTGTTCGCCGGATTCGAGATTTAAGACGAACAATCGGGAGGCCGCTCTTACTCTTTTGACAAAGGCAAGCGACTTGCCGTCTGGTGAGGGCGTGGGTCTTACCGCGCCGCCGGCACCTCCGACGACCTTCTCGACTTCACCAGTCTCTAGATCGTAGCGTTTGATGGCCATGACCTCGCCATTACTGTCTTCGTGATAGATGAATGTATTTCCAGGCGTGGTGTTTTGAATGAAAAACACTGACCGCCCATCGGCGCTAAAGGTCGGCTCCCCAAGCTCTTTTTGGAACGAGGGTGTCGGCTTTTCAACCAGTACAGAGCCCTGCAAATTGGAGCGTTCGAGAGCCTGCTCTAGACGTGCGTCGTACAACCATATCTCGCCGGTTCCAAGTGAACGTGAGGTGGTGAAGTGCTTCTTCGCGGCTAAGTAGTGCCCCGAGGGATGCCACGTGGGGTTGTTAAGAAGCCGGAAGCGCTCGTATGTGATTTGTTGCTTGTTCTCAGGATTGGCGATTTCCATTGCCCAAATATTATCTGCGCCGTCTCGATCGGATGTGAACGCTAAAAAGCGGCCGTCGGGACTGTACTGTGGTTGAACTTCCCAAGCGTGACCGCTCAGCAGCGGGGCGGCTTTACCGCCCTCAATAGGCATCTCGTAAATGTCACCCAATAAATCAAATGCAATCCGCTTTCCATCGGGCGAAACATCGAGATTCATCCACGTGCCTTGATCAACAGACAACGCCAGCTCCTCAGCACGGGCTGAGTATTTGGGTGCGGAGACGTCCCAGTTGACCGACGGTTCTGCAGCAGAGCGCTTGCCGTCACTCGCAAGCGTCGCCGGTATGAACATTAGAGTTGTTAAAATAAAAGGAACCAAAGAAAGACGCGCAATACACATACCAAACCAACCGTTGTCGTAATCGTTATAGAGGCCTATTAGGTATCACAACGGACAATAGTTTTCGACACTCGCTTGCGCCGTCGATGCTTAAATCGCTGTGTTCCTAGGGAGAAAGACGAATAGAGTGGTCTTGGGGGCCTCAAATACGGCTGTGGTGGTTGTCCAAGTCGCTTTTTGAGTACTACCGTGAGGGTGAATAAGTGGTTAACAGGTCACTCGTTCAATGTTATCAGTGCTCGACGGGTCCGTGGTGGCGACCGACCTCATTCGCTTGTGACACTCAATGTTTATTTGTCGGGCTGACAAGAGACTCTAGAGGATTACTTTGTTGCCAATAACAGAGCGGTGGACGAGATATCCGTTAAAAATCCTATCTGAAGGTCCGTAAAACGACGTCTTCGTTGAGATACTGA
>CBFHJX010000009.1:17871-37361 GCA_965656285.1 Luminiphilus sp. | reverse complement strand
TTAATGACATTACGACCATGGTAGCCTTGTTGTGTGCGCTTGGTGCTGACGTGTCAGTTGATGAAGCGATGCAACTCACGGTCTCGGCGGCTGCGCTTAACAATCAGCAGGCTCCTTACGAGCTGGTCAAAACCATGCGCGCCTCGATTTTAGTGATGGGCCCGTTGCTGGCACGGTTTGGTCATGCTCAGGTCTCGTTTCCTGGTGGGTGTGCGATCGGTAGTCGACCAGTGGACTTGCACCTCAAGGGTTTTGAAGCCATGGGGGCCAGCATTGAGGTTCGTGATGGTTACATTGTGGCAAGCACTGATAATGGTCTGCACGGATGCGATTTCACATTTGACACTGTAACGGTGGGCGGCACTGAGAATCTGTTGATGGCTGCCGTGCTGGCACAAGGTCGCACGGTGCTGCGTAATGCAGCGCGCGAGCCAGAGATCACGGATCTTGTGCAGTTCTTGCGTGGCATGGGGGCGTGCATTGAAGGTGACGAGAGCTCCACGCTCATTATTGACGGAGTGTCGTCGCTCAGGTCGAGTCACTACAGCGTGATGCCCGATCGAATTGAAGCGGGAACTTTTTTGGTTGCTGCTGCGGCGACCGGCGGCTGCATCACCGTGGATAATACTGACCCTGAACATTTGGGTATTGTGCTTGATAAATTGCGCGAAGCCGGCGTAAGCATTAGCGTGGACGGGATGTCGATTACTGCCGATATGCGTGATAGGCGTCCCAGAGCGGTCGATCTTGTCACTGCACCCTATCCTGGTTTTCCGACAGACATGCAGGCGCAATTTACCGCGCTTAACGTGATCGCTGATGGCGTAGGTCGAATTACTGAGACGATTTTTGAAAATAGATTGATGCAAGCTCACGAGATGAGTCGGATGGGTGCAAATATCACAGTGGACGGGCATTCCGCTATTATTCGCGGCAAAGAGAGCATTAATGGCGCGCCGGTGATGGCGTCGGATTTGCGAGCTTCAGCGAGCCTTGTGATTGCGGGATTGGCTGCCATGGGCGAGACGCGAGTTGAGCGTATTTATCACATTGACCGAGGCTATGAACGTATTGAAGAGAAGTTGCAGTCTATCGGTGGCGACATTGTCAGGAAATCGAGGTAAGTCATGAATCCCGTTCAAGCGGAACAGCTCACGATTGCGCTGACCAAGGGCCGTATTTTAAAAGAGACCTTGCCCCTGTTCGCAGAGGCGGGTATTGAGCCGCTCGAATCAATTGATAAAAGCCGGAAGCTAATTTTTGAAACGACCGTCTCCGGTGTTTCATTCGTATTGCTGCGAGGATCCGACGTACCGACCTATGTGCGACATGGTGCCGCAGACGTGGGCGTAGTTGGGAAAGATCTGCTCATGGAGTTTGGCGATGAGGGTGTTTATGAAGTTCTTGATCTGGGCATTGCGCGCTGCCGATTAATGACGGCCGGATCGGGTCAGGATCGACGACCTGCGTCCGCGAAAATGAGAGTGGCGACTAAGTTCGTCAATGTCGCGCGTGCACACTATTCGGCAAGGGGTATTCAAGCAAATATCATCAAGTTGTACGGGGCGATGGAGCTTGCACCGATCATGAATCTTGCGGATGAAATTGTCGATATTGTCGATACTGGCAATACGCTGAAAGCGAATGGGATGAAACCTCTTGAACACATCGCAGACGTATCGTCACGTTTGATTGTGAATAAGGCGTCAATGCGCACGCGAAATCCGATTATTGCCTCGTTGATTGAGCAAATTTCGACCGCTGTCGCGTCTCGTCAGGGGGATTGATGTCGATTGATATACGTCGCTTTTCGAGTTTAGATCCGGAGTTTGAGACAAAGATTTTAGAACTACAGGCGCCGATTGAGGCACTTGATCCTTCGCTTGTAGGTACCGTGCGAGATATTATTGATCAAGTAAGGCGCGGTGGTGATCGTGCGCTTTTGGCGCTCACACAAAAATACGATTTACACCCCGCAGAGACGCTATCAGATTTGATGTTTAGCCGTGACCAGCTCAAGGCTTTTGAGTCTTGTGTTACGCGAGAAGAGCTCACGGCACTGAAAACAGCGGCAATACGGATTCAGCGCTACCACGAACAGCAGTCAGCCAGTGATTGGTCGATGACTGACGACTATGGTAGCTGTCTCGGTCAGCGTATTCGACCCATGCGGCGAGTGGGCCTCTATGTGCCCGGCGGAAAGGCCAGCTATCCGTCTTCGGTGCTTATGAATGCGATCCCGGCAAAGGTCGCAGGTGTGTCCGACGTTGTCATGGTCGCGCCTACACAAAAAGGTGAGATAAACCCATTGGTTTTGGCGGCCGCCTCATTGGCAGGTGTGGACTCAGTTGTGACGGTCGGCGGTGCACAGGCCATCGCTGCATTGGCGTACGGTACTGAGACAATTGATGCAGTCGATAAAATTGTGGGCCCCGGTAACCGGTATGTTGCTGAGGCGAAGCGGCAGGTCTTTGGCAAGGTGGGCATTGACATGATCGCCGGGCCCTCGGAAATTTTTATCATTGCCGATGGCAGTGTGGATTCCGATTGGATCGCGCTGGATCTTATGTCGCAAGCGGAGCATGACGAAATCGCACAAGCGGTGTGTATTGCTACGTCCGATGAGTGTCTTGATGCGGTGCTTCGTTCGCTGAGCGCGCTGCTGCCCGATATGCCGCGTCGCGAGATCATTGAAGCGTCCTTTCGTAATCGCGGTGCGCTGATTTCAGTGGGTGATTTAGGGGAAGCTGCGGCACTCTCAAATCGTTTTGCGCCGGAGCACCTGGAGCTCGCCGTGGCGTCACCGCGCTCATTGCTCGAGCACATCACTAGCGCGGGAGCCATTTTTCTTGGGGCCTACAGTTCTGAGTCTTTGGGCGACTATTGTGCGGGTAGTAATCACGTACTCCCAACATCCGGAGCCGCTCGGTTTTCGTCGCCCTTAGGGGTGTACGATTTTCAGACGCGCTCATCCGTCATTGAGATCAGTCAAGAGGGTGCCCACGCTCTGGCGAATGTCGCGGGCACTATTGCCGACGGAGAGTCGCTCACCGCTCACGCATTGGCGGCGCGCGCGCGAACACGAATACCAAAATAAGACGGTAGGGCTTACGGTGCTGTAGGTCGCGTCGACACGATGGCGTCGACAGCAAACTCATCGTCGTAGCGGCGCAGTCCAACCGTCACTCGCTCACCTGGGCGCAATCGAGCGATTGTTTGCATGGCTTGGCGCGCATCGGTCACACGTATGCCTTCTAAGGCAACGATGAGATCGCCGACTTGAATGCCGGCGCGTTGAGCGGGTCCATCAGCCGCGGTTTCAGTCACGAGCAGTGACTGTGTCGATCGCCCCTGTTCATCAAACCCCATGAGTAGATCTACGCTGACACCTAACCAGCCACGAATGACGCTGCCGTATTCAATGAGGTCACTCATGACAACTGACACTAGATTGCTCGGCGTTGCGAGATTGATGCCAATGCCACTGACCTCCGTATTTTGGTCATTGACCCCGGTGTAAATCAGTGTGTTGATACCGACTAATTGGCCTTCAGAGTCTATGAGTGCGCCGCCTGAATTACCCAGATGAATCGTTGCATCGGTCTGAATATAGTTCTCGTAGGCTGAGAGCTGAAGACCGTATCGCTCCAGGCCTGACACGATCCCTAGCGAGACGGAGTGGCTAAAGCCGTAGGGATTGCCGATCGCCAAGACCACGTCACCGACGTTAATGCTGTCGGAGTTTGCGGTTTCTATTGCGGATAAGCCCGAAAGCTCGGTTTTAAGGAGGGCGAGATCAGTTTCTGAGTCAGCCCCAACGACGGTCGCGCTGGCGCGCCGGCCATCGGACAGCAGTATTTGGATAGTTTGCGCGCCTTCGATGACATGACGATTCGTGATGATGTGGCCGTCTTCGCTCATAATGACGCCAGAGCCCAGAGAGCGTTCGACGCGGGGCTGGCGTTCGCCTGGATTCATGAAGCGACGAAGAAGAGGAGCGTTGAGAACAGGGGATCGGTCGGCCACTAATTTTGCGGTGTAAATATTGACGACAGATGGCGTGGCAACCATAACGGCGTTGCTGTAGCTGTCGGGACCTTGCGTATTTCGCGGCACGAGCCAGTCTGTCGTCAGTAACAGTGCTGCCGCCAGTACGCCTACAAGCGCTGGCCACGCCAATTGAGAAACCCACTCGCGCATTATTCAGATCTCAAGGTTAGGATCAGTAGTGTAAATCAAAGTCTGAGTATAATACCTGTTACAAATCCAATTGAGATAGGCGGGGGTGTTCTTCATGGGGATCAGCCGAGAAACACTGAGGGTCGCGCTGGATCGCGAACTGAACATTGAGGGCTTTAACGATTATTGCCCTAATGGTTTGCAAGTTGAGGGCTCGCCGACTATTTCTGTGGTTGTATCAGGGGTGACCGCGTGTCAGGCGCTACTCGATAAGGCGGTGTCGCTGAAGGCAGACGCGGTACTCGTGCATCATGGCTATTTTTGGCAAGGCGAAGACGCGCGAGTCGTAGGGATGAAGGCGCGCAGACTCAAAACGCTGTTGGATTCGGGGATGAGTTTATTCGCCTATCATCTGCCGCTGGACTGTCATCGGTCGTTGGGTAACAACGCGGGTTTAGGGAGGGCCCTGGGGCTTAGTGATTGGCAACCATTGAATGCAGTGGATCTCAGTTTTCCTGTGTTTTACGGCGCGCTGGAATCTCCAAACTCACTGCAGTCGGTTGCGCAGGGCCTTGAGCGCGAGTTGGGGCGAGGCGTCACCGTTGTGGGACGCCCTGAGGCAAGCGTTCAGTCAGTGGCGTGGTGTACCGGAGGAGGCCAACGTTACATAGACGCCGCAGCCGATGCAGGTGTTGACTTGTATGTCACCGGTGAGATCTCAGAGCAAACCGTCCATGTTGCTCGCGAGCGAGGTATTTCGTTTATCGCTGCGGGCCATCATGCGACGGAGCGATTTGGCGCTCGCGCTCTAGGACAGTGGGTTGCTGACCATTTTGGTATCGAGCACCACTTCGTGGACATCGACAGTCCGGCTTAAGTCTTCAGTTAGACTGGCTTGCGTAATTTTTATCTAAACCAAAACCTTCGGAAAGTTGCCCTGCCTCGCTCGGGGATTTCTTTGGTGCGTAGTCGAGCGGTTGCGCGGGGTCTATCAGGTGATCAGGCACCTCAAATACGCCGCCAATGTGTTTAGCGTCATCCATTTGATTGGCGACCTCAGCGTCGCAAAGTTCTTGAGCACCTGAGGCAATATGGCTGTATATAGAGCGGTAGTCATCCTGCATGCGGTGAAGCAGTTGAGCGGTATTGGCGAAATGACTCGTAACCGACTGCTCGTAGGACCGCCGAGACGCCTGCGCCGCCTCAACCTCGCGCTTTAACCCATCGATGACATCGCTGGCGTTGTCCTTGCGTTGTGTCGCTAACCACCAGCCCACACCAAGGCCGACCGAGAATCCGGCAAACGCGAAATAAGCGATACTCGTAACTGTTGGTTCCATAAGACTCCCCGAATTTCTTACATGTTAACTTTGTCCGATAACTTTGACCAACCAGACGGTCGCTTTTCGATGCAGTCATCCCATTTAGATTATTGTCGTATACATCACTTGACGCTAGAGTCACTCGCCGTAAAACCGTCTTTTTCACACCCAGAAAGTCACTAAATGATCCTAACGCCTGCTGAACGCTACGAATCCGATCTTAACGCTGGTTTTATTATTCCAGACGCTGCGCAGCGGCTTGCCGTCACCGAGTTGCAAAAGTTGTATGAGCGTGTGGAAGCGCGAGCAGGACGAAAAAAGGGCTTGCTCGGTCGGCTGTTTGGGGCGAGCGATCAAACACCTGAAATCGGTCTTTATCTGTGGGGCGGGGTTGGCAGAGGCAAGACTTACCTCATGGATTCGTTCTTCGAGGCTTTAACCTTCAGGCAAAAGGAGCGCATGCACTTCAATCGATTTATGCAGCGCGTTCACGAGGATCTGAGTGAGCTGACCGGCACCAAAAATCCGCTGGATACCGTTGCTGATCGCATCGCATCCCAGACGCAGGTTCTTTGCTTCGACGAATTTTACGTCAGCGATATTGGAGACGCGATGTTGCTAGGCGGACTCATGCAGTGTTTGTTTGATCGCGGAATCACCTTGGTCGCCACCTCGAATATTCCCCCTAATGGGCTCTATAAGGACGGTCTTCAGCGAGCGCGATTCCTTCCGGCAATCCATGCGGTAGAGAATTACACAAAGGTCTTGAATGTTGACAGTGGCGTTGATTACCGACTCCGCGTGCTGTCCCGGTCTGAGCTTTATTTTGTCGCAGATTCCCCTGAAGACGCGAGTCCTTTGCCCGCATTGTTTAGTGAGTTGTCGGGCGGAAAATTGCCTAACGCAGGGACGCTCGTTGTCAATAAGCGCCCTTTGACTTATTGCGGCAGGTCTGAGGGCGTGCTCATGGCATCCTTCGCTCAGCTGTGTTTGTCTGCACGCAGCGCCATGGATTACACGCAGCTGGCTCGCGAATTCCATTCAATTCTGATTTCTGATGTGCCGCAGTTGACGCCAGACAGCGAAGACGGCGCGCGTCGATTTGTTACGCTGATCGACGAATTTTACGACAGAAATATTAAAGTGGCTGTCGCGGCCGAAGTGGAGATGAATCGCCTGTACGCAGGGCGCAAGTTGGCGTTTGAGTTTCAAAGGACGCTCTCGCGTCTAATCGAAATGCAGTCTGTGGAATATTTGGGTCGGGAACATCGCCCGTAGCGACGGTTTCCTATTGAAAGCTACAACAGCCTGCTGTAATCTCCGCGCTCCTTTAATTAAGGCCTGATAGGCGAGTTCATGAAAACGTATAGCGCAAAGGCGGGTGACGTTCACCACGATTGGTTCGTGGTTGACGCGGAAAATAAGACTCTCGGACGATTGGCTGCCGAAATTGCTCACCGCCTGCGCGGTAAGCACAAGCCGGAGTTCACGCCGCACATGGACATGGGCGATTACATCGTCGTTGTCAACTGCGAGAAAATTCGTGTTACTGGCGCCAAGGCTACGGACAAGATGTACCACCACCACACGGGTTATCCGGGTGGTTTGAAGTCATTTACGTTTGAAAAGCTGATCGATCGTGCGCCGGAGCGCGTTTTGCAGCGCGCCGTCAAGGGTATGTTGCCCCGAAACCCCCTGGGTCGGGCAATGTTCAAGAAGCTCAAAGTGTACTCTGGGGCGTCACATCCTCATGAGGCTCAGCAGCCTCAAACGCTGACAATTTAAGGAATTCATCATGGCAAGCGCACAGTATTACGGCACCGGACGACGCAAGACGTCAACAGCTCGAGTTTTCTTGAAGGGTGGTAGCGGTGCAATCACGATTAATGGGCTTGGAATTGACCAGTACTTTGGGCGCGAAGTCGCGCGAATGGTTGTTCGTCAGCCGCTGGAGCTTACCGAGACGTCTGACAAGTTCGACGCGAACATTACGGTTGCCGGTGGTGGCAGTTTTGGTCAGGCCGGTGCGATTCGCCACGGGTTGACTCGCGCTCTTCTCGAGTATGATGAGTCACTGCGAGGAACTTTGCGGGCTGCAGGGTTCGTGACGCGTGATGCGCGTGAGGTTGAGCGTAAGAAAGTGGGTTTGCGCAAGGCGCGTCGTCGTCCGCAGTTCTCGAAGCGCTAATTTCCCTCGCGACAGCCGTCGCTGTCACGTTACTGAACAAATTTTCACTACCAGCGGGGCATTTATGCCCCGCTTCGTCTTGCTGTGGGCGCTACCGATGATTAAACTTCCGCGGCGTTAACATTCTCTTGCGCGGTAGCCTGTGCGTTGCCGGCAACAAAAACGAATACTCGGAGACAACCGAATGAGTGAAGTTGAGGTGGGTCAAGCAGCCGACGACGGTCGCGCGTCAGATCAGACACGGCGACGATTTCTAACAGCAGCGACATCAGCAGTGAGTGCTGTGGGGGTCGTCGGTGTGGCAGTACCGTTTATGGCGTCCTGGAACCCCTCAGAGAAGGCCAAGGCCGCGGGCGCCCCCGTCAAAGCCGACATCAGCAAGGTCGCGCCCGGTCAAATGGTCGTTGTCGAGTGGCGTGGCAAGCCTGTTTACGTTTTGCGTCGCACGGCCGAGCAGCTCTCGGACCTTACGGCTCTGGACGGAGACCTGAAAGACCCTAATTCTGAAGGTGCGGACCAACCCACCTACATCGAAGGAACCTCCCGCTCTTTGAACGAAGAGCTCCTGGTGGTTGTCGGTTTGTGTACACACCTTGGGTGTGCGCCGAAATTTAGGCCTGAAGTCGGTGCGGCAGATCTCGGCGGTGACAGCTGGGTTGGCGGTTTCTTTTGCCCATGTCACGGATCAAAGTTTGACTTGGCTGGGCGGGTCTACAAAGG
This sequence comes from Luminiphilus sp., assembly GCA_965656285.1. Lineage (GTDB taxonomy): Bacteria > Pseudomonadota > Gammaproteobacteria > Pseudomonadales > Halieaceae > Luminiphilus. The sequence continues at coordinate 28,952 of CBFHJX010000009.1, read as the reverse complement.
CGTTCCCGCGGCGGCTAACTTAGTCGTCCCCCCCTATTCATTCGAAGGCGATAACATTTTGGTTATCGGCGTTGACACGGAGGTAGCGTAATGGAAAAGGCACTGACTGGTTTGGTCGCTTGGGTTGATGCGCGTCTTCCGATCACGCGCGCCTGGGACACGCACATGGGTAGCTACTACGCACCCAAAAACTTCAACTTATGGTATTTCTTTGGCGTGTTCTCGCTGCTGGTCTTAGTCAATCAGTTACTGACAGGTATTTGGTTGACGATGAGTTATACGCCGAGCGCTGAAGAGGCCTTTGCGTCCGTTGAATACATCATGCGAGACGTGGAATACGGTTGGTTACTTCGCTACATGCACTCCACCGGCGCGTCGGCCTTTTTCATTGTTATTTACATGCACATGTTCCGCGCGATGATGTACGGGTCGTATCAGAAACCACGTGAGCTGATTTGGATTTTTGGGATGCTCATTTTTGTCGTGCTGATGGCTGAGGCCTTTGTGGGCTACGTACTTCCTTGGGGGCAAATGTCGTACTGGGGAGCGCAGGTCATTATCTCCCTGTTCGGTGCTATTCCAGTCGTGGGTGAAGACGTTACGACATGGATTCGCGGGGATTATTTGCTGTCAGGTATTACTCTCAATAGATTCTTTGCGTTGCACGTCGTCGCGTTACCCATCGTGCTGCTTGCGCTCGTGGTGTTGCACATTTTGGCGTTGCATGAGGTGGGTTCTAATAACCCAGACGGCGTTGAGATTAAAAAGCACAAAGACGAAAACGGTATCCCACTTGACGGCATTAGGTTTCATCCGTACTACTCAGTGCACGACATACAGGGCATTGCTGTCTTTATGTTTTTCTTCTGCGGCATCATTTTCTTTGCCCCAGAGATGGGCGGGTACTTCCTAGAGCTTGCAAACTTTGAAGAAGCGAATGCACTGAAGACGCCGGCGCACATTGCGCCTGTGTGGTACTACACGCCATATTACTCGGTATTACGGGCTGTTCCAGATAAGTTCTGGGGGTTTGTAGCGTTCGCAGCGTCGGTTGCCATTCCTTTTGCCATGCCTTGGATCGACCGTAACCCTGTCCGCTCATGGCGCTACCGTGGAATGCTAAACCGGGTATTGCTGATCGGCTTCGTGATCAACTTTATTATTTTAGGTGTTCTAGGCGTCAAAGCCCCGACCGAGAGTCGAACGCTGTTGGCACAGATCTGTACCATTTACTACTTCGCGTTTTTCCTAGGCATGTATTGGTGGTCTACGTGGGATAAGACCAAAGAAGTGCCTGACCGCATTACGATGGATGGTGGCATGGGTGTGGGTAAGAACTTGGCGACCATCGCGATTATTGCGTTGTTGACGTGGTTGCCACTGAAGGCGGTCGGTGCTGAATCAGCCTATGACTGCGGCACCATTCCTTGCGACGAGTTTGTCGCAGATGCGACGGACCAAGCCTCGTTGCAGCAAGGCGCGGCGCTCTATACGAACTACTGCTCCGGGTGCCACTCGCTCCAGTACTCACGACACAATAGAGTGGCGAGAGATCTCGGCATCCCTGAAGATCTGTACCGTGAAAACCTGATGTTCGATCCCAATCAAAAGATTGGTGGGTTAATGGACAACAGTATGGATAAGGCTGTCGCTAAGGTTTGGTTTGGTGCGACGCCACCCGATCTAACCTTGATTTCCAGGGCACGCAAGCCTCAGTGGTTATATACATATCTTCGCTCTTTCTACCAAGATGACTCTCGCCCTTACGGTGTTAATAACCTCGTCTTTAAAGATGTGGGGATGCCGCACGTGCTCATGGAGCTGCAAGGTCTTCCGCAGTGCGTGTCAAGCGATCATACGGGTGATGACCAGCACGATATGGGTCACTGCGACTCTCTAGAGGTTGCAGCGGCAGGGATTATGGCGACTGATGAATTTGATGGTGCCATGTATGATCTCGTCAATTTCCTTGCGTACACAGCCGAGCCGTACAAGCAGACCCGGGTCGAAATGGGGAAGCGCGTCATGTTATTTCTTGTGTTGTTCTTTATTGCTGCGTGGGCGTTGAATCGAGAATACTGGAAAGACGTGCACTGAGGCGTTCCTACGGGCATAATTCAAGCGGCGGGAGGGTGGTCCCGCCGCTGAACTTTCATCATTCCGCTCGGAGTCCCTCCTAATGAAGTTAGCCGATGACGCGTCAGGCGCGGTATCAAAACGCTCTGCAATGACACTTTTCTCTGATAGCTCGAGTCACTATAGCCATCGTGTGCGCATTGTTTTAGCCGAGAAGGGAGTTTCGGTCGACCTTGTTGAGAGTGTAGATGGTGTTCCCGCTGCCGAGCTTGGTGACCTTAACCCCTACAATACGATGCCAACATTAATTGACCGAGACCTGATTCTCTACGAGTCAAAAGTGATGATGGAGTATTTGGACGAGCGATTCCCTCATCCACCGCTGTTGCCTGTGTACCCGGTGGCGCGAGCTGAGAGCCGGCTGTTTATGTATCGGGTAGAGCGCGACTGGTGCTTGCTTGTGGACACGATACTTAATTCCTCTGACAAGTCGGCTGTGGCTGTCGCGCGTCGTGACCTTGGCGACAGTTTGACTGCTCTTTCGCCTATTTTTGCCGAGAAGGCATTTTTTATGAGCGAAGACTTTACGCTCGTAGACTGTTGTATTGCGCCGATTTTATGGCGTCTCCCCGCGCTTGGTATTGAAATTCGGGCGAACAAGCAGACAAAGCCGTTGTACGAGTATATGGAGCGCTTGTTCAGTCGCGAGGCCTTCCAGGAAAGCCTGTCGGTTACAGAACGAGAAATGCGGCTGTAGGGAAGGGGAGCTTGAGTGACGCCCAGTAAACCCTACGTTGTTCGAGCTATCTACGATTGGATCGTCGATAACAATTGCACCCCGCACGTGCTCATTGATGCTCAGAGTGAGGGCGTCATGGTGCCGCTCGACTACGTCACAGAGGGTCAAATTGTTCTTAATATCTCGCCCACAGCTGTGGTGAGCTTAAATCTTGGCAACGACGCGATCGCATTCAGCGGTCGCTTCGGTGGGGTACCTATGGAAGTGTTTCTGCCCTTAGACAGTGTCTTGGGGATCTATGCGCGTGAGAACGGTCAAGGCATGATATTCGAGGATGACGATGACCTCGATGGATCCAACCCGCCTCCTGAGCCTGACCCTATTTCGCCACGAACCGCTCGGAAACCCTCGCTCAAATTAGTAACCTAGGTCGCCACTAAGCCCCAAATAAATGCACTTCAACGAGGCGTGCAATGGCGAGCGCAGAGATGTTTGACAGGCTAAAGCGCAGTTCGGTATTCGTCTGAGTAAAGTTAAGGCTTGCCCCCGGTCCCTGAGCGCCTACCCAACAACTCTGCACTCCTCGTTGCTCTGTGGCAGTAAGGATTGTTTGCGTCGCGGTGCCGCTCATTTGAGAGCCCCAGACAACGGCTACGTCGCCTGGTTGGCCAAGAGATTTAATTTCTTTAGCAAGCCACTGACTCGCGGAGTCGATGGGGTCTGCGTGCTCCGCTGTCATCCGAATGATCGGCAACGTCGGGCGTTCTGGGCCAAGTCCGTCACGGATTAAGTGGTAAAAAGCTGACGCTGGCGCGGCATCTAGGCCCATGCCCACCGAAAAGACTTTCCGTTCAGACATTATGGCGTTTGCAATTTGCGAGGCGATGTTTTCCGAAGCATCAACGATGGTGTCCGCAGAGAGGCTGAGGTATTCGATGTGCTCATGAAAGAGCTTAGAGATCAGGTCGAAGTTACTCATAAAATCGTTACTCGGTCGCGGTAAACGCCGCTTTAAGCCAACGGATTCGAGTGTGCTGGCCGTAGGTATCGACACCGATGATGTCAAATCGGCAGGTGCGATGGCAATAGGCGGGGTGGTTAGACCGAAAAGTATGTGCTGTTTGTATGATTTTGTGTTGTTTCTTCGCGGTAACAGACGACACCGCGCTTCCAAACCGACTCACCCGTCGAAACCTCACTTCAACAAAGACGAGGACCTCTTGGTCGAGTGCTACCACGTCGATTTCGCCAAATCGGCTATGGAAGTTAGTGTCAATAATTTGAACGTTTCGTGTGGCAAGAAATGCGCACGCATAGCGCTCCCACCAAAGTCCCTTTGATTTGATGGCGTCCCCCTCGTCAAAATGAATGACGGGAAAGTGTCGCTATAAAATGCGGGCTTTGCCTCTAGTGAAAACAACGGGTTTTAATCTTCGCCGAACATTCCCGCGTGAATCGACCCGTAGATCACCCGTATTGCCAAATACGACGGTCCCAGGGGTCCCTTGTGCCTGCTCAAAGTGATCCACGAAAACAGCAGCGTCCAGCCCCAAGGCGTGCAGCGGAAGCTTGTCGGTTAACGCCGTGTCCAACGCGCTCGGAGGTAAGACAAACTTAATCCCGTTGAGGTCTCGGTTGGTTATGCTCCGATCAGCCTGGAAGACGTTGGAGGGCGCGAAAACGGGTAGCTTACCGGCGTAGTGAAATCGAAGGAGAGGTCTGATTTCGCGTGCCATTTGGGGGGTTGGAGCGAGCAGTATGACACTGTCTATGTCTCTCCGTCGCCGAGCTTGGGTATCAACGGGCGCCTCAAAAGCTCGTTCAATATCGGTAATTCGCGCTTCACTGCTGAGTGTATTTAGGCTGCGCGCAATCGTCGTATTGTCGCGCTCGTCCGTGCTCGTAATCGCTGTTTCGCGGATCGATCCGCCCAGTTTCGTCCATACCTTCGAAAATGCCAGTCGCATTCGGGCGCCCCATGCGGAGTCTGGAGCGATAACCAGCGGTGCTCGCAAACCCTCGGACCATGCTAGGAGAGCGATTTGCTCGGCTTCATCATCGGGTGCCAAGCTCATGCTCAGCATATTGAAATCTTCCTCATTAGCAGCAGGTGTGACCTCCTGTGAGCCTCTGTTAAGCGCCAAAACAGGGACGGGTAGCTGGCTGATGCCGTTGAGTTCAGCGACGCGCTCTTTGGTCAGGGGGCCGATAACAAAATCTGCACCGGCCTCGAGTGCTTGTACATAAGCGGCTTTCCCGGTGACTGCCGCTTCAGTGTCGATGGTGATGACGTCGGGTCGTAACGTTGGATCACGAAATTGCGTGTACAAGCCTTCGATAATACCGTTGAGTGCACTTTGCCCTGCGTTCTTGAGTCGTCCACTCAGTGGCAGCAGTACTGCAATTCGGGTGGGTATTTCAGCGTTGAGCCACTCAGAAAGCCCTGACGGTAATTGGACCATGTTACTGGGGAGTACTGGGTGCTCGGCAATCCAGCGCAATAGTGTTGGCCGGCCCTGACGGAAGGCGCGATTGAGCGATAGCCAGGCGTGCCAGTCACTGCTGGGCTCGGTACGACGCAGTTCTGAGGCAAGGCGCTGTACTGAAGCCTCCGAGATCAGATCGAAGACGGTTGAATAGTTGATCTGACTGTCAGTGTCTGGCACCAGGCGTAGTCGATCGAGCACTACTTTCGCCGCCTCAATGGGCTGTTGGGACTCTTGGAATCGTCTCTGACGCTCCGAGAGCAGCAGGTCATGCTCTTGAATGCTGTTAAAAGAGATCTCGTCTAGGAGCTGTTTGGACTGCCTGAGATCGCCGCTCAGCCATAGGAGTTGAGAGCGTATAAACCGTTCTGTCTTTGGAGAAATGTCTGCCTCGGTTAGGGCGTCGAGCTCCGTCTGCGCAAACAGCCAGCCCCGCGCGCTCGACACGTCTTGACTCCATGCAATGACGCGCGCGTCCAAAATATCGTCGGGGGTGGTACCGGGCGACGTCTCCTGTCGGCTGAGAATGGGATAAGCGGTTTGCTGATTGCTTGCGCTGTTGGGTTCGGTGGGAGAAGTCGTGGTGCAGGCCGACGTCGTGAGGACAACAGCGATCAGGACCGCCAATCGATGCAGTCGTGCAGATAAAGTGCCATTATGTCCCGCTTCTGCGGGGTCTTTTAACATCATTGTAGAGAAACCACCCAATTTTCCACCTGATTGTACGTAGAGGAGCGTGAATTGAAAGCTGCATTGTATGTAGTGCCTACACCAATCGGAAACTTTGAGGACATGACGCTTCGCGCAATTAGCGTGCTGCAGGGTGTGGATCTTATTGCGGCTGAGGATACGAGACATTCGCGGATGCTCTTGGGGCACTACGATATCGACACGCCTATGACAAGTTTTCACGAGCACAGCGGCGAGGCTGTCGTTACTGATGTCGCCCGGCGCATCGAGCAGGGACAAGCGGTTGCACTCATCAGCGATGCCGGAACACCGCTCGTGTCTGATCCCGGGTTCGTCCTGGTAAGGTCGGTGCAAGACCGGGGCCTGTCTATTATCCCCCTTCCCGGCGCGTGTGCCGCTGTCACTGCGCTTAGTGCCGCCGGCTTACCAACCCATAGTTTCCGGTTTGAGGGTTTCCTCTCAGCCAAACGCGGCCCGCGACGTTCCCGCCTGGATGCGCTTAAGTCAATTGATTCAACACTAGTCTTCTATGAGGCCCCACATCGAATTTTGGATTTATTGGGTGACATGCTCGAGGTCCTCGAGCCAGATCGTGAAATGTGCATCGCTCGAGAAATAACAAAAACGTTTGAAACTATTCGTCGAGGATCGATTGCGGAAATTTATGCCTGGGTGGGCAGTGATTCAAATCAGCAGCGAGGCGAGCTTGTGGTGATGGTGGCATCAAGACAGGAGCAAGAAAGCACGATCAGTGACGAGGCGTTAAAGCTTCTTTATCGACTCTCGGACGAGTTGCCGCCTCGGAAGGCTGCACAGCTTGTGGCCGATCACTACAAGCTGAAATCGCGTGCGCTTTATCAGTTACTGCTAGATCGAGAGTAATAGTTTGTTGAGTCTGATCGTTACGGGTGCTAGCGTACGCGAGAGTCAGTTAGACGGCCGCTGTAACTCCGGTTACAGAGGAAAGTCCGGGCTCCAACGGGTCAGAGCGCCAGGTAACGCCTGGGGGGCGTGAGCTCACGGAAAGTGCAGCAGAAAGGAAACCGCCCATGTGTTTTGTGGGTAAGGGTGAAAAGGTGCGGTAAGAGCGCACCGCGCGGCTGGTAACAGGCGTGGCGATGGTAAACCCCGCTCGGAGCAAGACCAAATAGGGATCCTTATGCCGTGACCCTCGGCGGATCCGGGTAGGTCGCTACAGGCGTCTGGTGACAGGCGTCGCAGATGAATGGCCGTTCTCGACAGAACCCGGCTTATCGACTGACTCTTCTGTGCACCCCCGTAAAAGGGGGTGCTCTTTATATTTTTTTAGAATATAAAACCCCGCTTCAATTACCTTTCTTTCTTCTTGCGTAGAAAGTATCTCCAACACCCACCTAATAGACTGACTTTTGTCTTAATTACCTCCCCCTTACGTCTCGAAAAAAGATGCTGATTTGTTGTCGAGAGGCGCATATAAGGTGCTGAAATACTTAGAGATTTTTATTTCAAGACATTGACCCTCCGCCGTCACGTTGTTAAGGTGGTGATTAGTGGGAGAAAGTGGGTAATTGGGGAATTAACCTGCTTTTTTTTGAGATAAGTGGAGGTTTGTGGTGTTTAGGGGAGTACAGCACATCAATCTTGATGCGAAAGGACGGTTGTCTGTCCCTGCGCGTCAACGCGAGTTGCTTCTCGATATCAGTGCGGGCTCCGTGGTCGTGACCATCGACACACAGTCTTCGTGTTTGGTGCTGTATCCCTTGCGCGAGTGGGAGCGTATTGAGCGCGATGTTCAAGACCTGCCTACGCTCAACCCTGCGGTTCGACGTTTCCAGCGGCTTGTGCTGGGTTATGCCAGCGATCTTGATCTTGATGGAAATGGTCGGGTGTTGTTGCCTGGCGCACTGCGTGAGTATGCTCAGCTCGACAAGCGCGTCGTATTGGTCGGTCAAGGGAATAAGCTCGAGCTTTGGTCTGAGCCTCTTTGGGAGGCTGAGTGCAGCGCCGCGCTTGCGGCCGATGGCGACGTGTTGCCTGCCGAGCTCCTAGGGCTGAAGCTTTGAACGATACGGGGCATGTTTCCGTATTGCTCGAGGAGTCGGTCGCGGCCTTGGCCATCAACCCCGACGGCACGTACCTCGATGGGACATTCGGCCGAGGCGGTCACAGCAAAGCAATCTTAGGTGCATTGTCCTCTAAGGGCAGACTCATCGCGGTTGATAAGGACCCCGCTGCTGAGGTGTCGGCCAAATCGTTTGCTCACGATTCGAGATTTAAATTTATGGCCGGTAGTTTTGCAGATCTGCCGACATCGGTTTCTGACGGAGCGCTTGACGGTATCTTACTCGACCTGGGTGTCTCGTCGCCGCAGCTTGATAACGCGGATCGTGGTTTCGGATTTCGTGACGATGGTCCACTGGATATGCGAATGGACACGCGTTCGGGTGTCACTGCTGCGGATTGGATCGCCGTGGCCTCAGAGGCCCAGATCGCAGAGGTCATTAAAACCTACGGTGAAGAGCGTTTCGCACGTCGCATGGCATCCGCCATTGTGAAGGTGAGGGCTGAAACCCCGATATCTCGGACTAAGCAGTTGGCCAGCATTGTGGCCGAGGCAAATCCACGGTGGGAGCCTAATAAGCACCCAGCGACTCGGGCGTTCCAAGCTATTCGTATTTATATTAATCGAGAGCTTGAGGACTTAGAGCTCGCGCTCGATCCTATGGTGGCCAAGTTGGCGCCGCGAGGCCGTTTAGTTGTTATCAGCTTTCACTCCCTCGAAGATCGGATCGTGAAACGGTTTATGCGCAATCAGGCCAAAGGTGAGCAGCTCCCTCGACGTGTACCAGTGATTGATAGCGATACGGGTAAAACTCTGAATTTGGTGGGTAAGGCTGTGAAGCCCTCTAGTAGCGAGGTCGAGCGTAATCCAAGATCGCGATCGGCCATTATGCGAATCGCGGAGCGACGATAATGCGGGGGCGATTCAGTGCTTCGCCCTTGCGGATCGCCCTCTGTGCGGGACTTGTCTTATTCACCGCGTTATTGGTTGTCAGTGAGACACATCAAACGCGCTTGCTCTTTACGAAGCTTCAGGCTCAGGAAAGTGAGCGGTGGCACTTACAAGAGCGCTACAGTCGTCTTTTGTTGGAATACTCAACACTCTCGGCGCCTCACCGCATCAGTGCGCTTTCAAAGACATCGCTCGCCATGAAGTCGCCCAATACGGGATCGATTAGGGTGGTGGTGCAATGAGTCGCAGTCGCCCCCCTGTTCTTGTTTATCGCTGGCGAATTGCGCTTACGGCTGCGGTGCTTGCAGGGCTCTTTGGCATGCTGGTTTTCAGACTGGTGCAACTGCAGGTTGGTGGAAGCCAGTACGGTGCACACTTTTTACAGCGTCAGGGTGACTTGAGAACCGTTCGTTCCGCTGAGATTCCTGCCTATCGAGGGCTGATCACCGACCGGAGGGGCGCCCCGTTGGCTATTTCCACGCCAGTGGTGACGCTTTGGACTAACCCGCAGGAGTTGCGCGGGAGTGGGCGAGAGTCGGAACTTGCAACCCTGATGAATCTGGCGCCGACAAGCTTTGAGGCCAGGCTCAGTCGTTACCGAAATAAGCAATTTATGTATCTTGCACGCCATCAGACGCCCCAAGTCGCAAGCGCGATCATGGAGGCTGGCCTGCCGGGCGTTTATGGAAAGCGAGAATACCGCCGCTTTTACCCCGCAGGCGAGGTTGTCTCGCAGCTTGTTGGGACGACTAATATCGATGGTGCCGGAGCCACCGGTGTGGAGCTGTTGTTTGATGCAAGCTTGCAAGGGCGCACTGGCAAAAAGAAATTCATTAAAGCGCTTCATGGAGAATCTATCCGTGATATTGGCGTGGTGGAGGAGGCTGCAGACGGTCAGTCTCTGCAACTGAGTATCGATCTTCGATTACAGCATGTGCAGCACCGAGAGCTCCTGACGGCATTGGAAGAGACGGGTGCTGCGGCGGCGTCAGCAGTCACGATTGATGCGCAGACGGGCGAAATTCTGGCCATGACCAATCTTCCTTCGTTTAACCCAAATCGGAGGGGGCAGCTCGATCTCGCGGCGATGCGCAACCGTGTGGCAACCGATGTCTTTGAGCCCGGCTCCACGGTCAAGCCATTGACGTTGGTTGCCGCACTAGAAAGCGGTGACTTTGATATCGACACCTTGGTGGATACATCGCCGGGGAGAATTACTGTTGGCGGAAAAGTGCTGCCGGATCCGCGAAACTACGGTGAGATTACCGTGTCCCGCGTTATTGAAAAATCCAGCCAGGTTGGGGTTACTAAAATCGCACAGGCGATCGGCCATGAGCGCATCATCGATGTGTTTCAGCGTTTTGGTTTGGGTCAGGTGACGGGCGCCGAATTTCCGGGAGAGCGGTCGGGGCGACTGCCCGATCATGATTTTTGGAGTGCAATCGATCGGGTAACGCCAGCGTTTGGCTATGGTCTTTTAGTGACGCCGCTGCAGCTGGCTCATGCTTACGCGATTCTCGCCAATCAGGGTCAAATGATGCCGCTGACCCTGCTTGTTAATGAGGGGCAGGAAACAGCCGGCCGACAGATTATTTCGCCAGAAATTGCGGAAGAGGTGGTGACGGTGCTTCACCGTGTGACGGGTCGGGAAGGTACAGCACAACGTGCAAGTGTTGCGGGCTTCGATGTTGGCGGAAAGACCGGAACCATTCACAAAGTGGGCGCAGCAGGGTATTTGGACGACCGCTATGTTGCACTGTTTGTGGGCGTTGCACCGATTGAGGCCCCGCGTTATGTCACGGTGGTGGTCATCGATGAGCCCAAAGGTGACGCGTATGGCGGCGGCACGGCGGCAGCGCCTGTCTACTCTCGAATTACTCAAGAGGTTCTCCGAATACAAAGCGCAGTACCCACGGATTCCGATAAGCAGTTGCCGATAAAAGCTGTTGCAATGGCTGGGAGGGATAATCCTCGTGCATAACCAAACCCTCGGCACGCTGACAGACTCTATCGCGGCACTTCCATCGTCAATGAATTCTCTCGTGCCTGAGGTTTTGTCGCTCGACAGTCGCACGATAAACTGTGGTGATGTCTTTGT
>CBFHJX010000009.1:0-17861 GCA_965656285.1 Luminiphilus sp. | reverse complement strand
GGGTGTTGATACGGATGGGCGCCAGTACATCAATGATGCGCTGACTCAAGGTGCGGTTGCAGTCGTGGCCGAAGCTGAGGGCTTGACTCATCAGGACCCCCGAGTGATTCCGGTCGCTGGACTTAAATCACACCTAGGCGAGCTGGCGCGACGATTCTACGCGGACCCCTCAGCAGATCTTCGTGTCATCGCAGTGACTGGAACAAATGGCAAGACCAGTATCTCAGATTATACGGGGCAGCTATTGCGACTGCTCGGTAAGTCGGCGGGCACCATTGGAACACTAGGTGCACGCACACAATCCTCAGATGCCGCCGAAGCCAAGAATACGACGCCGGACGTATTGACGCTCAATAAGTACCTGGCGACGTGGCGGAACGAAGGGGTGAAGTACGCGGCTATTGAGGCCTCGAGTCACGCACTGGAGCAGGGCCGATTAGACGGTTTGAGTGTGCACACTGGCGTGTTCAGTAATCTCACAAGAGATCACTTGGACTACCACGGCAATCTCGAGGCCTATCGTCAAGCAAAGCTCCGGTTGTTCACGGAATTTATGCCCGAGCGTGTGATCTATAACTTCGACGACGCATCAACAGTCGATGCCCGTCACTACGCTAAAGGACACTCATTTGGCCTGTCATTAACTGACGCATCTGCCGATGTTTTTATTAAGCTGTCTAATGACTGCTCAGCCGGCTTGTCGTTTCAAGTTCAATCGCCCTTTGGTACCGCAGACATTACCACAGGGCTTCACGGCCAATTCAATGCTTTCAATGTGACGGCCGCGATCATGACGGTCTGCGGCCTTGGCTTTACCTTCAAAGAGGTCGCAAATGCGGCCCATCACCTCAGGTCTGTAGAGGGTCGAATGCAAGTAGTGAAGGGCGGCGGAGACACCCGAGTGGTCGTCGATTTCGCCCACACGCCAGATGCTCTCGACAGCGCACTGACGGCACTGAGTCAGTCGTGCACTGGCGACTTGTGGGCTGTTTTTGGCTGTGGGGGTGATCGAGACGTCGGAAAGCGCTCGGAGATGGGGCGGGTCGCGCAGGCGCTGGCGGACCGGGTTGTAGTGACTAACGATAACCCTCGATCAGAGGATCCTCTGTGCATCGCCCAAGCCATCGCTGCGGGCTGTAGCGGAGACGGTGTTCACATTGAACTCGATCGTGCCGAGGCGATTCGCTACGCCATACGCTCAGCTAAAGCCGGCGATACTGTGCTTGTGGCCGGTAAGGGGCATGAGAATTACCAGCACATTGGCGCCGAACGACGGCCATTCTCTGATGTCGTATGCGCCGAGCAGGCACTTCGGGAACGCGAAGGGGCGCTGCAATGACCAGCCTTCGTCTTTCGGAACTTGCGCGAGTGCTCGGTGTGGCAGTGCACGGCACAGATGCGCCAATTACCGGGCTGGCGATAGACAGTAGAGCAGTGACCTCTGGCGATCTTTTCGTGGCGATCCGAGGCGATCGTGTGGATGGCAACGACTTTATAGAAGAGGCGGTTGCGCGCGGCGCTGCCGCCGTCGTGAGCAGCCAAACGCTGAGTGACGCGATACCGCACCTGACAATGAACGATTCTGGCGCCGCTTGTGCAGCCTTTGGACGCATGGCGCGGGAGTCGTTTGACGGCGTCGTTACGGGCATTACTGGCAGCGCGGGCAAAACAACCGCCAAAGCATTTTTGACCGCAATTTGCGCCTGCACCGATCGAACGGTTGCCACGGACGGCAATCAGAATAATGAGCTGGGTGTGCCGTTGACGCTGGCAAAACTACTGTCTGCGCCGAAGTTCGGGGTCGTCGAAATGGGTGCGGCCCAGATCGGAGATATCGCTTACTTGAAAAGCATGGCGTTGCCTCAGATCGTTGTGTTGCTCAATGCGCTTGAGGCGCATGTTGGCCGCTTTGGCAGTTTCGATAACATTGTGGCGACCAAGGGAGAGATTCTTGACGAACTGTCGCCATCGAGTGTGGCGGTCTTGAACGCAGACCAGTCGAACTTCGCGCTATGGAGTAATCGCGCCCAACCGGCACGAATCATTTCCTTTGGGTGGACGACTGCCGCAGATGTTCGCGTTGTGAGTGAGCGCTCAAATGGTTTTGCAGGTTCTCAGGTGGAGCTCGATCTCAATGGTTCGAGGGTTTCTGTGCGTCTTTTTGTCCCGGGAAAGGCGGGCGTGACGAACGCGCTTGCGGCGGCCGCAGCTGCGATTGGACTGGGTATTGGAGTCGACAAAATTGTCGAAGGGCTTGAGTCAGTTAAGCCCGTTGCGGGACGCGGAAACACAGTCAGCCTGCGCGATGGGGTAACGCTTATCGACGACAGTTATAACGCCAGCCCTTCAAGCGTGATTGCGGCGCTGGACGTCCTGTCGCATTCGAAGACACCTCGAACTGCCGTTTTGGCCGATATGTTAGAGCTGGGGGATGAGGCGGTGAGTTATCACCAGCAAGTGGGCCGATACATCTCGAAGCTCGGTATAGAGCGGGTCATCACAGTCGGCGAGTTGTCGCGGTACATCGGCGATCACTGCTCGCCGCAGTCGATCTACTTCCAAGATGCCGATGCGCTGTTGAGGGCCTGTCCCAATTTTTCGAAAAATGAAACCGTGCTGGTGAAGGGTTCAAGGGGTATGCGCTTGGATCGATTTGTAGATGCAATGACATCCTCTTTAGGAGAGACGACATGTTAATGTGGCTGGCACAGCAGCTGGCTGTTTGGGAGTCGGCATTTTCAGTATTTGACTACATAACGCTGAGAGGCATTCTCTCGGCGATGACGGCGTTAATTGTTTCAACCCTCGTCGGTCCAGTGATGATTCGCGGATTACGAGACATGCAAATTGGTCAGTCTGTTCGCACAGACGGACCGCAATCCCACTTAAGTAAAGCGGGCACGCCCACGATGGGTGGCGCCTTGATCATTGTTGCGATCGCCTCGGGAACGCTGCTTTGGGGGGACCTATCCAGTCGCTACTTGTGGGTGGCGTTACTCACTACAGTGGCTTTTGGTGCGATTGGTTGGGTTGACGACTACCGTAAAGTTGTCGAAAAAGACTCTCGAGGACTACCTGGACGGTGGAAGTACTTTTGGCAGTCAATGGTGGGATTGGCGGCCGTGACGTATTTGTTTTCGTCGTCAACGCAGACGCCAGAACTGACGCTTTACCTCCCGTTTCTGAAAGACTTCGCATTTGTAATGGGACTACTCTTCATTCCTTGGTCATACCTCGTCGTTGTCGGATCAAGTAATGCCGTCAATCTCACGGACGGTCTCGACGGCTTGGCGATCTTACCCACGGTCATGGTGGCCGCTGGGCTCGGCATGATTGCTTACCTCACGGGGCACGTGCAACTCGCTGCTTACTTGAATATTGCGTATATCGCCGGTGCCGGAGAAATGGTTATTTTTTGTGGCGCTATCGCTGGCGCTGGACTGGGTTTCCTCTGGTTTAACACCTACCCGGCCATGGTTTTCATGGGTGATGTGGGTGCGCTGGCGCTGGGTGCTGCGCTCGGCATCGTGGCCATTATTATTCGTCAAGAGCTGGTGCTTTTTATCATGGGCGGCGTCTTCGTAATCGAGACGCTGTCTGTGATTATTCAGGTGGCGTCGTTTAAGTTGCGCGGAAAGCGTGTCTTTAAAATGGCGCCCATTCATCATCATTTCGAATTGTCCGGTTGGCCCGAGCCGCGTGTGATCGTCCGTTTTTGGATCATCACAGCGATGCTCGTTTTGTTTGGCCTTGCGACATTGAAGTTGAGGTAGATCACGATGACGCCTGAACTCATTTCCAGTTCGACACGACGTGCGGTCCTCGGTATGGGGCACACCGGGCGGTCGGTTGCGCGTTTTTGGAAAGAGCAAGGCGTACCGTTTATTGCCATGGATACCCGTTCCGATCTGTCGAGTAATCAAGCCTTGAAAGAGGAGCTCGACGGGGTCGAGACTCATTTTGGCGACCTCAATCCGAGGCTCATGAACCAAATTGATCTAATGATTGCCTCACCCGGTATCGCTATGGACTCACCGGCCATTACCCTGGCGCAGGCCCAGGGCGTTGAAGTGCGCGGCGATATTGATCTGTTTGTGGCTGAAGCGAAGCGTCCTGTCATCGGTATTACTGGATCGAACGGCAAGTCGAGTGTGACGACGTTCGTGGGTCAGCTACTGACCGCTTGTGGTAAGCGGGTTGCGGTTGGAGGGAACTTGGGTGTGCCTGCGCTTGAGCTTCTCAATGAAACCCCGGACGTCTATGTACTCGAGCTTTCTTCCTTTCAGCTGGAGCGTGCGGGCGATCTGAACCTCGCGGTGGCGATCGTGCTGAACTTGTCCCCCGACCATCTCGATCGGCATCAAACGATGCCGCTTTACCATCTCGCAAAACACCGAATTTTCGCCGGCGCAAAGAGCGTCGTGGCCAACTGCAGGGACTCTCTAACGCAGCCTGTGGGTAAGAGCGACGTGCCTTGGGTTTTGTGGCGCGACAATGAGCCTGACCTCAATCAGCTGGGTCTGCGTGAGCAGGACGGTGAACTCTGGCTGTATCACGGGTTTGAGCCGTTATGCGCTTGTTCTGAGATCGCTCTGGTGGGTGACCATAATCTCCGAAATGCCCTGGCCGCCCTGGCGGTGTGCCACGCGTTGGGTATCGATTACCGCGACCTTGTCGCGGGTCTTAAGACACTTTCAGGTCTAGCTCATCGCTGCGAGATGATTCTAGAGTATCAGCACGTGCGTTACGTGAATGACAGTAAAGGTACGAACGTTGGTGCAAGTATCGCCGCGTTGGAGGGTCTTTCGAAGGGAAAGAACGTGATCCTAATCGCTGGTGGTGAGGGGAAAGGTCAGTCATTTAAACCACTGTCGAAAGCCATTGCCGCATCGTGTAAGCACACCATTCTTATCGGTCGTGATGCCGATAAAATCGAGGCGACACTTGAGCCTCATGTTTCTCGAGAACGTGCACGCTCCATGACAGAGGCCGTTCGACGTGCTGTCGAGTGGGCGTCAGAGGGCGACGTTGTTTTATTGTCGCCTGCGTGTGCGAGTTTTGACATGTTCATAGACTATCAGGACCGCGGTACCGCGTTTCGAGACGCCGTGAGTCTTATCGTGCAGGAGGCTGAGCTATGACGGCAACGCCTCGCGATAACTGGTCAGGATCCCTCTTGCTAGTGCTGGCGTCCGCGCTCATTGCGGTGGGTGTTGTCGCCATCTCATCGGCCTCGATTAGCTTATCGGAAGTGAAATTTGGCAATGAATGGCATCACGCCATCCGACACCTCTCTTACCTTGCCATTGGTGTCACGCTTGGGTTTGTTGCGTATCTGTTGCCGCTCAATGTATGGCGCCAGACATCGCCATGGCTTCTCATGTTGGCGTTTGCGCTACTGGTACTTGTCCTCGTGCCCGGAATCGGGCGAGTGGTTAATGGTAGCCAGCGTTGGATCCCACTAGCAGGATTTACGCTTCAGCCATCAGAGTTCGCCAAGTTTGCACTGGTCTTATGGTTGTCGGGCTATATGGTACGCCACGGTGAGGAGTTGCGGACAGCTCTAAGAGGTTTACTCAAGCCGATCTTGGTGCTGATCTTATTTGCGCTGTTGCTGTTGTCCGAGCCTGATTTTGGCGCAACGGTCATTATTTTGGGTACCGCGTTTGGCATGTTGTTCATGGGTGGTGCACGCCTTATGTATGTGCTGGGTCTGGTCGTGTCAGCGGTCGCCATTATGGCGGGTATGATTCTTATGGCCCCCTACCGTATGCAGCGGCTGATGGCGTACCAAGACCCCTGGAGCGATCCGTTTGGCAGTGGTTTTCAACTCATACAGTCGCTTATCGCCTACGGGCGCGGTGAGTGGCTGGGTGTGGGGCTGGGTAATAGCGTTCAGAAGCTCTTTTACTTGCCTGAGGCCCACACCGACTTTGTCTTTTCAATTTGGGCCGAGGAAACAGGTCTCGTAGGCGCTGTCGCCGTGATCATTCTGTTCGCAGTGTTTGTCGGTCGTATTGTATTTATGGGGTATCGCTTTCTCCTGGAGAGTCGCGAATTCGAAGCCTACTGCTGCTTTGGTTTCGCGCTCGTTTTCGCTGGTCAAGCTTTCGTCAACATGGGTGTGAGCTCAGGGCTGCTCCCAACCAAAGGGCTAACGCTCCCCTTTATTAGTTACGGTGGTAACAGCCTGATGATGAGCTGTGTCACGGTGGGTCTCTTGCTGAAGTTAGAGCGCAGTCAGGTTGCAGCGACGACCAAAGTGCAGGCCAGGAGAAGGTTGCCATGAGCGCGTCGACGCACAGCGCTATGATCATGGCGGGTGGCACCGGTGGCCACGTCTACCCAGGCCTTGCGGTTGCAAGCGCGTTGCGCGAAGCGGGCTGGCGAGTTTCGTGGATAGGAACAGCCCGAGGACTTGAGGCTCGCGTCGTGCCCGTGAGTGGCATGACCTTGCATACACTCACTACCTTGGGTTTGCGTGGGAAGGGTATTATTTCACGGCTCAAAGGCCTCTTTTCTCTTCTCTTTGCCTGCCTTCAAGCACTGCGCCTCTTACTGCGACATCGACCCACTTTAGTAATTGGTTTTGGGGGTTATGCGGCAGGACCTGCTGGTGCTGTGGCCGCAGTGTTGCGTATTCCCGTACTTATTCATGAGCAAAATGCAGTCGCCGGCACCACTAATCGATTGCTTGCTCGAGGCGCCTGCCGTGTTATGGCCGGGTTTGAGGGGGCCTTTTTGGCGCCTGCGAACGTGTTGGTAACCGGTAATCCCCTACGAGCAGAGCTGTGTCAGCAGCCTCAAAAAGTCTATCCACAGTCAATGTTTACTCCGGAGCGGCCATTACGTATCGCCATTTTGGGTGGAAGTCAGGGTGCGCTCGCCCTGAACAAGGGATGCCCTGAGGCGTTTGCTGCACTCCCGACAGAAGTGCTTGCGGCCCTTGACGTAAAGCACCAATGCGGCGCACTGCATCTAGACGTCACGAGAGACGCTTGGGCCTCAGTCGGGGTGCGCAATGTCGATGTAATGCCCTTTGTCGAGGACATGGCGTCATTGTACGCGTGGGCGGATCTTGCGATTTGTCGTGCAGGCGCTCTGACGGTTAGCGAGCTTGCCGTTACTGGAACACCCAGTCTCCTGGTCCCGCTGCCGCAGGCAATCGACAACCATCAGATGAAGAATGCTGAAGTGCTGTGTGACGCCGGCGGCGCGCGTATTCTGCCGCAGTCTTCGCTTGGCGACACCACGCTTGCTCAGTTTATTAACGATATTATCAACGACGCACCACGCCTGAGCACCATGTCAGAATGCGCGCGCTCGTGGTCCAAACCGAATGCGACTCAGGACGTTGTTTCGGTCGCACAGGAGGTGGCGTGTGGCTGAGGCTGTTCTAACACGTGAACCCATGATGCGTCGGATTCAGCGCATTCACTTTGTAGGCATTGGCGGCTCTGGTATGAGCGGTATTGCGGAAGTGCTTGCCGGTTTGAGCTATCAGGTGTCGGGCTCTGACATCGCTGAGAATTCATCCATTGATCGACTCAGAGGTTTGGGCATTTCGGTTGCCATAGGCCACAAACCCTCTCATGTTGAGGGGGCTGATGTCTTGGTCGTGTCCTCCGCGATTAATGAATCTAATCCGGAGATTAAGGCGGCCAGAGAGTTGCGAATTCCCATCGTACCTCGGGCAGAAATGCTGGCGGAACTGATGCGCTATCGATTCAGTGTCGCCGTAGCAGGGACCCACGGTAAAACCACGACGACCAGTCTAATTGCGTCACTGATGGCTGAGGCGGGTCTGGATCCCACCTTTGTCATTGGTGGGGTGCTGAATAATTTGGGCACCAATGCACAGCTGGGTGCGAGTGAATATTTGGTGGTTGAGGCCGACGAGAGTGACGCTTCCTTTTTACACTTGTTGCCCATGATGTCGGTGATCACGAACGTCGAGCCGGATCACATGGAGCATTACGAGGGTGATGTTCGCGCTTACAAGCAGGCCTTTGTCGAATTTCTCCATAACCTACCGTTTTACGGCGTGGCGCTAGTGTGTCTTGATGACCCCGGTGTGCGTGAGTTGCTGCCCAGTATCTCGCGACAGGTCGTCACCTATGGTTTCGCTGACGAGGCGGACTACCGTCTAGAATCACTGCGGTTTTCGGGAACCCAAAGCCAATTCACCCTGCACCGCAAGGCAATGGGTGACGCATTGGCATTGATACTGCCCATGCCTGGCGTTCATAACGCGCTCAATGCGGCAGCGGCGGTTGCCGTTTGTTCTGAGTTGGGCGTTAGCGATGACGCGCTCACCCGTGGCCTCAAGTCTTTCGAGGGTGTTGGTCGTCGCTTTTCGGTATTGGGTGATATTACGTGGCAGGACGGCGACGCGTTATTAGTCGACGACTATGGGCACCACCCGACGGAACTTAAGGCCACAATTCTTGCGGCGCGAGAAGCGTATCCAGATAGGCGACTCGTTATGGTCTTCCAGCCGCATCGATACAGCAGGACGCGGGACTGTTACGACGAGTTTGTCGATGTACTGTCGACAGTAGACGCACTTGTACTCCTCGACGTTTACGCGGCGGGCGAGGAAGAAATTGTCGGTGCGGACAGTCGAGCACTGGCCCGCAGTATTCGCCAGATGGGATTTGTCGACCCCGTGCTACTGAGCGATAACGGCCAGTTACCGAGTCGATTAATTAAGTTCCTTACGAATGACGATGTCCTCGTGATGCAAGGTGCCGGCAATATTGGGCGCTTGGCTCGCATGCTCTCTGAAGCGACGTCTCTGGAGGCGCTGTCATGAGCCCTGATCTACAAGGAACGCATGTCACTGTTCTGATGGGCGGGACTTCAGCAGAGCGTGAGGTCTCTCTGAAAAGTGGTGCTGCGGTGGCGAGCGCGCTGACACTTGAGGGGGTGCGCGTTACCTGCATCGATACGGCAACTCCAAACTGGCATCAAGATCTGCCATCGGACACCTTCGTTTTTAATTTACTTCACGGCGCAGGTGGAGAGGATGGTCGCGTTCAAGGGTTTCTCGAAACACTGGGTGTCGCGTACTCAGGTTCCGGGGTGCTGGGCAGCGCCCTGAGCATGGACAAGGTAAAGACCAAACAGGTCTGGAAAAGTCTTGACCTGCCTACACCGGCCTTTGAAATTATCGATGAGCACAGTGACTTAGTGGCCGTGATTGCGCGTCTGAAGTCGGTGTTTGTAAAGCCAATTTCAGAGGGATCCTCGGTCGGAATGGCCGCGGCAAGCGATGCGGAGTCATTACGTGCGGGTCTCATTGAGGCACAAAAATCGGGCGTTCCTGTCATGGCGGAGCAGTTTGTTAGTGGCGAGGAGTACACCGTTGCGATCCTTCGCGGACGCTCGTTACCGCCGATTAAGATTACGCCTGAGTCTGCATTTTATGACTACAACGCGAAGTATGTGTCGGACACGACACGCTTCGAGTGTCCAGCACCGTTGAGCGTCAATGAGACACAAACGCTGCAGGCGCTGGCCTACGCGGCATTTGTCGCCTCGGGCGCCGAAGTGTGGGGGCGTGTCGACATGATTCGTGGCGCAGACGGTTGGCAGTTGCTGGAGGTCAACACAGTACCGGGTATGACAGAACACAGCCTTGTTCCCAAGGCCGCTGAGGCCGCAGATATACGTTTTATTGATCTACTGGATGAAATTTATTTGGGGTCTAGGGAGTTGCGTTATGCCGCGTGATATTGCTCGACAACCCAAGGGGACAGTGGGTACGCGCTGGGACCGCTTTCTTCGCAGTATTAAGCGCATCATCACTGCCGTGAGTTTTATTGTCATCGCTGCAGTTGTAGGGCTTTTGACACAACGCGCTACCGACATGCCCGTGCACGAAATTGCGATCTTAGGGGATATGCAACACGTGTCTCGTGCCACAGTGGAGGCGGTCATTGGCCCGCGCGTGAGCGAAGGTTTCCTGTTGACAGATCTCGCTGAGATTCGCACAGACCTTGAGGCGTTGCCTTGGGTGTTTGAGGTCAAGGTGCGTCGAGAGTGGCCGGGTACTGTTCACGTGCACGTTACCGAAGAGCAGCCTATCGCGCGTTGGGGCGAGGCGGCCTATATCAATCAGCACGGTGTCGTCTTTGATGGGGCGTCTTTCGATCGGTACTCCGAGCTGCCCCAGTTGTGGAGCGAGCACAGTGCACCGATCGCACTCATCGAACAGTTTAAGTTATTTCAGATGCTGTTGACCCCCCACGGTTTGGGTATCGCGGTTCTCAAAGAAGATCGATTGGGACAAATATCAGCTGAGCTTACTGATGGGACGAGCGTGCAGTTTGGCGACAAGGACTTCGCGCAGCGTGTCCGTCGTTTTGCTGTGTTGCTTACTCAGGGGGCTCAAGACAACTCGATTACCAGAATAGATTTTCGGTACGAGCGCGGAGCAGCAGTTCTGCGCCAGCAAAAGCAATTTGCAGTGACCACAGTAGCCCAAGAGCGAGGAGGTCGGTAATGACAGCGAATGAAGAGAAACGAATGATCGTTGGACTGGATATAGGAACGTCCAAGGTGGTTGCTGTGGTCGGTGAGGTAGATGCTGACGGAACGATTGATATCGTCGGCATTGGTTCTCATCCGTCCAAAGGACTTAAAAAGGGCGTCGTTGTGAACATTGAGTCGACGGTTAATGCCATTCAACGGGCAGTGGAAGAAGCAGAGCTGATGGCCGGCTGTCAGATTCACTCGGTGTATGTCGGAATTGCTGGCAACCATATTCGATCGATGAATTCGCACGGTATTGTCGCGATTAAAGACCGTGAAGTGGAGCGCGCCGATATCTCGCGTGTGATTGATGCCGCGCAAGCGGTTGCCATACCGGCAGACCAGAAAATTCTCCACGTACTTCCGCAAGAGTTCGTGATCGACAATCAAGGCGGCATTAAAGAGCCTCTGGGCATGTCAGGTGTTCGCCTCGAAGCCAAGGTTCACCTCGTTACTTGCGCTGAAACAGCTGCACAAAACATCGAAAAATGTGTTCAGCGGTGCGGTTTGGAGGTGGACGCCATTGTCCTCGAACAGTTGGCGTCGAGTTACTCGGTGATTACCGATGACGAGCGTGACCTTGGTGTCTGCATGGTCGATATCGGCGGTGGAACATCCGACATTGCCATCTTCACTGAGGGCTCTATTCGCCACACAGGGGTCATTCCTATCGCGGGTGATCAAGTCACGAGTGACATTGCAATGGCCTTACGCACACCGACCCAGCACGCAGAGGAAATAAAAATTCGATACGCCTGTGCGCTCGCTCAGCTCACAGGGCCTGATGAAACCATCAAGGTTCCCAGCGTGGGCGATCGCCCGCCGCGCGATCTGTCGCGTCAGTCGTTGGCGGAGGTTGTTGAACCTCGCTACGACGAGCTTTTCACGCTGATCCAAGGTGAGACGCGACGCTCTGGCTTTGAAGACCTGATACCCGCCGGCATCGTGCTGACCGGTGGGACCTCCAAAATGGAGGGCGTGGTAGAGCTTGCTGAAGAGATTTTCCACATGCCGGTACGAGTCGGTGCGCCGCAGTACACGCGCGGCATGCACGACATTATTCGCAACCCGATTTACGCAACAGCGGTAGGCCTGCTGCTGTCGGGTGCAAAAGAACTTCATGACGGGGCGCAGCTTGCTGCGGGTCGCAAGAAGACCAGCGGTTTGCTGGGTGGGTTGCGCAATTGGTTTGGACGCAACTTTTAAAAAAGTAAGGGGATATTCGGGGAGCCGAATAATTTCTAACGGGGAGAAATAAAATGTTTGAACTAGTAGACAATGCACCGCAAAACGCGGTTATCAAGGTGATTGGTGTCGGCGGCGGCGGCGGTAATGCGGTTCGTCACATGATCGAGCACGATATTGAAGGCGTAGACTTCATTTGTGCCAATACGGACTCGCAGGCGCTGGCGGACATCGACTCTAAAACGATTCTGCAGCTGGGTAACACTATTACTAAGGGATTGGGTGCGGGCGCCAATCCGGAAATTGGTCGTGCGGCCGCGCTCGAAGACAGAGATCGAATTGCCGAGTCTTTGCAGGGCGCGGATATGGTGTTTGTTACGGCTGGAATGGGTGGCGGTACTGGTACGGGCGGTGCACCTATTGTCGCGGAGGTAGCGCGTGACATGGGTATCTTGACCGTGGCAGTGGTCACTCGACCGTTCAGCTTCGAGGGTCGAAAGCGTTTGACCATTGCAGATCAAGGTCTCAAAGAACTTGAACAGCACGTTGACTCACTGATTACCGTGCCCAACGAGAAATTGCTCGAAGTTATGGGCAAAAACACCAGCTTGTTGGATGCGTTCAAAGAGGCCAATGACGTACTCTTTGGGGCAGTCCAGGGTATTGCGGACCTGATTATTCGTCCCGGTATGATCAACGTCGATTTCGCCGACGTGAAGACTGTGATGTCAGAAATGGGTTCTGCAATGATGGGTACGGGTACCGCTACCGGAGAGGGTCGTGCTCGAGAGGCGGCTGAACGTGCAATTAACAGCCCACTGTTGGACGACATAGACCTTAGCGGAGCGAAGGGTCTGTTGGTCAACATTACAGCGGGTCTTGATCTTTCGCTGGGCGAATTCTCAGAGGTCGGTGAAGCGATTGAAGAGATTGCCTGTGACGACGCGACGGTAGTCATCGGCACAGTGATTGATCCAACCATGGCCGATGAGCTCAAAGTGACTGTCGTGGCCACGGGGCTGGGTGTCGAGCAAAGCCGACCTGTCTTGAAAAAGGTTGAGCCATTGGCGCCCATGCGTTCTGCAACATCGACGTCAGCGGCCTATGAGGGGTATGATCTGCCTCCAGCGAAGCGTCAGCGTGCTGCTGCGGCTACTCATTCTGCGCAAGCGGTTGCCGTTGAGGAAAGTAGCGAAGAGGGGTATTTCGATATTCCAGCGTTTCTGCGTCGCCAAGCCGACTAACGCTGAGCGAGGGAGTGGTTGAAAAGAGAGCGCCAAGCTCTCGGGTTTACTGCCCCCTGAAAAAAGGCAAAGGAATGATACGACAGCGAACATTGCGAAATTCGATCAAGGCCACCGGTGTTGGCTTGCACACAGGCGATAAAGTGCTCCTGACACTCTGCCCTGCACCCGTCGATACGGGCATCGTTTTTCGCCGAACTGACCTCAACCCTGTGGCCGAGATCCCCGCTCGTGCCGACTTGGTTGGAGAGACGACGCTGTCGACCTGTCTCATTCACGGTGAAGCCCGCGTTTCGACTATCGAGCACCTGCTGTCTGCGATGGCAGGGCTGGGTGTCGATAACGCGTACGTCGACGTGACCGCCCCTGAAATCCCCATTATGGACGGTAGCGCGGCCCCCTTTGTCTTTTTGCTGCAGTCAGCAGGAATCGCAGAACAACACGCTGCGAAGAAATTTATTCGTGTCAAAAAAGAGGTCACCGTAACCGACGGCGACAAGACTGCCAGCTTTTTGCCGCTTGAGGGATTTAAGATCTCGTTTGGTATTGATTTTGATCATCCGGTGTTCAAACACCGCGCCGCGACCACCGAGATCGATTTTTCCACAACATCGTTCGTACGCGAGGTAAGTCGCGCAAGAACCTTTGGCTTTGTCGAGGAAATTGAGTACTTGCGATCAAAGGGACTCGCGCGTGGGGGCAGCATGGACAATGCCGTCGTTATCGACGACTACAAGGTCTTGAACCACGGTGGTCTTCGTTACGACGATGAGTTTGTGAAGCACAAAGTGCTCGATGCCATTGGCGACCTGTATTTGCTGGGGTATAGCCTGATCGGTGAATACCGTGCCTTCAAGTCAGGGCATGCACTCAACAACCAGGCGCTGCGCACCTTAATTGCCAATAAGGACGCGTGGGAGATGGTCACCTTTGAGGATGTTGAGCAGGCTCCGATTTCTTATCAGCAGCCGTTTTTGACTTACGCGCCAACTTAATCGCGGCCGAGATCACAGCCGACGCCAACCTACTTTCTTAGGACTTGTATCTCTGGCATAGTGGCGCGGTTAACGATAGCGATTGTGTCAACCTTTGAAATTCATACTGATAAACAAAGAAGGCCCCTCTAAAACCGTCGAGATTGGTCGATGGACACGGGTCGTTGTGTCTGCAATTTTGATTGGTTTGCCGGTGACTTTGGCGGGACTGAGCTACGAGTTTGGCGTCAAAAAAGGGGTGTCCAAAACACAGGCGGCCGAAGAGACTTTGGCGGCAGAGGAAGCGCGCGAGCGCGCTGAGGCTTTGGCTGATCTCGCGGTTGAGGCAGAGAGACGGCTGCAGTCTATGACGGTGCTCCTGGCTGAGTTACAAAGCCGGGTTACGCGTCTCGATGCGGTCGGCATGAACCTCACACAAAGCGCCGGTTTAGAGCCCGGTGAGTTTAACTTCAGTGTGCCCCCCGCCTTGGGTGGCCCGCTGATGACATCGCAAGACGACGCGCGAGAATTAATTCCTGCGCTTGAGGGTGAGTTATTCGCCTTGAGCACTGCCTTGGATGATCGCGAGGTTCAACTCGACATATTGTCCGAGTTGATTCAGGGCGAGCAGATCAAAAGTGATGCGACGCCTGCGGGGCGACCCATCTTGTCGGGATGGTTATCGTCTCGATACGGCAGTCGTATCGATCCATTCAGTGGGAAAAAAGCGTGGCATGAAGGCATCGATTTCGCGGGGCGCGAGGGTGCACAGATTGTAGCGGTGGCCAGTGGTGTTGTCAGCTGGAGCGGCGAGCGTGCGGGCTACGGTAAAATGGTCGAGGTCGCGCATGGCGATGGGGTGATCACGCGTTATGCCCATAACCAAGAAAATCGCGTCAAAGTCGGTGACATGGTTCGCCGTGGAGACGTTGTTGCGCTCATGGGAAACAGTGGCCGTTCTACGGGCCCACACGTTCACTTTGAAGTTCATAAAAACGGCCGCCCGGTCGATCCTGCGAGTTACTTACACCGCACGCCCAACTAAGGTCATCATCGACCGCTAGTGAAGTTCACTGTACTCGTTGATCGCGCAAACTGCGCTAAACCCAATTACACGTAATGGAAACCCCATGGCTAATCCGCTGAAGATGATATTCGGCTCGCGTAACGACCGAGTGTTACGTCGAATTAAGAAAACTGTTCGCACTATTAATGCGTTTGAGGAGAGCACGCAAGCGCTTGACGACGATGCGTTGCGGGCGAAAACCCAAGAATTTAAAGTGCGATATCAGAACGGCGAGTCGCTTGACGCGCTGTTGCCTGAGGCCTTTGCGGTCGTTCGGGAGGGCGGTGTCCGAGCCATGGGCATGCGCCACTTTGATGTACAGCTCATCGGTGGAGTGGTACTGCACGAGGGCAATGTCGCGGAAATGCGGACGGGAGAGGGGAAGACCTTAGTGGCAACACTGCCCGCTTACCTTAACGCGCTCTCGGGCAACAGCGTTCACCTGATTACCGTCAACGACTATTTGGCGACACGAGACGCTGCGTGGATGGGGAAGCTGTACAACTTTTTGGGGCTCGAAGTCGGGGTCGTCAAGGCCGGACAAACGCAAGAAGAGAAGCGTATCGCCTATTCTGCCGACGTGGTTTACGGAACCAACAACGAATTTGGTTTTGATTACCTCCGAGACAATATGGCCTTCAGCATGGACGACAAGATGCAGGGCCAGCTGGCTTTTGCGATTGTTGACGAAGTGGACTCGATTCTGATCGATGAGGCGCGGACGCCGCTCATTATTTCAGGTGCGGCTGAAGACAGCTCCGAGCTTTACCGCACGATTAATAAGCTGATTCCGAGACTGGTGGCCCGAACCGATGAGGCGTCGGAAGACGGTCACTTTGTCATTGACGAAAAGCAACGCTCTGTTGAGCTGACTGAGGACGGTCACGAGCTGATCGAGACCATGCTGATCGATGAAGGGTTACTGGCGACTGATGATTCATTGTATGCCTCCACGAACTTAGGTCTGTTGCATCACGTCACTGCAGCGCTGCGCGCGCACAACCTGTTTCATCGAGACGTCGAATACATCGTACAAAACGGTCAGGTCGTTTTGATCGATGAGCACACGGGCCGCACTATGCCCGGCCGACGCTTGTCAGAGGGCTTGCATCAGTCCATTGAGGCGAAAGAGAACGTCAATATTCAAGCTGAAAGCCAAACTATGGCGTCCACCACGTTTCAGAACTACTTCCGCATTTATGAAAAGTTGAGCGGCATGACCGGAACCGCTGACACCGAGGCGTTTGAATTTCGTCAAATTTACGGGCTTGAGTGTGTGGTGATTCCAACGAACATCCCGATGAAAAGACTCGATATGAACGACCTCATCTTCATGTCGAAAGAAGAGAAACTCGAGGCCATTGTTGACGAGACCCGACGCATTATTGAGCACCAGGCCCCCGTCCTGGTGGGTACGGCGTCGGTTGAAACCTCAGAAGAGCTCTCAGAGTACTTCAAGGGCGCAGGTATCGACCACAAGGTGCTGAACGCGAAGTATCACGAACAAGAGGCTGAGATTATCGCGCAGGCCGGTCG
This sequence comes from Luminiphilus sp., assembly GCA_965656285.1. Classification (GTDB taxonomy): domain Bacteria; phylum Pseudomonadota; class Gammaproteobacteria; order Pseudomonadales; family Halieaceae; genus Luminiphilus. The sequence continues at coordinate 1,320 of CBFHJX010000009.1, read as the reverse complement.
GCCGGGCATGGTGACCATTGCGACCAATATGGCGGGGCGCGGGACCGATATTGTACTGGGCGGTAACCTTGAGGCAGAACTTGCAGCGCTGCAGGACGAATCTGCAAAAGTTGCAGCGCAGGCGGCTTGGGAGGAGCGGCATCAAGCGGTACTGGATGCGGGTGGGCTTCATATTGTCGGTACGGAACGTCACGAGTCGCGGCGTATCGATAACCAACTGCGGGGACGTGCGGGACGTCAAGGTGACCCGGGTGCGTCACGTTTTTACATTTCACTCGACGACAGTTTGATGCGTATCTTCATGGGAAATATGGCGGGCATCATGCAGAAAGTGGGTATGGAGCGTGGTGAGGCCATTGAGAGTAAAATGGTGACAAACTCGATCGAGCGCGCTCAACGTAAGGTCGAAGGACGTAACTTCGATATTCGTAAGCAGCTGTTGGAATACGACGACGTGGCGAATGATCAGCGTCAGATTATTTACAAACAGCGGGATCAGTTGCTCGACGGCGACGATGTGGCCGAGATGATCACCAACATACGAGCGGATGTGATTCACGCCGGCATCGACCGGTTTATTCCACCGATGAGTGTTGAAGAGCAATGGGATGTTGACGGTTTGGAGCAGTACCTGCGCACCGAATACGCGCAAGATATTCCAGTGGTGGCTTGGCTAGGTGAAGACAATGATTTGCACGAGGAATCGCTTCGAGCGCGTATTGTTGAGGCTGTGCAAGCCGCGTACGACGAAAAAGGCGCATCGATTGGCGACGCCATGCGTCAAATTGAAAAGCAGGTCATGCTCCAAGTGCTTGATGGGCTTTGGAAGGACCACTTGCAGACTATGGATCAGCTGCGCCAGGGTATTCACTTGCGCGCCTACGCGAATAAGAACCCCAAGCAGGAGTACAAACGCGAAGCGTTTGAGCTGTTCGAGTCCTTGTTGGAACGGTTGAAGCAAGAAGTCGTGCGTATTTTGAGTCAAATTCAAATTAAGCGTGAGGACGAAGCAGAGGAGATTGAGCGTCGCCGTCGCGAAGAGGCCGCCCGGCAAAAGCTGGCGTTTCAACACGCACAGGCTCAGACGTTGCCCGAAGCAAGCCAAGGTGAAGCGCCAGAACAAGCAGAAGCGCCGAAGTCTCCGGTTGTCCGAGCCGCCCCCAAAGTTGGGCGTAACGACCCGTGTACCTGTGGTAGCGGCAAGAAGTACAAGCAGTGTTGTGGAGTGCTCGGTTGAGTATGCCGGTGTTGCCGATAGCAGGTATTAGGCTTGGCGTGGCTCAAGCGGGTATTAAGTACTCAGGTCGCGACGATCTGACC
>CBFHJX010000008.1:16179-37501 GCA_965656285.1 Luminiphilus sp. | reverse complement strand
ACCAGCTGCCGAACACCAACCTTCGCACGCCGAATATCGCAGAGCACGTAGATCACAATCTGCCCTGGACCATGGTAAGTCACCTGGCCCCCTCGATCGGTTTGAACCACTTCAATGTCGCCCGGTGACAGTAGGTGCTCTTCTTTGCCGGCAATACCCTGCGTGAACACGGGCGGATGCTCTAACACCCACAACTCATCGGGGGTTTCACTCCCACGCGCTTTTGTAAACGCCTCGATCGTCGGACGATAATCCACATTCCCTAAGTTGCGGACAAACACGGCTTAAATCACCATCGAGACACGGCCTGAGGCAACAAGCTCCTTGTGCAAAGCCTCCAGTTGCTCCGTTCCTGTGGCCGTAATGGTGAACGTTATCGAGTCGAACGTGCCCGCACGACTGCTCTTGGTAACAATATCTTTGTCGATAAGCCCTGTTGTGTGTCGCTCAAAAATTGCTCGAATTGCGGTCGCGTAATCAGGGGTTGAACGCCCCACCACTTTGATCGGATAACGACACGGAAACTCTATTTTTGGCGCTTCTTTGTCCTGCATAAATCAGCCGACTAAATTCTGAAACCACAGTATTAATGCATCGAATAAACGCTTAAAAAAGCCGCCACTTGGGACGTCCTCTAGGACTAGCAGTGGGGTTTCAAAGAGCACTTCAGCGCCCCGGATAATGCTTACCGTTCCAATTTCATCTCCCCGCGCAAGAGGTGCTTCGAGTTGCTCCAGCGCGACGACCTTTACCACGGCCTCAGTTCGCTCCCGGGGAACCGTCAACACGACCGACTCTAAAACACCCGCATGAACAAGCTCGCTCGCCCCTTTCCAAACCCTGGGTTCAGTAAGCGTGACTTCTGCGGAGAGCGGTCGCAAATTCTGAAAGAAGCGAAACCCGTAATTTAACAAACTGCTGTTTTCAGAGGCACGTGTTCGCTTGCTCGCACTGCCCAGAACGACCGATACAAGGCGCATACCCTCGCGTTGCGCCGAGGCGACGAGACCATATCCGGCCTCACTGGTATACCCAGTCTTCAGGCCATCGACCGATGAGTCTGAACGCAACAGACTGTTGCGGTTGTATTGCTTAATACCGTTGTAGGTAAAGCTCTGTTCTTTGTAAATCTTGTAATGCTCAGGATGATTATTAATTAATGCGACCGAGAGTGTTGCAAGGTCTCGGGCGGTTGTTCTGTGCTCGGGGTGAGGCAATCCGTGAGGGTTTCGGTAGGCGGTATTATCCAGCCCAAGCTCGTCGGCTAATTGATTCATGACATCGACAAAACTTGCCTCCGTCCCAGCGAGGTGCTCGGCCACAGCGACCGATGCATCGTTCCCCGAAGAAATAACGACACCTCGCTCCAGGTCCCCAAGACTGACCGGTTTCCCCGGCTCAATCCACATTAAGGATGACCCTTTAAAGGTGGGATTTTGTGACCACGCTGTTCGACTGACCGAAATAATATCACCCAGAGAGGCGCGTTCCGAGGCGACCTCGTTTGCGAGCACATAACCGGTCATGATCTTGGTTAAACTTGCGGGCGGAAGCGACAGATCGCCTTTATGGTCTACCAGAACCGTTCCAGTATTCGCATCCATAAGGAAGTATGCATCTGCCGGCAATTTGGGCGGCGGGGGTACTGCGGCCATCACGGACGGCATATACAGCGCCAAGCCCCAAGCCAACAAAAATCGAAAGTTACTCAACCGCATCATTTCCTTCATCCTACTGCCCCAATCCCAGCACACTAGTGTACCAACTCAACGCCCGAACCGCTCAAGGCAAACGCTGCCCCTTGGGCAAACCATTTCGATCCAACAGTGCCTGTACATCATCCAGATCTTCGGCTTTCCCAACCGGCCCTAAGCGAACACGATAAACCTCATCCGCGCCCTCTTTGACGGTCGTCACCTCCACCAATATATCGCTGCCGATCGTTTCACGTACATTGCGCGCAATCGTATCCGCCGCCACCCTACTTTGATACGCACCCACCTGAAGTCGACGATAGCCCTTGCCATGATGCTCACGCCAATCGTCTCTTCCAACCATGTCGATGTGCTCCAGACGAACCCTCGCCGTACCCTGCTGATCAAAACCCAAGCGGACAGCGGCGCCATAAGAGAGATCAATGAGGCGATCGTCGACAAAAGGACCTCGATCGTTGACTCGAACGATCATGGACGTCCCGTTGTCTAAATTTGTCACGCGCAGGTAGGAAGGTAACGGGAGAGTTTTGTGAGCTGCCGTCGCTTTATAGACATCGAACCTCTCGCCGTTGGACGTCGCTCGGCCTTGGAACTTCATACCATACCAGGACGCTATCCCCTCCTCTGTATAGCCTTTAGCGCTAACCATCACCGCATACTGCTGGCCAAAAACCTCATACGGGCTTTTATTTCCCACAGGTAAAATAGGATCCGCTGTTGGCACAGCATCGAGCACTGCAGCTGCGGAAATAGGCGGCGGCTGATAATCTGAAATAACCGGGGGAGAGCCGCGGCAACTGACTAAAAAAACAAGTGCAAGCACCGCGTAACCGCTTTTCACAACATGCGTGCCCGAAGTGCCCCGCTTAGCTGATGCACCGCCATCGCATACATAGCGCTGTGATTGTAACGAGTGATCACGTAAAAGTTGTGAAGGCCCAGCCAATATTCATCGCCCTGCTTTCCCTCAAATTTAATCGGGGTCACCAACGCGCTCGGAGTCACCTCTTGAGCAGGAACAAGGCCTTGCTCGGTAACGAGGGCAACACTCATCTTGGGCTTCAATCCGGCATCAAACAGGGCGGCGTCGCCGGTGAAACTCGCAGCAACGATAACGTCCTCGCCCGGCCTCCACCCATGAGCCACAAAATAATTCGCTACACTCATAATCGCATCATGGGGATTGGTCCAAATATCAATCACGCCATCACCTTCAAAGTCTTTAGCGTATGCCTGATAACTCGATGGCATGAATTGGCCTAGGCCCATAGCGCCCGCATAAGACCCCTTGAGCTCACCCACAGGCAGCTCGGCTCGATAGGCGAGCTCCAAAAAGATCTCGAGCTCTTTGGTAAAGAACTTGGAGCGGCGGGGGTAATCAAACGCGAGCGTCGAAAGCGCATCAACCACACGATAACTCCCCGTAATGCGCCCGTAGTAAGTTTCAACACCAATAATTGCGACAATGATCTCCGCAGGCACGCCGGTTTCGGCTGAGACACGGTCGAGCGCAGATCGATTGGACTGCCAAAACGCCACCCCTTCTTGAGTTCGTCGGTCAGTTAAAAAGATATCTTGGTAGGCTGACCACGGCTTACTCTTCTCAGCAGGACGCGCAATTGCCTTGAGAATACTTTCTTGTTTTGTCGCTTCAGCAAGCGCAGCATCGATCCACGAGCGATCAACACCGCGTGCCGACACCCGATCAACAAGCGCCGCGGCGCTCGGATGATGGCTGTAATCTGCAACAGCACCCATAGGCACAACGCCCATTAACACCGCCAATAAAAATCTCGTTTGTCGAATCACCTCACCCTCCGCTCCTTGTTAAAGCATTGTTGTACTCACCGTCAGGTTGTCACCGTTATCGCATGGCCTGTGTTACCGAATGCTCGGTTGAAATAGCCATTAACATGCCAAACGCAATCATCATAGACACCATGGCAGTTCCGCCCCAACTCACCATAGGCAAGGGAACACCCACGACCGGTAACAGTCCAGAAACCATACCAAGATTTACGACGAGCCCAAAAAAGAACGTCGCAATTAAGGCGCCTGCAAGGAGTCGCGTAAAACTAGACTGAGCCTGCCACGAAATAATGAGCCCACGCACCAAAATAATGGTATAGAGCAAAAAGAGTAGCGCCACACCGCGAAACCCGAACTCCTCGGCCAGTACAGCGATGATGAAGTCGGTGTGCCCCTCGGGCAGGAAATCCAACTGCGCTTGACTCCCTTGCGTCCAACCTAGCCCTTCCCATCCTCCGGAGCCAATCGCCGTTTTAGATTGAATAATGTTCCATCCGGCACCCAGTCGATCGGACTCCGGATTAAACAAGGTCAGCACGCGTTGCTTTTGATAATCCTTCAAGACGAATAACCACGCGGGCCAAATCGACAGGCCTGTCAAAAACACCATCGACAGAATATAGCGCCATTGAATGCCTGCCATAAAAATCACCGACAACCCGCTGATGGCAACCAATAAGGATGTCCCCAAATCAGGCTGTCCAAGAATTAAGAGCGAGGGCAGCGCAACCATCAGAAATGCAATTAACAGTTCACGTCGCGCAGGGGATAACGCTTTTTTGGATAACCACCAGGCCACCGCGAGCGGCATTGCCACTTTCATCACCTCTGACGGCTGAAATCGAATGAAACCAAGATCCAACCATCGTTGAGCGCCTTTCGCACCGACACCAAAGAACGCGACACCGATCAACAGCACTACCGTAATCGAAAAAATATAAGGTGATACCCCTTTTAACGTCGCCACCTTCAACTGTGCAGTGACCAGGAGCACAAAAAAAGCCACGCCCAGATTACGAATTTGAGTCATCAACATTGTGTCGGATTGCCCACTTGCGCTGTAGAGAACAAACAACCCGCTCACACTGAGTGCAACCAGTGGGAGCATGAGCCAGGGATCAATATGAAGCGCATGCAGAATACGCGTGCGCGATCCAAGGTCGCGAGACGACACGTGCGCATTGCGGGAAAAATCATTGCTCATTTTGCTTCATCCAGTAATCGAGCATTGCTCGCGCCACAGGATATGCGGCGCTGCCACCCCCTGTATTTTCGGTTAAAACCGCAAGTACAATCTCAGGGTTCTCTGCAGGCGCAAATCCAATAAACCAACCATGCTCGCGCTGGTATTCCGACAAAATGTCTTCGTCATAAGTGGCGTCTTGAGCAATCCCGACCACTTGCGCGGTACCGGTCTTCCCCGCAACGCTATAGGTGATTCCCGTGCGCATTCCAGCAGCAGTTCCGCGAGGTGAAAACACCGTGTCGACCATGCCTGCAACGACCTCGTTCCAGTAGTCTGCTGGCGCAGTAACATCAAGCAACGGCTCGCGCGGTACTTCTGACCCTGCAACCGATGCAACTAATTTGGGTTTATAGGCCGTACCGCGGGTTGCCAAGGCACTGGTCGCCACCGCCAATTGCAGGGGCGTTGCCAACATGTAACCCTGACCAATACCGACAATCAACGTTTCACCACCGTACCAATTGCTGCCGATCACTCGCTTTTTCCACTCAGAGCTGGGCAGTATGCCTCGCTTTTCGCTGGGTAGGTCGACACCCGTCAAACTACCTATACCAAAATCATCGAGTGATTCGGCAAGTGCGTCAATGCCCAGCCGATGCGCGAGATCGTAGAAATAAACATCACAGGACTGCGCGATTGACTCCCTTAAATTCATGTCGTCCGCATGCCCCGTACCGCGCAAGCGGAGAATCCAATCGCGGTACCTGCGTGGGTCTCCCGGAAGCGAGTACCAACCCGGGTCAGCGATGCGCGTATCAATACTAATCACATTTCGGTTTAGACCTTGAAGGCCCAGCATCGGTTTAATAGTTGATGCAGGCGGGTATTGACCCTGTATCACTCGATTAAGCAATGGTGAGTCACGCGAATCTCTTAACACCGCGTAATCATCAAAACTGATTCCATTGACGAACTTATTAGGGTCGTATCGCGGGTTTGAAAAGGCCGCCAAAATACCGCCATTGCTGGGGTCGATCGCCACCACCGCACCGCGCATGTCACCCATGGCTTGAGCCACGATTCTCTGTAGCCCAAGATCGAGGTGCAAGGAGAGCTCAGACCCAGCAATCGGCTCAATACGATCAATGACGTCCAGCTCGACGCCACGAGCATTAGTTTCTACTCGACTAACACCCAACCCACCTTTGAGGACATCTTCGTAATAGGCCTCAAGTCCAACCTTTCCGATGTGGGTAATCCCACGATATTCGTCTTTTTTTGTGTCATCTACGTCGTCTATGCCAATACGGCCAACGTAGCCCAGCGCATGACCCACGAGGTCACCCTCGGGGTAAAACCGGGTCAATTCCGACACCACAGACACCCCGGACAAGCGGTGCTTGTTCACTGCAATCAGGGCACGATCCTCATCCGAGAGCCGATACTTAATGGGGACCGGACTCATGGCTCGGCGACGCTTTCGCGCATCTAAAAAAAGCGCAACGTCTTGATCAGACAGACCCAGCAGATCGCGCAAGGTGGCCAGCGTTTGTGCTAAATCATCAGCGCGCTCAGGCGTAATCGCGAGCGTAAACGAGGGCTGGTTAATGGCAAGAAGACTTCCATTTCGATCGACAATGACACCACGTGTTGGTGCAACAGTTCGAACGGCAATACGATTTCGATCTGACTGGGCGCGATATTGATCGTTTTGGAGGACCTGTAGAACGAAGTAACGGAACAACAGTGCAGCCATGACCACCAGCATCATCAGCGCCAACACGACAATTCGCCCGTGAATGATGCGAGTCTCGCGTGCCCAGTCCTGCATCTGGTTTAGCTGACGTACCATTAAGATTTAATCCTGCGACCCGACATCACTTTGCCATACGCATTCTTTTTACGCTCGATGATAAGGGTGTCCCGCATTAATAGACCACGCCCGATAAAGCTGCTCTGCAAGAATCACTCGTACTAGGGGATGCGGCAAGGTAATGCGCCCCAGGGACCATCGCGCGACGGCCCGCGCCTTGAGTGTCGGATGCAGCCCGTCAGGGCCTCCAATAACGAAGGCAACCTTTGCCCCTTCGGCCTGCCAGGAAGACAGTGCGTCAGCAATACTTTCAGTGGACACCGACTTCCCATCGATATCTAACGCCACAACAAGCTCCTGAGGCTTCAACCGCCGCTCAATCGCTGAGGCTTCATCCAGCATGCGAAGCTCTGCAGTATCGCGAGTCCGTTTCGACGCGGGAAGCTCCACCCACTCAACAGCCAACTCTCGTGGCATGCGCTTGAGATACTCATCAGAGCCCTCGGTCACCCAACCGGGCATACGGGTGCCGATGGCAATGACACGCATGGGTCAGTTCCAGACCTCAGAGCTGTAGTCTTGCGGTGCAGTCAGTTCAGGCTCGCCCGACCAGAGTCGCTCCAAATCGTAAAAACTGCGTGCAGCAGGCTGCATGACGTGAACGACCACGTCACCCAAATCCACCAACACCCAGTCGGCATCACGTTCTCCTTCAACACCTAGGGGAACACAACCGGCCTCTTTCGCCTTGACCACTACGTTATCGGCCAGCGACTTTACATGACGTGAAGAATTGCCACTGGTGACGACGAGAAAGTCCGTCACGGAGCTTAAGTCGCGTACATCCACAATTTTGGTGTCAACGGCTTTGAGATCATCGAGCGCATCGACCACAAGGTCGGTGATGGTAGAGTCTATCGGGGTCAAGGATTCGCCTCAGCTTGGCTTGGAATAGCGTAAAGATTGTGTTGCGTAATATACTCTAAAACGGAGTCAGGAATCACCTCTGACACGGGACTACCTAACTCAATAGCCGCCCTAATCGCTGTCGATGAAACATTAACAAGTGCGCATTCTACCCTTGACACCCCCCCACACGGCGCCTGATGTAACGCCTCCAGCGACATTTCGTGGTGACTCCACCATGCTGTCACTGTATCGGGTACCGCCGGGAAAATACCGGGGCGACTGACGACGACCAAGTGTGCGTAGTGGAGGATCTCTTGCCAACGCGACCACCGCGTAAGCGACGGGAGCAAATCGTCCCCCATTATAAAATGCAGTGAGACCTGCAGACCCAGCGCCTCGCGCAACTCTCTGAGACTGTCGATGGTGTAAGACGGCCCTTTTCGACTCAGCTCCCTCAAATCGAGATCAAGCTCCGGGTGAGACGCTAACGCCAGCTCTAACATTGCCACACGATGTTCGGCACCGACCGAGTGCACGTCCTTAAGCGGGGACTGCGCAGCGGGCATGAGCGCCATACGATCGAGTTTAAGTGCTGCCTTAATATCGCTGGCAACACTCAAATGACCGCAGTGGACGGGGTTGAAACTCCCCCCCATAACGCCTATTCGGTGATTAACGCCGTATTTGGCCATTACCCAGAACCACATATTTTTGGCTCGTTAGGCCCTGGAGACCAACGGGGCCACGTGCATGAATTTTGTCCGTCGAAATGCCAATCTCCGCACCCAATCCGTACTCAAAACCGTCGGCAAAACGGGTTGATGTATTGACCATTACTGAACTGGAGTCGACCGCGCGAAGGAAACGCATAGCACTCGCGTGACAAGCTGTAACAATGCCATCCGTGTGTCCGGAGCCGAAGGTCGAGATGTGCTTAATCGCGTGCTCAAAATCATCGACAACCTTAATGGCTAAAATCGGTGCTAAATACTCCGTCATCCAGTCCTCCTCAGAAGCCGGATTACAGGTTTGAGATAATATTGCGCACGTTTTTTCGCAACCCCGCAATTCAACTCCCTTCGCCACCAATGGCGCTGCAATACTGGGCAGCATTGACGCAACCTCAGCGTCGACCAACAAGGTCTCCATGGTATTGCACGTACCGTAACGATGGGTCTTCGAATTCACAGTGAGGTCAGTCGCCATCGACACATCGGCCTCAGAATGGATATAGAGGTGACAAATACCGTCCAGATGCTTGAGCACGGGCACAGTGGCCTCGGCAGCGACTCGCTCAATGAGCCCCTTACCTCCGCGCGGTACAACCATGTCAACCAAACCACTCAAGCCTACGAGCGCCGAGACGGCTGCTCTGTCGGTGGTATCGATGACTTGAACCACCTCCTCCGGCAAACCAGCCTCTGCAAGCCCCGCTTTTATACAGGTCGCAAGCACAAGGTTAGAACGAATCGCCTCAGATCCACCGCGCAACAGTACCGCGTTACCCGACTTTAAACACAAGCTTGCCGCATCGATCGTCACATTGGGTCGCGACTCATAAATAATCGCGATGAGTCCCAGAGGCACCCGCATTTTCCCGACTTGAATTCCTGACTCCATGGCCCTTAAGTCCTCGACACCACCAATCGGATCAGAAAGCGCCTGAACAATAGACAACGACGTCAGCATTGCGTCGACGCGTGCCTCCGTAAGCTCCAATCGATCAATCAACGCAAGGTCGAGACCCTTCGTCCTCGCGCTCAGCAGATCTTCGGCGTTCGCCGCCAGTAGATCGGTCTTGCGCTCTGCAACCTGACGGGCGATGGCCTGAAGGGCAGCATTCCGAGTTGAGACCGGAGAGTTGGCTAACAAAGCAGACGCGTGTTTTGCAGATTGAGCAAGCTCGGTAACGTGCTGATGAATGGACACCCTAATAACTCCCTAGTGGTTAATTAACATTATACGGCATGATGTAAATTGTTTGTTGACAATAGTTCTCATTAACATTACGTTTCTCACATGTATGTTTGTATTTGTAAAGGTGTGACCGACAGAGCAATCCGAGAGCAGGTTGCGGCCGGCGCTCGCTCGCTTGCCGAAGTCAGTCGCGTCACAGGCTGTTCCACACAATGCGGTAAATGCTCATGCTTCGCGGAATCGCTTGTCAGCGAGGCTGTCCACAGAGGCGTGCGAATACAGGCAGCTCGCCAGTCCTAAATGCGAGTGCAGCTGCGAATCGTTCACATTATCTTTTCCTTATAAAACAGTAAGTTACACTTTTTTAAGTGCCAATATTTCGGTATAGTCCCGCCTGAAACTTAACCACAGCGGAGACGGCCCAATGAAAGGCAACCCAGACGTTATTCGATACCTCAACAAAATTCTTTACAACGAGCTCGTGGCAATTAACCAGTACTTCTTGCACGCTAAAATGTACAAGGATATGGGCCTAACGGAACTCGCAGAGCATGAGTACCACGAGTCTATTGACGAAATGAAGCACGCTGACGAACTCGTCGAGCGGATTTTATTTCTCGAGGGCATCCCTAACCTTCAAGATCTTGGCAAGCTGCGGATCGGTGAAACCCCGAGGGAGATGCTGGAATGCGATCTTCAGCTGGAACATGTGGCCCATGACGATTTGAAGGCGACTGTGAAGTGCTGTGAAGAAGTCGGAGACTATGTGTCGCGGGATCTCGCCAAGCGAATTCTTGACGCCGAAGAAGACCACATCGACTGGCTAGAGACACAGCTGTCTCTCATGGATCGGGTCGGCGAACAGAACTACTTGCAAACGGCAATGAAAACCGTGAAACCCTCAGACAGCTGAGAACCGGGGGGCTTCGAGGCTATGACTCGGAGCCACCCTCCCCAACAACGATATCGCTCAACTCGCCACTATCACCCAAGTCGCAAACGATGTCGCATCCCCCGATTAACTCACCGTCCACCCAGAGCTGAGGGAACGTCGGCCAGTTGCCGTACGCAGGAAGATTGGCTCTTATCTCAGGGTTACTCAGGATATCGACATAGGCAAATTTTTGCCCACAGGCCATCAGTGCCTGCACAGTGCGCGCCGAAAATCCGCATTGCGGCTGATTTGGGGAGCCTTTCATATAAAGGATTACACGATTGCTCTCGATCTGATCCTTAATGGTCTCCATAATGTCCATTGGTAATCTCCACGCTGTGTATTTCTGATAATAAATGAATCAAGCGCGAGAGTTTACCAGAAAGCGGCTCGCCGTTAGTCTTCCATCGTCGAATTAAAAGGTTTCTCTCATGTCAGCGATCATGCCGACCTACGGTCGATTACCCGTTTCCTTTGCCTCTGGCGATGGTGCGCACTTATTTGACCAAAAAGGCCTGCAGTACATTGACGCGCTCTCAGGGATTGCGGTGACGAATATAGGGCACTCTCACCCCAACGTAACGCGTGCCGTTCAAGAACAAGCCGAAACCCTCATTCACACATCTAACCTTTATGGCATTGCTCAACAGGAGCGTCTGGCAGCAGAGTTAACACAGCTCACTGGCATGGAAAACGTTTTCTTTTGTAACTCGGGTGCCGAAGCAAATGAGACGGCGATTAAAGTTGCGCGTCGACACGGCCGTAATAAGGGCATAGAAACACCCCAAATCATCGTTCTTGAGGGTGCTTTTCACGGCAGAACGATGGGCGCACTCTCCGCGACAGGTAATGCCGCGATACAAGCGTCATTCAAACCGCTACTGCCCGGATTCATTCGAATTGCGCGCAACGATATCGACGCTTTGGAAATGCTTGCCAAAAACCGCGATGATATTGTTGCCATTCACGTCGAGCCGATTCAGGGCGAGAGCGGTATATGGCCCCTAAGCCCCTCGTTCTTAACCCGAGCCCGCGAACTGAGCGACGCTAAAGACTGGCTACTGAGCTTCGATGAAGTGCAATCGGGCAATGGACGCTGCGGAGAGCTCTATGTGTTCCAGCGCCTGGGTATAACGCCTGATATTTTAGCCACCGCCAAAGGGCTGGGTAACGGCCTCCCAATTGGTGCGTGTATGGCCCGAGGTCGAGCAAGAGAGTTATTGATCGCCGGCGACCACGGCACTACGTATGGCGGCAATCCCATCTGTTGTGCGGCGGCCAGTGCTGTCATCAATACACTCAGTGCTGATCAACTTTGGAATCGTGCCGATAAAATTCGCGCCGCCATTTTTGAGGGCTTGGAGGCCGAGCTTTCAGACCCGGCGCTTGTGCGTGATCGACGAGGTATCGGACTGATGATCGGCATTGAACCTACAGTAGCGACCACAAATCTCGTCAAAATGGCGCTGGACCGTCGAGTCCTGATCAACGTCGCAGGCGGGAACACGATTAGACTGCTGCCACCACTAGTAATGAACCTCGATGACGCGCGCATGGTGGGCGAAACGATTGCAGATATGTTGAATGCGCTTAAAGACGATAAAGGACAGGCCTAATGAATACTCCTCGCCACTTTTTGACGCTCAATGACCTCTCTCGAGACGAGCTGCTCGCGATTCTCTCTCGCGCATCAACGCTCAAAACACTCAAACGCAGCGGCACGCCGCACGCAACACTCCCAGGCAAGGTTATGGCCATGATATTTGCAAAGGCCTCAACGCGCACACGAGTCTCCTTTGAAGCCGGGATGAGTCAGCTCGGAGGAAGCGCAATGTTCCTTTCGTCAGGCGAGACACAAATGGGTCGCGGAGAGCCTATTGGCGACACTGCAAGAGTCATATCGTCTATGGTCGACATCGTGATGATTCGGACTTATCAGCACGCCGATGTCGAAGCATTTGCCGCCAACTCGCAGGTGCCGGTTATCAATGCGTTGACTGATGACTTTCATCCCTGCCAATTGCTCGCAGACATGCAGACTTGGCTCGAGCACCGAGGCGACATGCGTGGCAAAACCGTGTGCTGGCTTGGCGATGGAAACAATATGTGTCAGTCGTACATCAACGCAGCAAAAATACTGGATTTCAAACTGACCGTATCCTGCCCTGCAGGCTTTGAGCCCTCCGCAGAGGTCTTGCGCCAAGCGAGTGATCACGTCTCGATCGAGTCAGATCCTGAGCGCGCTGTTGCTGGCGCACACCTTTTAGTGACTGACGTTTGGGCGTCTATGGGGCAGGAGTCAGAGTCCAATGCACGAATCAAAGCACTCAAGGCCTATCAACTTAACCGCCCGCTGTTAAGTCTCGCCGATCCAGGGGCGCTTTACTTGCACTGCTTACCCGCACATCGCGGTGAAGAAATCACTGCTGAGCTTATGGATGATCCGGTTTCCGTGATCTGGGATGAAGCCGAAAATCGTTTGCATGCACAAAAAGCCCTCATCGAGTTCTTGTTGCGCAAATAACACCAGAAACTCAGACCCACTCAACACGGTGGATTTTCCGCACTGATGTGACACTCGCAGCTCATCACTGTGAGTTATTTGCTAACGGTGCTTTGCACCCTCCAATGTTAGTAAGCGCTAACTTATAAAATCACCACATCTTATCCACAAGATATCCGCCGGGTTTTAGACTTGCATTCGGGCCCAGACCGCCCTATCTTGGGTCAAGAACACTAAGCAACCCCAACATGTGGTAAGAAGCACGATAATAGACACCACATGGCAGGCCGGTTGCGAGGCCGCAAAAAAAACAGTTTGAGGTGACTATACAATGCAGACAGGCAGTGAATCGGTGAGTAGTACAACGCCCGCGACCCCCCCTATTACAGGCACACCCAGCCAAACGCGACTGGCAGCAACAGCGCCGGGGCAAATGCGTGTCATCAAACGTAATGGCACCGTTGTGTCCTTTGAAGACAGCAAAATATCGGTCGCTATCACAAAGGCGTTCCTCGCAGTTGAGGGTGGTACGGCGGCAGCAAGCACTCGAATTCATGAGACGGTTGCAAAGCTCACCACACAGGTGGTGGGCACCTTTAAGCGTCGCATGCCCTCGGGTGGAACGATTCACATTGAAGACATTCAAGATCAAGTAGAGCTCGCACTCATGCGTGCGGGCGAACACCTGACTGCACGTGACTACGTGATTTACCGAGAGTCGAGGCGGCAAGCGCGCGTAGAGAAAGAGGCGCTGTCACCCGAGTCTCAGGCCGCAGCTGGCGCCATCAACGTTGTCGGAGCTGACGGAAACACAAAACCACTTGATATCGAGCGTATCCGGACCATCGTGGCAGAGGCCTGTATGGACCTCAGTGACGTCAGCGAGGCGGCCATCATCGATGAAGCCCTCAAAAATCTCTACGACGGCGTGACAGAGCACGAGCTGAGCACGTCGCTGGTGATCACAGCGCGCACCATGATTGAACAGGAGCCAAATTACTCGAGTGCGGCCGCGCGGTTACTGCTCGACAATCTTAGAGCAGAAGGCTTGAGTTTCTTAAACGTCGCGGACTCCGCAACGCAGAGCGACATGGAGACGCATTACCCACAAGCACTGAAGTCATTCATTAGCCGTGGTATCGAGCTCGAGTTACTGGCGCCCAATTTAGCCGAATACGATCTCGACCGACTGGGCGACGCGATACTGCCTGAACGAGATCTTCAGTTTAGTTATCTAGGCCTCCAAACGCTTTACGACCGTTATTTCATTCACAGTAACGACATTCGCTTTGAGTTACCTCAGCTGTTCTTTATGCGCGTTGCAATGGGTCTAGCCACTCGAGAGGAAGATAAAAACGCGCGCGCGATCGAGTTTTATAAACTACTGTCATCGTTCGACTACATGAGTTCGACGCCGACACTGTTTAACTCCGGCACATTGCGGCCACAGCTGAGCTCTTGCTATCTCACAACGGTGCCGGACGACCTTCACGGTATTTATGGTGCGATTCAAGACAATGCGATGCTGTCAAAGTTTGCGGGTGGCTTAGGGAATGACTGGACACCCGTTCGGGCACTGGGCGCCTACATTAAAGGTACCAATGGTAAGAGCCAAGGGGTTGTTCCATTCTTAAAGGTGGTAAACGACACGGCGGTCGCAGTGAACCAGGGCGGCAAACGCAAAGGGGCAGTCTGCGCCTATCTTGAAACGTGGCACATGGACATCGAGGAGTTCCTCGAGTTACGCAAGAATACTGGTGACGATCGTCGCCGCACGCATGATATGAATACCGCAAACTGGGTGCCTGATCTGTTCATGAAGCGCGTCTTCGAAGACGGTGACTGGACGTTGTTCTCACCGAATGACGTGCCTGATCTGCATGACCTTTATGGCACGGCGTTTGAAGAGCGTTACAACCACTACGAAGCGCAAGCGCAAAATGGAGAGCTCAAACTTCACAAAACGCTCAAAGCGCAAGCGCTGTGGCGAAAAATGCTCGGCATGATCTTTGAGACGGGCCACCCGTGGATCACGTTCAAGGACCCCTGCAATATTCGATCACCCCAGCAGCATTGTGGTGTCGTGCACTCATCAAATCTGTGTACTGAGATCACCCTCAACACCAGTAAAGACGAGATTGCAGTATGTAATTTGGGCAGTGTGAACCTCCCTCAACATATCGAGAACGGCACTCTAAACATTGAGAAGCTGCGCAAAACAGTTACGACCGCAATCCGCATGCTCGACAACGTGATCGACATTAACTACTACTCGGTCGACACGTCAGAAAACTCCAACATGAAGCACCGTCCTATTGGACTGGGTTTAATGGGTTTCCAAGACGCGCTCTACAAAGTCGATGTGTCCTACGGCTCAGATCAAGCTGTTGAATTCGCCGACCAGACAATGGAAGCGATCAGCTACTTCGCGATTAGCGCGTCGACAAGCCTCGCTGCGGAGCGCGGCGCCTACGCAAGTTACGAGGGTTCGCTCTGGAGTCAGGGTGTTTTCCCAATTGACTCACTCGCGATGCTCGTCGAACAGCGAGGTGCTGACTACATCTCGGTTAACCAAGACAGCACTATGGATTGGGACGCACTGAGGAAAACGGTTAGTCAGCAAGGAATGCGAAATTCCAATGTGATGGCCATCGCGCCCACCGCAACCATTGCGAACATTACGGGCGTGTCGCAATCGATAGAGCCGACTTATCAGAACCTGTACGTCAAATCGAATCTCTCGGGCGAATTCACGGTCGTGAACCCCTACCTCGTGCGCGACCTTAAGGAGCACGGACTTTGGGATCAGGTCATGGTTAACGATCTGAAATACTACGACGGCAGTGTCCAAGCAATCGACCGCATTCCAGCGGACTTGAAGGCCAAATACTCAACTGCGTTTGAGATCGAACCACGCTGGTTAGTGGACAGTGCGAGTCGGCGCCAGAAGTGGATTGATCAAGCACAATCGCTCAACTTGTACATTAATAATGCCAGTGGAAAGAAGTTAGACGTAACCTATCGCATGGCTTGGTTCAGTGGCTTGAAAACAACATACTATTTGCGTTCTTTGGCAGCGACAGGCACCGAGAAATCCACGGTGAACACAGGGCAACTTAACGCCGTGTCGCAGCAGTCAGAAGCGCCTATTCAACCCGCACCGGTACCACAGGCTTGCTCGCTTGACGATCCAGACTGTGAAGCCTGTCAATAACCAAATAAGTTAGAGGAGTTAACAATGCTTAATTGGGACGATTACAACGTAGCAGAAGGTGAACCACAGGCCGCTACACAACAGCAGACACCGGTGCAACCGGAAGTCGTTAATAAGGCGTTAGAGACTCTAGTCGAGACGCCTGAAGCTGCGGCGACAAGCCAATTGCAAGCGGCTGCCGCGGCCGTTGCGAATATTGATACAACACAAGGCTTGGCCGAGCTGGAGATGAGCGGATCGCGTATTTCAGTTGATGAAAAAGCCATGATCAATTGCCGTGCAGATCTCAACCAACTTGTGCCGTTCAAGTACGACTGGGCATGGCAAAAATATCTTGATGGGTGCGCCAATCACTGGATGCCGCAAGAAATCAACATGACGGCAGACGTTGCGACGTGGAAAAGTGAAGACGGTCTGACGGAAGATGAGCGTCGAATTGTGATGCGTTCTTTAGGGTATTTTTCGACTGCTGACTCGCTCGTCGCTAACAACTTGGTGCTTGGCATCTATCGATTGATCACTAACCCTGAGTGCCGCCAGTACCTGCTGCGCCAGGCGTTCGAAGAAGCGATTCACACGCACGCCTACCAGTACTGCATCGAGTCGCTTGGAATGGACGAGGGCGAAGTCTTCAATATGTATCGAGAAGTGCCCTCGGTTGCCAAAAAAGCGTCTTGGTCACTCGACAAAACGAAGGTGCTCTCAGATCCCAATTTCAATACCGGTACGGTCGAGGCTGACCAGCAGTTACTACGTAATCTAATCGGTTTCTATGGCGTCACCGAAGGCATCTTCTTCTACTGCGGCTTTACTCAAATCCTATCAATGGGTCGCCGCAACAAGATGACCGGGGTTGCAGAGCAATTCCAGTACATTTTGCGAGACGAGTCGATGCACCTGAACTTTGGCATCGACGTCATCAACCAGATCAAACTCGAGAATCCGCACTTGTGGACAGAAGCATTCCAACAGGAAGTGATTCAAATGGTTCTTGAGGGAACAGCGCTCGAGATTGAATATGCACGCGACACCATGCCGCGCGGTGTTCTGGGAATGAATGCGAGCATGATGGAAGAGTACTTGCAGTTCATCTCAAATCGTCGTTTGACTCAACTTGGGTTGCCAGAGCAGTTCCCAGGCGCGCAAAACCCGTTCCCGTGGATGTCTGAGATCATGGACCTTCGTAAAGAGAAGAACTTCTTCGAAACTCGCGTTATTGAGTATCAAACGGGTGGCGCACTGAGCTGGGACTAAAGCTCAAACGCATTCCACTAAAAGCCCCGCTCGAAGCGGGGCTTTTTTTTGCTCGCTGTGAACGAGAAAATCTGCCTCCTTACGCCTCTAAACCAGAACACATCAGACGCTGAGTGTTTAACGTTCAATATCAAACTGGTATCGCGGTAAAGTATCGAGAATGGCACGACCGTAGCGCTTCGTCACGATACGCCGGTCCAGCAAAGTAATGATCCCAGAGTCGGTCTCAGTCCGCAGTAATCGCCCACAAGCCTGAAGAAGCCTGAGCGCCGCACTGGGGACTGTCAGCACCATAAAGGGGTTTCGACCGGCCGACTCCAGTAGCTCTGCATGCGCTGCATCAATCGGATCGTCAGGCGCTGAAAATGGCAATTTGGCAATAATAACGTGCCCACAATAGTCACCCGGCAAATCCACGCCTTCGGCGAAACTCGCAAGCCCAAAAATAGTGGACGAGCTCCCAGCGTCGATACGGTGGCGGTGTGCCTCGAGGATCTCAGCCTTACTCATGACACCCTGAATCAATAACTCAGACTCAAAGCGGGGACCCAACTCATCCACAACCTCCTGCAACTGTCGCTTAGAGCTAAACAACACCAATGTCCCCTGGCGGCATGCCAGCAGACCCGGCAGTAGCTCCACCAGCTCTGCAGTATGAGCCGCTGGAGCACTCGGATCGCTACTCATCGAGGGCACTACAAAGCGCCCTAAAGAGGCATCAAATGGACTCTCAACACGCGCAAGCTTTGTGTCCCCCGGCAATCCCGACTGCTGCATTAAGTGATCAAATGACCCTAGAGCCGTCAGAGTCGCCGACGTCAAAACCGCCCCCGCGACACGATCCCAGACATGCTCCGAAAGAATGTCACGCGCGTAGATGGGGCTGGCGTAACACTCAATTGTGCTCTCGTCGCCATAATGCCGCATCCAACGGGCCCACGGCGTGCCGACCTCGTCGGTAGAACTTGCGTAACTTTCCCAAAGCGCAAGCTGTCCCTCAGCCCGGGACATGACGACTTGCAGATCATTAAGGTTGCCCTCCCAAGCCTCTCGCTGCTCCGCATCACCCTCTTCGACCAACGCCTCAACGAGTCCCACCAACGGTGACAATCGCTGGATATGCAGCTTCCATAAATCGCGTAGAGCGACAGAGGCATCACGTATCTCAGCATCGACAACACCAAAGGGAAATCGCAAGTCAGCCCTATCATCAACGCGGTTTGACAGTGCGCCCCAGCACAAGGAATACGTGTCGCGCGTCACCTGAAGCAGGTCTGTCACACTGGCACTTAATGCTGAAAGTGCCTCTGCTCGCACCTCGTACTCAAGCAGCAACTCGCGCTTGCTGTCGATCCACTGTTGAGTTTCCGCAAGGTTATTGAGCGTTCGCCCGCTGCGGGAAAAACACGCGAAGTGTTGTAAGCACTTCTCCGCCAGTTGATGACCTTCATCGAAAATGTAAAAGCTGTCCTCCGGATTAGAGAGGATCCGACCCCCACCGAGTCTGAAGTCCGATAACACCAAATCGTGATTGGTGACGATAACATCGACTTCCTCAAGCCCCTCTCGCGCTCTGTAAAAACTGCACCCCGAGATGTGAGGACATCGACGACCCAAGCACTGCGAGTGATCAGTCGTGACGGAGCGAATCACGCCGGCATCTAACGCTTCTGGCCAGGAATCCAAGTCACCGTCCCAACGATCCTCACTGACAGCACTCAACATGGCGTCGAACGCCCGCTGCGTATCCTCGCCTTCAGGGAGATCAACTTCATCGGGGTACATCGACAACATGGGTGATTCGGCGAAACCCTGAATCAGTTGATCGAGCTTGTATAAACACAGATAGCGACTGCGTCCCTTGGCCAGCTGATAGCTGAAATTAAGCCCGCTGTGACGTTTAATCTCAGGGAGATCTTTGAAGATCAGCTGCTCTTGTAACGCGACAGTCGCGGTTGCAATGATTAGTGTTTTGGACCGTGCTTTTGCGACCGGAAGGGCGGCGATGGTGTAAGCAATTGTCTTACCGGTTCCGGTGCCGGCCTCAATCGCAAGGAACGAAGACGCCTCGGTATCCCCAAATGCATTTGCCACCTCTGCAATCATCTGACGCTGACCCCAGCGCGGCTTTAAGTCTTTTGCCTCAGTGAGTGCAAAAAATGCGGCCCTGACTTCTTCGCGGAGCGCTTCGGTTAACAAGCGTTATCAGTCCATTTCATGACGGGCTACCCAGTTCAAAACAGGGCGCGCATACATCGAAAACGCGGCATGTCTCTCAGCCTCAGACAGCAGATCAAATCGCGACATGAACTCCTCGCGCGAGACAGTGGCAATAGCATCAGACCTTAGCCTTGCCGGCACCGGGTGACCCAGCGCTTCGACGGCCCATAGATTAGTTTGGAATACTCGATAGTGGTCGATCATGTGTGCATCGATCAGCTCAACTGCTGTCGTCACAGACAAAGTCTCCTGATTTAGCGGCTCGCCAAAGCGTAAATGAACACACCCTTTTTGACCCTGGATACCCTGAGCAATACTCGACAGATCTTCAAAAGGCTTTTTCGTATACCCTTCACCAAAGGAGAGCTCCTGCGCCTTGAGCACGTCACAAGGATCAAGCTCATAGGCAATGGTGATCGGCACAATATTGAGCTTTCCCAGAATCTGATCCGCCGTCTCGATGCGTTTATCGCGAGACAAGCTCACCATTTTTAGCACCGCCGCTTCGGTGCAATCATCACCGTCCTTCGCTCGTCCCTCTCGCTGAGCGATCCAGATAGGGCCGCGATTTTCAGAGATAGATTCCCGAATAAATCCCGCTAACTGCTTTGATGCCGCAAGTTGCTGCTTAGGCCCACTGAGGCTTCGCTTGACGATGAAACTCTTATTGATTCGCATCAAGTCAGACACCCATGGCTTCTGGAGTAAATTGTCGCCAATAGCAACTTGGGCGGTCCGGTGGCCATGTGTCACCAAAACGATATTGGCGTATGCCGAATCCATGGCAATGTCTCGGTGATTACTGACAAATAAATACGACTGAGTGGCATCCAGTTTTTCAATCCCAGCGCTACTGAACACGGATGTCGCGGCAACCACCCGATCCAATCGAGGCTTAACCAGCGCCTGAAATGCGTCTACCGTAAAGACGTCGGACAACTGCTTTCGTAACGCTCGGCGCGCATAAAAGCGCGACACAACAGGGAACCACATCGCTATTTTATTACCGTGTAGGGCAACCAAGGTATCGATGAATTCATCGTCAGCCAAAAGCGCATTCACAACGTCACGAACTTCCACGTCTCGGTACGGCCGTATATCGCTATAAAGGTCGCTCATTATTCAACACACCCTTGTTTTCGGGTCAGACTCTCATTAACCACTAAGAATACGATTTTTAGCTCATAAAAGCTTGGCTCCAGCTCGTAATCTGTTAGGATCGCGACCCGTCGTGCACCCTACCTGCGGAGATGAAGAGATGGAAGCGTATAACGCTTATTTGATGTTTTTAGGAGTGTCCTGCTTGATCGTCAGCTGGGCTTTGTTATTGATCACTTCATGGAAAGAAGATTACGCATGGGGCATGTTCTCTTTACTCCTCCCGCCGATCGGTTATGGCTATGCTTTTTTCCGTCTGAGTGAGGCAAAAGAAACGCTCATACTCGCGGGACTGGGCTGGCTCTTAATTATCCTTGGGCTCTAACTTAGACATTATTACCGTATGGGCTTAGAGCGGTTGACATAGGCACTGACCTCAACCACTATTTGCGCCCTTTGAATTCCGGAGAGATTTCGTGGCGAACTCACCACAGGCTCGTAAGCGAGCAAAACAGAACGACAAGAGACGAGCACACAACGCAAGCCTTCGATCGCTCGTTCGCACCAAGATGAAGCAAGTACTGGCAGCAATTGGTACCGGTGAACATGGCTCTGCTCAAGACGCCTACAATCAAGCCGTTCCCGTTATTGATCGCATGGCCAACAAGGGCATCATTAACAAGAACAAAGCAGCTCGGCACAAGAGTCGCTTGAACGCCAAAGTTAAGGCACTTGCCGCTGGCTAAAACG
>CBFHJX010000008.1:0-16169 GCA_965656285.1 Luminiphilus sp. | reverse complement strand
GACCTTGTTAAACTATCGACATGTCAAAGCATCTCTCCAACGATGATAGTTACCGGTTTCTTTTCAAGGATGCGGATATCCGCGGGGAGACAGTCACCCTCGAGCATGTGCTCACCGATTTATTAGCGGCCCACGACTACGGCGCAGGTATCCAGCGCTTGTTGGGCGAGTTCGCTGCGGCAACAGTTGTCATTTCAAATAATTTAAAATTTGACGGGCGAGTCGTGCTACAAGGGCGGAGCGACGGCCCCGTGTCCCTGATTATGCTCGAGTGCTCGAGCGATGGCGAAGTTCGAGGCTTGGCTCGTGGTGAACTGGACGTGCCAGAGGGCCCGTTGAGCAGTCATCTTCCTCAGGGCGTCTTAACACTGACCGTCGAACCCGATATCGGTCAGCGCTATCAGGGCATCATTGCCGTACAAAGGGACGAATTAGCAGACGTCCTCAGCGACTATTTCGAACAGAGTGAGCAACTGGCGACTAAGTTCTGGTTGTCCACTCGAAACGGTGCCTCAGCAGCCCTAATGCTGCAACAGCTCCCATCGCAGTTGGTGGCGGACGACGACGAGCGTCTCGACCAATGGGTCACCCTGTGTGCGCTTGCAGACACCCTCTCGACCGACGAATTGATCGACTCAGAAACTGACACACTCTTGTACCAATTATTTAACGAATGGACCGTACACAGATTCGAGCCAAAGCGTATAAAGTTCGCGTGCAATTGCTCACGGGAACGCAGCCTAAACGCGATACGCTTGCTCCCTAACCATGAGATCACTGAACTGTTCGAAGAACAGAAAACAGTGACGATGAACTGCGAAATGTGTGGCGAGAGCTACGACTTTTCGTGCGACGATGTACACCTGTCAGAGGAGCATACGATCCACTGATTGGTTGACTGTTTCTTACACACTCACACTGGAAGCACACACCCATGACTGTTGAACAGAGTGCAAAAGCACCCAACAAACACACAGACAGCAATGCAGCACAGCTCATCGAGATGGCACTAGACCGGAATGAGGGCTGTCTCACCGATACCGGCGCCTTGCGCGTTGAAACGGGACACCGAACCGGACGCTCACCCGCAGACCGCTATGTTGTGCGCGAAGCATCGAGTGAAGACGCGATCGAATGGGGCAGTGTCAACCGAGAGTTCTGTCCCTCGAAGTTTGATGCGCTATGGGATCGTGTGAAAGCACATATTTCAACCCGAGAGCAGTGGGCCCAGCACCTACACGTCGGCGAGCATCACGACCACTATCTACCTGTAAAAGTGGTCACAGGAACCGCCTGGCAAAGCCTGTTTGGGCGAAATATGTTCATTCGTCCCGAGAATTACAACCCCTCGGATAAAGCCGAGTGGAAAATCATGAACGTCGCAGATTTCGTGTGTGACCCTGAGCGCGATGGCACGAACTCAGAGGGTGTCGTCATCATCAACTTCGGGCAACGAAAAGTTCTGATTGCGGGCATGCGGTACGCCGGTGAAATGAAAAAGGCGATGTTCTCGGTGCAAAACTTTTTATTGCCTGAGAAAGACGTATTACCCATGCACTGCTCCGCAAATATTGGCGACGAGGGCGATACCACGCTCTTTTTTGGCCTCTCTGGAACCGGGAAAACGACCCTTTCAGCGGATCCCGCTCGTTACCTCATTGGTGACGATGAGCATGGTTGGGCACAGGGCTCAGTATTTAATATCGAGGGCGGCTGTTATGCAAAAACCATCGACCTGAGTCAGAAAAATGAGCCCATTATTTGGGATGCGATCCGCTTTGGTGCCATTGTTGAGAATGTAGCCCTCAATGACGCTCGACACGCTGATTATTCAGACACGACTCTCACTGAGAACGGTCGCTGCTGCTATCCCCTTTACCATGTAGAGAAACGCTCAGCGACCAATATGGGGGGCGAGCCCAAGTGCGTTATTTTCTTGACCTGCGATGTCACTGGTGTGCTCCCACCCATCAGCCTTTTATCCAAAGAGGCCGCCGCATTTCATTTCTTATCAGGCTACACAGCACGTGTAGGCTCAACCGAGCTGGGTGCAGAAGCGGGCATTCACCCCACGTTTAGTACCTGTTTTGGGGCGCCCTTCATGCCACGTCCAGCACAAGATTACGCCGACTTGTTAATGAAGCGAGTCGCTGATTTTGGCTCTCAGGTCTACCTAGTCAATACGGGTTGGACTGGCGGCTCCGGCGGCTCTGATGGTAACGGGAGTCGCTTCCCCATTCCGGTAACACGAGCCGTGGTGGCCGCAGCGCAAAGTGGTGCATTACTCAATGTCGAAACCAAGCATCTCGACGCACTGAACCTCGACTTTCCCGTCAGTATCCCGGGCGTGGCGAGCGGGTACATTGACCCTAAAGCAAGCTGGGATAACGATGAGGCGTATGATGCACAAGCTAAAAAGCTCGGCAGTTTATTCAGAGACAATATTGAGAAGTTTGACGTAAGCGACGATATCATCGCTGCAGGGCCGGCAGGGTAAAATGTCGGGTACAAAAAAAGGGGGCTCATCGCCCCCTTTTTTTTGTCCTCGTTTAAGGCATCTCGCCTAAACCATAGGCGGCACAGGGTCAGAGCCCGCACTCTTTAATTCCCGTTTTGTCACACTCATAAACAACTTACCCATGTCATCACCGAGGAGATAGAGCGCAGGTACCAGTACCAGCGTAACGCCCGTTGCAAAAAGAACCCCAAAAGACAGTGAGGTCACCATCGGGATGAGAAATTGTGCTTGGACACTGGTTTCCAACATGATCGGCACAAGACCCACAAATGTGGTGACTGAAGTGAGAATAATAGGACGAAAGCGATCGGTAGCTCCCTGCAGTAAGGCATCGACCAGCTCCATGCCCTCGGCGCGCAAAGTATTCACGCGATCAATCAAAACAAGGTTGTCATTAACAACGACCCCCGCGCAGGCGATCACGCCCATTATGGAGAACATACTCACCTGCCAACCCAGCAGCCAGTGGCCGAAAATCGCGCCCATCAAGCCAAACGGCACGGCGGTCAAAACCAGTAAGGGCTGCCAATAAGACTTAAATGCGATTGCCATCAAACCAAAAATAACCAGCATTGATAGCGATCCCATGTAGACCATTGCCTGCTGAAACTCGATCTCCTCTTGCAACTCGCCATCCATATTAATGGTCAGGCCGGGATAACGCTGAAGCCAGATGGGGCCGTCACTGCTCAGTACAGACTCGACAATGGCGCGCGGCGCGGCGCCGTCCTCTGACACGTCAGCACTGACCTCCAAGGTCCGCAATCGGTCTAGTCGCTCAATCGACTGATAACCCGTCTCAACACGGTATGTCGCAACCGTCGAAAACGGCACTTCCGTTCCATCGCGCGTCCGGATGTACATAGCGTTAATGTTTGCAATCGCGCGACGTTCTGCCTCGGGATAGCGCACCATGACTCGAACATCCTCACCATTGCGCGGTACTCGCTGAACCTCTTCGCCATAAAACGCTTGTCGAATTTGACGAGCCACGTCTGTAAGCGTCAGACCTAAGTTCTCTGCAGCGGGTTTCAGCGATAAAACCAGCTCCTCCATTGGCGCATCAAAGCTATCACTGACATCAAAAACACCGGGATATCGCTCTAACGCAAGACGAACATCCTGCGACAAGACCTCTAAATCTCCAATGCTATCGGACGCAAATAAGAGCGTAATGGGTTTTCCCGGATCACGTATCGTGTAATCAAAACGCACATCTTTCGCTCCCGAAAGATCGCCTAAGCTGGCACGCAGTCGGTTGGTCATTTCCTCCGTGTCCAAATCATCGTTAACGGTCTGAACTAATAAATCGACCTTGTTACCGCCCGCAACGCCCAAGATATTATCAATGGCTGGCTTATCTTTGTAACGCGGCTGATTGTTATAACTGGCCTTTAATTCCTCGGCCGCAACCACTAATCGATCGCGCATCGCCTGCGAGTCACTAAAAGCACCTCCTTGCGGCAGCTCGACCATTCCCACAACAAAATCTGAATTAACACGAGGGAAAAAGGCACTCTTAAGATAACCGCCACCAAAGAGTGCCAGGCTGAAAGAGAGTAAGACTAAAAAGAAGCCTCCAACCATCGCGTGATTGCGCAGACACTTCGCAAGAAACGGCCGGTAGCGCTCGTTGGCAAACCACGACAATCCACTCGCACACGCCATCCGTGTACGCGTGAGCCAGCCCGCATCCGCAACCTCTGGCTCTGGCTTCATATGCGCCAGGTGCGCCGGTAAAATAAGAAGGCTTTCAATGAGTGAAAAGGCCAATGCGAGACACACCACCACAGGGATGCCCTTTGAAGCAGGACCCCATTCGCCCGGCAAGAAAAACATGGGGGCGAAAAACACCATAGTACTGATCACGGCGAAGACAACGGGCTTGACCACCTGACGTGTCCCCACTAAAGCGCCGTGTACGCCACTCAAGCCTCTGGATTGTGCCGAATGCACCGACTCCCCAACGATAATTGCATCGTCCACCACAATGCCTAGCGTCAATAAAAAGGCAAACAGAGAGATCATATTGAGGCCCTGACCGGTATACGGCAGGAGAAACAGGGTCCCCATGTAAGCCACAATAATGCCTACCGACACCCAGAATGCGAGCATGGGCCGGAGAAACAACATTAATACAATAATGACTAAAAACAGTCCCCCTAAACCGTTACTGACGAGCGTACGGACACGCTCTTTGAAAGACTTTGATGGGTCTTGCCAAAACTCAAGTGACACGCCATCTGGAAGCGACAGTTCGCGCTCCTTGACCCACGCCTTGACCGTATTTGTCGTCAAAATGACGTCTGGGGAGGTTGTTACAAAAACGTTCAAGCCCAGCGAGCGAGCCCCATTGAACTCAATATCGACATCAACATCTTCGAAAGTATCGCGCACGTTTGCCACATCGCTAAGCAACAACTCTTGGCCGGAAATATCACTGCGCAGAACAATAGACTCAAAATCTGCACGGTCGTAAGCCTGACCTCGGGTTTGTATCAGCAAGTCGCCGCTCTCACGCTGCACCGCACCTGCAGGTAAGTTAATAGATGCGGTTCTCACGGCGGCCGCCACCTGATCGAGCGTCAACTGAAATCGCTGAAGACTTTCTTCAGAGACCTCTATCGATAACTCATAGGGTCGCGCTGTTTGAAGTTCTACCACAGAGACCCAGGGCTGACGGACGAGTTCGTCACGCAACGTCTCGCCCAACTCCTTCATCTCACGCTCGCTCAAGTCTCCGTAAATTTGGACACGCCCCATCTGATGTCGATAGGTCCTCTCCGTGACCGTGGGTCTCTCTGCATCGGAGGGGAAACTGCGAATTGCGTCGACCCGCGTATTAATGTCATTCGTTAATTTTTGAGTCGGGTAATCACTCTCCACCTCCACCATCACGATCCCCAGGCCCTCACGCGAGGTCGATCTAAGCTCCTCGATACCATTGAGATCGTGGATCGCCTCTTCGATACGAACGGCAATTTGCTCTTCAACTTCCCGAGGGCTCGCCCCCCTAAACTCCATGCGAATTTCAATTTGATTGATTTCTGGAGTCGGGAAAAATTGCTTATCCAGTTTCGGAATACTGGTGTAGCCGCCAATGATCAGCAGCACCATTAGCAAGTTGCCCGCAATCGGGTTTTTAATAAACCAGGTAATCAGTCCGTTCACGTTAATTTACCGCCCGCTGAGTCGCCACACGAAGACCGGGAAACAGCGTGTTATTGAGCTGCGTCACGACGTGCTCACCGCTGGCGATACCCGACACCCACACCGACGTGCCTTGACGGTTAATGATTCCGACATCCCGTCGCTCAAGCTTCGACTCCTCGCTTACAATTAGAACATGGCCATCCGGACTCAAAGCCGCGTTTGAAAGCTCAATAACATTGGGGACTGGGCGTCCCAGTAATTCCGCGCGCGCGAACATCCCGGGCGTAAGAACCGGCCTACCCGACGCGAGGTCAGACGTTCCAGGGAATTCTGCAATGACCGTTGCTACGCGACTCCGCCGATCAAGTTCTGCCTCTGAACGCATAATCGGTGCAGCAAACTGCCAAGCTCGTCCACCAATATCGACCAAAATTCGTGAAGACGACCCAATCAAGCCGTCGGAAGAAGTCAGTAACTGCTGCGGTAACAGCGCCAATTGTGCGTCTGAGAGCGGCAAGCGGAGCTCGAGTTCGTCGAGTGCGTAAATGTGCGCCAACGGCGTCGCGTTGACCACGACCTGCCCAACGTCAACACGCTTTTGTTGAACACGGCCGTCGAACGGCGCGCGGATAACAGTTCTGTCGAGTGCAAGCTCGGCGGCCGCCACATCGGCTTCAGCCGCTGTCACAGCGGCTTGAGCTGCCCTGAGCTGCGGCTTTCTAAGAAATAAATCATTAGCCTCTTTAGAGCCTAACTCGCGCCATTCTCGGCGCGCTTGCCGACTGCGCCCACGCTCCTCGGCAAGTCGCTGTTGTGACTGGGCTAGCGCGGACTGGGCACGGGCAAGTGAGAACTCGTAATCATCGCGCTCAATCGTGAGTAATACGTCGTCCTTCGTAAAAAATCCGCCATCTGCAAACTCGGCACTGACGCTCACCACCTTCCCTGTGACCTGAGCTACCAAGTCAACGCGACGCTTTGCATCGATAGTACCTTGCGTGTAAACGCGCAATTGGTGCGTTGAAGGCTGCGCTTCGATGATGCTGACCATCGGTGCAGGCCGATCCCGCGGTGGGCCCGCCTGCGGCTCCGACTTCGCGGTCAAAACAACCCACGTCAGAACCAATCCAGTAACCGTCGCAATGCCTGCGATGAACATTTTTCGAACTGACAGACGTGCTGCCAATGTTGATACCTCTGCGGGTCCAGACATCTCAAATTCCGTAATATCGTGTAGTTGGGTACATGGGGTTTTTGCCGTCAAAACACAAGGTGCGAACTTGATTTTTCTGACGGTTAAACTCGACTGGTATACGCAAGAGCAGGCGTTATCCGTTTAGATTAATGACCGTTTTTTAAAAAAAACAAAAACAACGCGCGACAAAATCACGTCACGACATCATAGAAACTGACGCAAACCCTTGCGCACGAGTGATGTTTTCGTCGAGTATTTGTTTTTTTATTTTAATCACTTGGAGATATCAATGGCACTTTCTACTGGAGACAACGTCCCTTCATGCACGCTCTCTGTCATGGGCGAGTCAGGGCCCACCCCGCTCACGACCGACGCCCTGTTTGGCGGCAAACGTGTCATTTTGTTCGCCCTGCCGGGCGCCTTCACACCCGGATGTTCGATGGCGCACCTTCCTGGCTTCGTCGCAAACGCAGACAAAATTAAAGCGGCGGGCGTTGATTCAATTGTCTGCCTCTCGGTCAACGACGCGTTCGTTATGGGCGCCTGGGGCGACGCTCAAAACGCCAGCGAAATTGTGATGGTCGCTGACGGTAATGCCGAATTCACCGACGCCATGGGTCTCTCGCTAGACGCCACAGGTTTTGGCATGGGCAAGCGAAGCCAGCGCTACGCTATGCTTGTCGACAACGGCGTTATCACTCACCTCAACGTCGAAGAAGGCCCTGGTGTTGATGCGAGTTCAGCTGAGACTATGATGGCACTGCTGTAAATCACTCCTTGGTTGCCGCTGTGAGTACGCGCTACCCAGCGGCAAACAAAAAGACAACGCCCGTAATCACCACGACACCCAGCAAGTTCACCCAGACACCCCATCGAACCATGGTTCGTATATCAATTTGACCGGTCCCGAAGACGACCGCGTTAGGCGCAGTCGCCACCGGCAACATAAACGCGCAGCTTGCGCTCATCGCCGCTGGTACCATTAAAATCAAGGGGTCAATATTGGCCGCCAAAGACGCCGCAGCAAGTATCGGCATGAGTAAGGCTGTCGTCGCCGTATTCGACGTCGCCTCAGTCAAGCTGGTCACCAATAGTGCAACCGCCGCTATCGCGAGTAATGACGGCACCAGTGCCAAACTTGCAAGCAACTCACCGACTTGACCGCTAAGTCCAGACGCCACAAATCCTTTTGCAAGCGTTATACCACCCGCAAATAACAGCAATACACCCCATGGAATAACACTCGCTTGCTCCCAGGTAATAAGTGGCTCGCCCTCTTTGTCCCGCGTTATAAAAAGTGCAACCACAGCACAAAATGCGACAGCGGCGTCGTTGGCCGTGGACATACCCAGCCAATCGCGCCAACCACCAAACGGCTCTGTACGCGTCATCCACGCCAGTGCGGTCAGCCCAAAGATAATTAAGACTCGCTTCTCCCCACTGCGCCAAGCGCCAACATCTGGCAAATTAACCACCAAATCACGCGGTACCTTCCGCGCTAAGCCAACAGCCACTAACGGAACCATAATGCCCACAATGGGCACACCCCACGACATCCACTGACTAAAGCTGACTGCCGTTCCAGTCGTTTCCTCATAAACCTGCATGAAAATCAGTGTCGGTGGCGTCCCTATGGGCGTACCGAGACCGCCGATGCTGCACGCCCAGGCCAAGCCAAGTAATAACGGGGGTCCCAATGCCGCGGGTGCATTCGAGGTCGACACTACGGCCAACGCCACCGGCAAGAGCATGAGAACCGTAGCCGTATTAGAAATCCACATGCTCAAGAGTGCCGCCGCCAACATGAACCCCATGATGAGTCGATGAGGTTCGTCGGCACCGACAAAACGCACGACTGATACCGCGATTCGGGTATGAGCACCCGTCGACTCCATGCCCTTTGACAACAGAAATCCGCCCATGAGCAGCAAGATCAGTGGCGACCCATAGGCTGACGCGACATCCGTCGGGCTGATTACACCCAATAGCGGTAAAACGCTCATAGGTATGAGCGATGTCACCGGAATCGGTATCGGTTCAAAAATCCACCAACACACACACACAACAGCCACCGCCGTCGTCACAGAAGCGACATCTGTCTGACCGAGGACTGACGAGATCACCCCTGCGAAAAGGGCAATAGTAAGCCCTGGCACGACCGACGAATTTAATTTAAACCAATGCGATTTTAGCATTGCGTACTACCCACACTTCTTAGTTACACTACCCGTCATGAAATCCCAGCCAACCTCACTTGTCGATACCTTCGATCGCAGTATCCGTTATCTCAGGTTGTCGGTTACCGATCGCTGCGACTTTCGGTGCCAATATTGCATGACCGAGGAAATGCAGTTTCTGCCCAGAAAGTCTGTCCTCTCTGGTGAAGAAATCGTGCGATTAGCGACGTTGTTTGTCGAACTCGGAGTGGAGAAAATTCGACTGACAGGTGGCGAGCCCCTCATAAGGCCCGACATTATCGAGATTGCTAGGCACTTAAATGGCGTCGAGGGCTTAAAAGAACTCGTACTCACGACCAATGGTAGTCAGCTAACTCAACTTGCTCAGCCGCTTGTGGACGCCGGCGTCTCACGTATTAACGTGAGCTTGGATACCCTTTGTCAGCAGCAATTTTCTGAGCTGTCCCGCACCGGCGATCTTAAGAAGGTACTCGCCGGTATCGATGCTGCCGTCGACGCCGGCTTTGAGCGCATTCGACTCAACACGGTGCTCCTCACCGGGCAGAACGAGGCACAAATAGAGCCACTCCTTGACTATGCGCTTGAGAAAGGCATCGATATTGCTTTCATCGAAGAAATGCCGATGGGGCACATCACCCAAACGGATCGAACGCTCAGCTTGGTGCCCTCGGCGCGCGTGCTAGAAACGATCAGATCACGATTTAATCTATTGCCAATTGTGGGTACGACCACCGATGGCCCAGCCCGTCGCTACAAAGTCGAGGGGACCCAAACAGAAGTCGGTGTCATATCACCGATCACCCATAATTTCTGTAACTCGTGCAACCGCTTAAGAGTTACGCCTGATGGCCGCTTAATTTTATGCCTAGGCCACGAAAATTCGCTCGATTTACGTCAAATGCTCAGAAGCGATATGGATGCTGCCAGTTTGAAACGTGCAATTGTGGCCGCTCTTGCGTATAAACCCGAGCGTCACGTGTTCGACCAACCGGACGAACCCCAGGTCGTAAGACTCATGAATGTTACAGGCGGATAACGCCAAACTAGGAATATTTGTATGTCCAATTCCTTAGAGAAGCTCAATAGCGTCGACAATATTGTCGAGGGGCTGGCCACTGCCGGCTATATTTGCAACGAACAAATCGCGACGGTGGTTTACTTAGCAGCAGCATTGGGGAAACCCGTTTTGGTGGAGGGTCCACCCGGAGTGGGTAAAACGGAGCTCGCCAAAAGTTGCGCTGAAGTGACCGGCGCCCCACTCGTACGTTTGCAGTGCTACGAGGGTCTTGATGAATCTAAGGCGATCTACGAGTGGAAGTACGGCAAGCAGCTTCTTTACACCCAGCTGCTAAAAACACAACTCGCTGAGGTCATGGACGGGGCACAGGG
Source organism: Luminiphilus sp. (assembly GCA_965656285.1). Classification (GTDB taxonomy): domain Bacteria; phylum Pseudomonadota; class Gammaproteobacteria; order Pseudomonadales; family Halieaceae; genus Luminiphilus. The sequence goes on along the minus strand of CBFHJX010000008.1, from coordinate 5,716 downwards.
CCTTCGCGAATCCGTGGAGCGGCTACACAGCTTCGATGACGTATTCTTCTCGAAAGAGTTTCTAGAGCCAAGACCACTTTTACAAGCGATCGACTCGGAGCAAAGTGTCGTACTGCTGGTCGACGAAATTGATAAAGCCGACTTTGAGTTTGAGTCACTTCTTCTGGAGGTTTTATCCGATTTCCAGGTATCCATCCCCGAACTGGGAACGCTCAAAGGTCGATCAAAGCCCCTAGTATTTTTGACGAGTAACGACACTCGGGACTTGTCGGACGCGCTAAAAAGACGCTGTTTGCACTTGCACATCGATTTCCCGACGACACAACTCGAAGGTCGTATCGTGAGAGCACGCGTCCCTCAAATTACCCAGGCCATGACCGGCCACCTCGTGGAATTTGTGAGCAGAGTGCGCGAAATGGATCTCAAGAAACTCCCTTCGGTTTCTGAAACGATTGACTGGGCGAAGAGCCTCGTGCTTCTGCACGCGGACTCTCTCGATGAAGACCTGGTTCGCAGCTCGTTAAACGCCCTCCTAAAGTACGAAGATGACCTTACGAGTGTGGTTGATAATCTGTCAGGGCTATTGAGTCAGGAACAAAAGGTCACTGACGCGTAACCGTCTTATGAACTCAGTCGCGCGCGCCAATCAAGATGCACCTACGGACCGATTGCTGGCGTTTATCGAGTTTCTTCGTGGTCGCGATATTCTTATCTCGCCCGCGGATTCATTGGTGGCTATGGAAGTTGCTGGACTCGTGGGTTACAGCGACCGCACGCTTTTAAAAAGCGGTCTTGCCAGCGCACTGGCCAAATCAAAGTTTGAAGTCACTGTGTTCAACGAGGCATTCGAGCAGTATTTTGGGGGACCGAAAGCCGGCACAGATTCAGACAGTAGCACGCCAAACCAAACCTCTGAACAGGAGACCAACAACCTCTCCCCACAGGAATTAGGTGAGCAGCTCTCTCAAGCCATTCAGGCCCAGCCCGAACTCGCGGCCAACCTGTCAAGCGAGCTCGTTGACGCGTTAAAAAGTGGTGATGAAGCGGCTATCGCAATTGCCGTTGAAACGGCGGCACAGCAAGTCGATGTCTCCGCGATCAAGTTACTCACCCAGCGCGGTCAATACATTCGAAAAATGCTGGATGCTCTGGGTGAACAAGCATTGCGTGACGCGGCGGTAGAGCTCGAGTCTACAGAACCTGCAGCCTTTGAAGCTGTGCAAGCGTTGCGCGAACAACTGAGAAACAAAGTGCGCGATCGGGTCGATCGTGCCTACATGGTTCACGCCAGTGGCGATGCAGAAGATATGCTCGACGACGCTCTCAGCAATATGTCACTGGGCAACGTCGATCAACACCATCGCGCCAGACTGAAACGACTCTTGGAGCGCATGACGCGCAAATTAGCAGCTCGCCATGGACGAATTCGTAAGCGGGTAAAACGGGGTCAGCTGGCTATTGCTCCAACACTGCGCAAAGCCATGGCAACCGACGGTGTACCGTTTCAGCCACGATGGCGGAAAAGTATCCGGCGTAAGCCTCAGATCCTCATACTGTGCGATGTCAGTGGGTCGGTTGCAGCGTATGCAAAGTTCTTACTATTATTTTTACACTCATTACAGGACGTCCTGCCCAGAACGCGTAGCTTTGCATTTTCGTCCAATCTCGGTGAGGTCACCGAAACCCTTAGAGCACTGCCCGTTGAGGCCGCGATTGAGCGCGTTAACTTAAAATACGGCGGTGCCACCGACTACGCTCGCGCGTTTGAAGATTTTGCACGACTTGCAATGTCCGATATTAATCGTGTGACGACGGTAATTATCCTCGGCGATGCGCGAAACAATAATACCGACCCCAGAGTCGACCTATTGGCCCAGATTCGCTCGAAGTGCAGACAACTTATTTGGTTAAATCCAGAGAGTCAGCGCAGTTGGGGCACAGGTGACTCTGAAATGCAGGGCGTCATCCGCAACTGTGACACTGCCGCTGAGTGCAGCACACTTAAACAGTTAGAGCGCGTCGTGGACAACCTTTTGGTTGAATTAAACTCCTGATCCTCGTCGGAGCTCTTCAACGATAGGCCGCTGCCACCACCCACACGCCCGTCGTTGCGAGCTCTACTTTCAGCTTTAGGTTATTCGCCGAGTCGGTACTGCGCACAGTCTCTGCTCCCGTGATTCTTCCATCATGGAACAAACCCAATAGCGCCTGATCAAAGGCCTTTATTCCTTGGTCAACAGACTTTTCCATGACCTCTTTTGGAGACTGAATACCACCCTGAGGAATCAAGTCTGACGCATCACTCGGCAAGCCCAATACCTCAATGAGACCGCAAGATTCATTTCGGGCTTCTCATCGAACTCACGCCGCTGCTGGTCGTCCACGAGATGGTGCGCTAACTCTTTTGTGCGGCCGGGCGGAAACACATCTGATTACTACCCTTTCAGCTCGCCGCTGCGCTTTTTGCTCGGTGGCGCGCCCGTCGTCAGGTATAGATCCGAGCCGTCCTCGCGGGCCATTGTTTTCAAACAATCGTCGAAATCTATTCTGCCATCCTAACCTTCAAAAGCAGTACTGCTGTACCTTCTAATCGCATAGAGCGTACACTTGCGTTCGTCTATTTACCTCGACCTTATAATCGAGAAAAACGTAAATGACCTCAGTGGTTGGCAGGGTACTCCAAGATGATAGCGGCGGCATTCAAAAGGGCAATTAGCGAAGGGCAAGCTGCCGATACGCTCACAGTCCACAGAGGGATCGAGAAAGAGGGCCTTCGGGTCACCAGTACAGACCACCGACTGTCCCAGCGTCCCCACCCGACACCCTTGGGTTCGGCGCTCACGCACACATCAATTACCACCGACTATTCAGAATCGCTTCTGGAGTTCATTACGGGCGTCCATGAATCACCGAACATGGCGCTCGAGGAATTACTTCAGTTACACGCCTACACTGCGCAGTCATTGCCGAATGAAATTATTTGGGGCGCAAGTATGCCGGGCGAACTGGGTGTCGAAGCCGAGATCCCCATTGCGAACTACGGTACTTCTAACATTGGCACCATGAAACGTGTTTATCGGAACGGCCTCGGAGCACGTTACGGTCGAACCATGCAGGTCATTGCCGGTATCCATTACAATTTTTCGTTACCCGAGGCTTTCTGGGTACGGTCACGCGCCTTGGCCGGCAGTAAAGCACCCATGAAAGTTTGGCAGACGGAAGGGTACTTGGCGCTGATACGCAATTTCCAACGCCACGGCTGGCTACTGAACTTTCTCACCGGCAGTTCGCCTGCACTGAGCCGCTCATTTATTCGAGGCGACGTACCGTCGCACTTAAGTATTGGTGAAGAACAAACTTTGTTCGGCGAATTCGCAACATCGCTAAGAATGGGGGACTTAGGGTACACAAGCTCAGCCCAAGACGGACTGCAGATTTGCTACAACCAGATCGAGACCTACATAGAAACGCTGACCAACGCGATCATGTCGCCTTATGAGGGGTATCAATCGCTCCCCAAAAAACAGAACAACGAGCTGCTTCAACTTAATCAAGGTCTGTTGCAAATCGAGAATGAGTTCTACAGCGCTATTCGTCCCAAGCGAGTGACACAGTCGGGTGAGGCGCCGTTGCGAGCGCTTAAACATCGTGGTATCGAGTACGTCGAGGTCAGGTGCCTCGACATCAACCCCTTCACGCCACTGGGTTTAGACAGCGACACTATTGCATTGGTCGATGCATTTTTGCTCAGTTGTATTTTATCAGACAGCCCACTGTGCGATGCGAACTCACGTGAAATAGACAACACCAACACGCAGCGCGTCCTAAATTTTGGTCGAGATCCGCAGCTTAAGCTTCTGAACAGCGAGGCTTGTGAAGTCTCCCTCGAGCAGCTCGCGGCCCCAATTATGGATGCCATGAACGAGGCGGCGGCCTGGCTTGACCAATGCGGACAAACCAACCGACACCGGGATGCCGTCGCTGTAGCCAATTCGCGTGTGCTGGGAACAGCAGAAACGCTGTCAGGGCGAATGCTGCGAGAGCTCGGCGAACGACGACTGGATTATTCAACATTAATCGGTGAGTATTCAGCGCGCTGGGACGCTGACTTTAAGCGTTTCACGCTGCCCCAGACTATCAAAACAAGCCTGGCTGACAAGGCGATCGCGTCGCTGCGTAAACAACGAGAGATCGAAGCCACCGACACTCTCGCGTTCGAAGATTTCCTGAACGAGTTCTACGCACAATACGTGCGTTGAACCCAGTGGCTGTCAAGACAACCGCCTAACAAACAATAGGGTTAGCTGTCCGCCGCGACGACCGACAACAACTCGACTTTGAAGACCAACACTTCGTTCGGTCCAATCGCACCACCTGCACCACCTGCACCATAGGCAAGTTCAGAGGGGATGGTCAGCTCGTACTCTGCGCCTTCGCTCATCAGCTGTAGCGCCTCAGTCCACCCAGGAATGACCTGCGTAACACCAAACGTGACCGGCTCGCCGCGGCTGTAGCTACTGTCGAATACCGAGCCGTCGGTGAGGCGTCCCTCGTAGTGGACTTCAACCGAATCTGCAGCTGTTGGCTTCGCGCCCGTGCCCTCGCGAACGATGCGATATTGCAACCCACTGGCAGTCATTTGCACGCCGTCGGCAGTCGCATTTTCAGCCAAATAAGCCTGACCTGACTCCAACGCAACGCCACCTGCAGCCTGCATTTGCGCCTCCTGCTCGGCTTGCATTTTTTCCTGAAGCGCCATCATCTCAGCGTTGATCTCTTCGTCAGTCATCTTCGCATCCGCACCTGAAAGCGCATCACGCAAGCCGTCCGAAAACGCGTCGGCGTCAATCGGAACGCCCTCAGCTTTCATTCGTCGACCCATGTTCATTGCAATACCGTAACTGATTCGCTGCTCTTGACTCTCTAAACTCATAACGGTTGTCTCCTTGGGTTGATCACAAGCGGTCAAGCCGACACCGATCAGTGCAGCAAACGCGACAGATTTAACGGTGAATTTCGAGAGAATACTCGGGTTAAACATGGCAGGTTGTCCTGTGTGAAATAGTTAAAAGATAAGCGACGCATATTACGCGGCTCGCCGATGACTTACTACCGCCCCAAGAGCGTCTCCAAACGATTAATCAAGTCGACACTGGGAAGTTCTGGGAGGTGGCTGAGATTGCCTGCGATGCACTCTCCCTCGCGCCTGAGCGCATCTACATCTACGGCGCCACACAGAATCTGAGCAAGCGTCTTCTCCGCTTCCAGTTCGAGACGCAATAAAGCACGCCGGTCCTCCAGGCGCTGTGGATTTTGCCCCCAGATAACGCGCTGCTGCCTCAACGGCAACACGACAGAATCAACCCAAGGGCTAATCCGTTCCCGCAGAACACCCCAGGCCTCAGCGGTTAAACAATTACCCCGCCCACCCAGCCAAGCAAGGAACATCGCCTCCAAGATAATAAGTCCATGCTGTTCTTGAAGACCGAGCAAATAGTCGCGCACCTCTTCAGTCTCATAGCGCACAATGGCCCAGGACCAAAACTCTCTGTCTACATCACTGATCATGGCTCATCGCCATCCTTATTTTTTCTCGGCGCGAGACGCGACGGACCCGATATTCCTCTTGCTGGGCAAAGGAGCGGCTTTCGCAGGCCTTAGACCACGCTAATGCAACAGGCCGACGCGCCCTCGTGTAATTCGCTCCACCGACGAT